>CAZNLO010000060.1:0-16399 GCA_964573935.1 uncultured Parvibaculum sp. | reverse complement strand
TAGCCCTTCGAGAGGGCCGGCTTCACCTTTGGCAATCCTTTCATCGGACGCTTTGGCCATATCCAGCGCCTTTTCGGGCGTCGCCAGAACATACGCATTAAGCCTGGAGGCACCTTGGGCCGCTTCAACATGCGCCTGGGTTAGCTCAACGGCACTGATTTCTTTCGACATCAGCTTGGCCCGGGCATTGCTCAACGTGAGTTTTGTAAGATCAGACATTTGTTCCCACTCCTACTCTATGACTTTGGGGACAGCGAAAAACCCGTCTTCCGACAGAGCAGCATTTTGCGTAACTTCGCGCTGCAAGCTCTCATGCCGCACAATATCCTCACGCAGCTTCATTTCCATCTCGACGACGCTTGTTAGAGGGGCCACATTATCCGTTTCCACCTCACCAAGCTGCTCCACCCAGTCCAGGATGGTTGACATGTCTTTTGCAAGCGGAGCCAGTTCTTCTTCTCTCACTGCAATCCTCGCGAGCCGGGCAATACCCCGAACTGTGTTCTCATCGACCGACATGGGCCTCTCTTTTCTGATTTCTGAAATACCGCACCAAGCTTATGTAGAAATGCTCCTGGTGCCTTGATTTGGTGCGGAAATTATCAGACCACCCCCGCCCCCGCAACACGCCCGGTCGGATTGCGGCCTCCCTCCACATGCCCTACAAGCATGACCTCCGTGTTTCTTGCAAAAAAAGAGCCCATGCCAGCCGATATTGTAGATATTGAAACGTTCGCCAAGCGCGCCCAGGCCCGGGCGCTGATCGGCCTTGATTTGGGGACAAAGACCATCGGAATTGCCATCGCCGACCCGCGTTGGACCGTTGCCTCCCCGCGCGAGACAATTAAACGAACAAAATTCACCGCTGATGCGGCCCGGCTTATTGAGCTGATTACAGAAACCAGCGCCGGCGGCCTGATTTTGGGTCTTCCTCTCAACATGGATGGGTCAGAAGGCCCACGCGCGCAGTCAACCCGCACTTTTGCCCGCAACCTCGCGCAAAAAATTGAAATCCCGATCTCCTTCTGGGATGAGCGCCTGTCCACTGTCGCCGTCACCAAAGCCCTGCTGGAAGCCGACGCAAGCCGCAGGAAGCGCGCCCAGGTCGTGGACATGCTTGCGGCCTCTTTCATTCTTCAAGGCGCCCTGGAGCGTCTGTACGCCCTGTCATGAGCGTAATCCTCAACTCACTCATTCCCGTCTTTCTGGTTATCGCCCTGGGAGCCACAATCAAACGCTTTGGTTTTCCAGGCGACAGCCTCTGGCAACCTCTCGACCGTCTGACCTATTATGTGTTTTTCCCGGCCCTGCTGCTGCATACCCTTGCCACCGCCGACCTTTCCACATTCGACGTCTGGCCGATGGCCTACACGCTGTGGGCGGGCCTCTTTTCGATGGTTGCCCTCCTGATGGCACTGCGGGCAACTTCAAACCTGACCGGACCGCAATTTTCCAGCGTCTTCCAGGGGGCCGCCCGCTGGAACGGCTTCGTCGCCCTTGCCGCAATCGGTCAGCTTTACGGGCCCGAAGGTCTGGCGCTCGCCGCCGTTGTATTTGCGGTACTCGTGCCAACCGTGAACATTCTCTCGGTCCTCATCCTCACCCGCTATGCAGGCGACACTCCGGCTGGCTTTGGGACGGTCCTGAAACTGTTATGCAAGAACCCTCTCATTCTTGCGTGTGCAGCAGGTATCCTCCTCAACGTCACCGGCTTGCGCCTGCCAGGACCCCTGGCTCCGACCGCAGATATTCTGGGCAAAGCAGCCCTGACAATGGGCCTGCTCGCCATCGGGGCCGGGTTGCGTCTCGATCATGCTTTTAAGACCAAAACGATCGTCGCCTTCACCAGCACCTTAAAACTCATCGTCATGCCTCTCCTTATGTTCGGCTGGTGCGTGGTATTTGAGGTCGAGGGGTTAGCCCGGCTTGTCATCCTTCTTTGCGCCAGTGTCCCCGGCGCCAGCTCTTCCTACATCCTGGCCCGGCAATTGGGAGGGGATGCAACGCTCATGGCCAGCCTCATCACCGGCTCAACCCTCCTGGCTGCCTTCACCATGCCCCTCATCCTCATGCTCCTGGGCTGAGAGATCACCGGGATGGCATCGACCGATCGAGAATGAATTTGATAGGCAGATCAGCGGGCAGTCCCCCGTAAAGAGCGCTCGTCTCTCCCCCCAACCTTGTTCGGCAATAGCTTTCGGCAACCTCCTGGGGAGCCCCGTCGAGCAGCACAGCCGCTGCGCCAATTTTCGCCAACATTTCAATAACCTGGCGCGCCCGAAGTTCCAGCGACCCTATATCCGTAAAACTCTCCTTCAACCCGTCGAGCGCATGGTCATAATCACTTTGGCGTCCCCGAACCGCTTCAAACCCGCACAAAATACTCTCCAGCCCTTCCGCATCCCGGCCAATGGCGCGCAAGACATCAAGACACATTACATTGCCTGAACCCTCCCAGATCGCATTGACCGGAGCTTCGCGGTAAAGGCGTCCAAGAACCCCCTCTTCAACGTACCCGTTTCCGCCAAGACACTCCATTGCCTCATAAGTGAACCCCGGCGCGCGCTTGCACGCCCAGTACTTCGCTACCGGGTTCATGATCCGCCGGTAGGCGGCCTGCGCCTCGCTACTGTCAGCTTCATCAAATGCCCGCGCAACCCGAAAGCTGAGAGCAGTCGCGCCCTCCACTTCCAACGCAAGGTCAGCAAGAACGTTCTGCATCAAAGGCTGGTCTATCAGATGTTTTTGAAAAACCCGTCTGTGAGAACAATGGTGAAGCGCCTGCACCAGCCCCTGCCGCATCAACCCGGACGACGAAATGGCACAGTCAATCCGCGTGTAGGTCGCCATCTCAATGATATTTCTAATCCCGCGCCCCTCCTCCCCGATCAGCCACGCATGGGCGCGATGAAACTCAACCTCAGAGGATGCATTGGATTTATTTCCAACCTTTTCCTTCAACCGTTGAATGGCAATCCCGTTCACGGTCCCGTCGGGCAGAAAACGGGGCATAAGAAAACACGAAAGCCCTCCCGGGGCCTGCGCCAGAACAAGAAACGCATCACACATGGGTGCGGAGAAAAACCATTTATGCCCCGTAACCACATATTCCCCGCCCGGACCACCACCCTCGACAGGTTCTGCACGGGTCATGTTCGAGCGCACATCTGTCCCACCCTGTTTTTCGGTCATCCCCATGCCGAACGTGACGCCGTTTTTTTGCTCCGACGGCCTGAAGGATGGGTCATACGAGCGTGACAGAATGCGCGGCATCCATTGTGCTGCAAGGTCGGGTTGAGCTTGCAGGGCGGGAACCGCCGCATTGGTCATCGTGATCGGACACATATGTCCGGCTTCCACCTGAACCATCAGATACAAACCCGCAAGACGGGCCACATTCCTCCCCAGCGAGGGAGCACCTCCCGTAGCCAGATGATCCCAGGGCGCCCCATGTAGCCCCTGTTCAACGGAAAGAGACATAAGAGCGTGATAGGATGGGTGAAACTCAACCTGGTCAGCCCGGTGTCCAAATCGATCAAAGCTCTTCAACACTGGCAGGTAGGTGTTGGCCTGCCGTCCCAGGTCAATAACCTCAGGTGACCCTACCCGAGCCCCAAAACGAGAAAGGGCCGCTCCTTCGCTACTTCCCCCCTCGCGGACGACCGCCTCTTTGAGAGCGATATCCGTATCGAAAAGATTAATCCCCTCAAAAGCCGGTGGCTGGTTGGTAACCTCATGGGTGTCGAATGAAATGTTCGGGTGTGCCATCTTTCTCTCCTGGAGCTATCCTTAGCTTCTTGCCAATGCCCACCGACCACACTATAGAATGCCACCTTAATGCACGCAGACAAACCAACCATTGACGTGACCTATCCCCACAAGCACCTATTGGGGATTGAAGGCCTGACTCCACCGCAGATCAGCTCTATTTTGGATTTGGCCGACACCTATGTCGATCAGAACCGGCAGATCAACAAAAAGGGGTCGGTTTTACGCGGACGCACCCAGATTAATCTTTTCTTTGAAGCCTCAACCAGAACGCTAAGTTCGTTTGAGTTGGCCGGAAAGCGCCTGGGCGCCGACGTCATGAACATGTCCGTCAGCTCCTCATCAATCAAAAAAGGGGAAACCCTGGTTGATACCGCCGCCACCCTCAACGCCATGCACCCGGACCTTATCGTGGTGCGGCACGGGGACAGTGGCGCGGTAGAATTACTGTCGCAAAAAGTAAGCTGTGCTGTTTTGAACGCCGGCGATGGCAGTCACGAACATCCCACACAGGCATTGCTGGATGCGCTCACCATCCGACGACGCAAAGGCCGCCTGGAAGGCCTCATCGTCGCAATTTGCGGCGACATCCTCCATAGTCGGGTTGCCCGCTCAAATATCCTGCTTCTCAATACAATGGGTGCTCGCGTTCGCGTCATCGCCCCAAAGACATTACTCCCCATCGGCATAGAGCGCATGGGTGTTGAAGTCTTCAACGACATGCAGGAGGGATTGCGCGACGTTGATATTGTTATGATGCTCCGACTTCAACTGGAACGTATGCACGGTTCCTTCGTGCCCTCCGTAAGAGAGTATTTCCAGCACTTCGGGCTCGACTACGAAAAGCTCGCCGTTGCAAAGCCTGATGCCCTCATCATGCATCCCGGCCCCATGAACCGGGGCGTCGAGATAGATAGCGCTGTCGCAGATGACATCAACCGCTCCGTCATTCGCGAGCAGGTGGAGATGGGTGTCGCTGTTCGCATGGCGGCCCTTGATGCTTTGTCGCGCAATTTACCAAATGAGCCGCAATCATGAAGAAGACAGCCTTCATCAATGCACGGCTTTTTGATCCGGCCCGGGGCCTGGACGAAACAGGAGCCTTGCTGGTCAAAGGCGACGTGATTGCAGACCTGGGTGCCGCCCTGTTTGCAGAGGGTGTTCCCGAAGACATCACGACAATCGATTGCGGCGGCAACCTGCTCACGCCGGGCCTGATCGACATGCGTGTCTTTACTGGCGAACCAGGCACGGAGTACCGCGAAACACTCGGCAGCGCGAGCCTCTCCGCAGCAGCCGGGGGCATCACCACCATTGCCGTCATGCCCAATACGGACCCCATCATCGACGATGTGGCGCTGGTTGATTTCATCAAGCGCCGCGCCCGCGACACTGCCATTGTAAACATTCACCCGATGGCCGCACTCACACGCGGGTGTAACGGTGAACAAATGACAGAGATCGGCCTTCTGAAAGAAGCCGGTGCAGTGGCGTTTACAGACGGAGACAGACCCCTTTCAAATCCGCTCGTCATGCGCAGAATACTCAGCTACGCAATCTTTTTCGACGCCCTTGTCGTGCAGCACGCTGAAGACACCAACCTTGCTGCAGGCGGGGTCATGAATGAGGGGGAGCTTGCCAGCCGCCTGGGGCTCACCGGCGCGCCGTCAGCCGCTGAAACCATCATGATCGAACGCGACCTGCGTTTGGTAGAGTTGACCGGTGCCCGCTACCACGTCGCACAGGTTAGCTGCAAAGCATCTGTCGACGTTATTCGCCGGGCCAAACAGGCCGGGCTGCCTGTCACCTGCGGGGTCTCCGCAGCGCATCTCACCTTGAACGAAAACGACGTGGCCAGCTATCGCAGCTTCATGAAGCTCTCCCCTCCTCTGCGCCACGAAGACGACCGCGTGGCGGTGGTCGAGGGCCTTGCCGACGGCACCATTGATGTCATTGTCTCAAGCCATCACCCCCAGGACCCGGAGGCCAAGCGCCTGCCGTTCGCCCAGGCGGCTTTTGGCGCAGTCGGTCTCGAAACACTCGTCGCCGCAACGCTCTCGCTGGTTCACACAAAGACCCTTCCGCTCGCGCGCGCTATAACCGCTTTGACAACGGCCCCCGCCGCACTGATGGGGCTGGACGCCGGGCGTCTTGAAAAAGCCGCCCCGGCAGACCTCACCCTTATCGATACCGATGTTCCCTGGATACTTGACCCCGATCTTTTGAAGTCAAAATCCAAAAATACTCCCTATGACAAGCGCCGGTTGCAGGGTCGTGCCATACGCACCGTCGTTGCCGGAAAAACCGTGCACGTCCACGGGGAGCCCTGATCCATGCCTGATCCAATAAGCTGGGGAGACGCAGCCCCCTATTATGCGACAGCCCTCCTCATCAGCTACCTGCTTGGATCCATTCCGTTCGGCCTTATTCTCACCCGAGTAGCCGGGCTGGGGGACATTCGCACCATCGGCTCGGGCAATATCGGGGCTACCAACGCGCTTAGAACCGGCAACCGCTGGGTGGCCATCGGCACCCTCCTGGGAGATGCAGGCAAGGGTGCCCTGGCAGTGCTCCTGGCTCGCCAGTTCGGGCCGGATATCGCCATAATTGCGGCATTTGGAGCCTTGATCGGCCACATGTTCCCGGTCTGGCTCCGTTTCAGGGGCGGCAAGGGCATTTCGACCTATATCGGCATTCTTTTGGTGCTCTCCTGGCCTGTTGGCCTGCTGTTTTGCGCAACCTGGGCAATCGTCGCCCTCATTTTTCGTGTGTCTTCTTTGTCTGCCCTGGTTGCCACCATGCTATCACCAGTTTACTTTGCCTGGGTCGACCAG
Organism: uncultured Parvibaculum sp.; assembly: GCA_964573935.1. Lineage (GTDB taxonomy): Bacteria > Pseudomonadota > Alphaproteobacteria > Parvibaculales > Parvibaculaceae > Mf105b01. Next base: position 9,797 of record CAZNLO010000060.1, on the reverse strand, counting down.
TGGCAAATGGTCGAATTAAGTGTGGTTTTGGTGATCCTCGTCTTTTATGCCCACCGGGCAAATATTGCACGCCTTCTGGCGGGAACTGAGCCACGTATCGGAAACAAAGACGACGCCTGACCGCGCTCCGGGGGAGCCCGTGGGCGCGTGCGCTCAGGAGTTCTTTTGTCCATCTCTCTTTCCGATCAGGAACGTCTCAATCGCCTGCGGCTCGCTCGTAGCGAGAATGTAGGGCCCGTCACCTACCGCGACCTGATGGCCCAATTCGGGTCCGCAGGAGAGGCTCTGGAAGCCCTGCCTGCCCTCGCCTACCGCGGCGGGCGAAAACGGAGCATCAAGGTCGCCACCACAGCTCTCGCAAGCCGCGAGATGCAGCAGGCCCGAAAACTTGGCGCCACGCTCCTGTTCGTTGGTGAGGCCGACTACCCCTACCTCCTGTCGCAGGCAGACCCACCACCACCCGTCATTGCCGTGGCCGGTGCCCTGCACCTGTTAAGCCAGCCATCACTCGCCCTCGTGGGCTCCCGCAATGCATCGGCTGCGGGAATACGCATGACGAGCGACCTGGCACATGACCTGGGGGCCGAAGGTTTTGTGATCGTTTCCGGGCTTGCGCGCGGCATTGACACCGCAGCCCACCAGGCGGCTCTGTCTACGGGAACCATCGCCGTTGTCGCCGGCGGCATCGACATTGTGTACCCGCGGGAAAATCAGGCTCTGTATGATGCCATAAAAGAACAAGGCGTCCTCGTCAGCGAGATGCCGCCAGGGATCCAGCCGCAAGGTCGGCACTTTCCCCGCCGCAATCGCATCATCTCAGGCTTGTCCCGGGGCGTCATCATCATTGAAGCCGCTCTTCGCTCCGGTTCGCTAATCACCGCACGCCTTGCTCTGGAACAGAACCGGGAGGTCATGGCAGTTCCCGGCTCACCTCTGGACCCACGTGCCCGCGGCGCCAATCGTCTCATCAAAGACGGAGCAGCCCTTATTGAAGATGCACGCGATGTCCTCGCCTGGCTGGAACAAACGCCAAGACCTCTTTTTTCCGAAGGAGAAGAACTTCCCTATGAGGTCCCAAAAACACGCCTTGCCCCCCCAAGTGAAACAGACCGAAACGATCTGTTGTCCCTGCTCAGCCCTACGCCCATCCTGCAAGATGAACTCATCCGCCTGTCTGGCCTCTCTGCTCAAATCGTGATCGCGATTTTGCTGGAACTTGACCTGGCGGGACGCCTGTTTCGCGATACAGGGCAAAAAGTTGCACTTCTGGAGCAAGAGCTTACACGAGATGGCTGATAGATCAGACCTCTCCACCAGCCTACTTGGATGCTGGGCCTATTTGGGTGCCCTGCCATAAGCTGCGGCTGCACTCGCCTGCCCCTCCGCAAGTCGGTACGCCTCCTCCGCAGCCATTCCCATCAGATACCGAAGGAATGCGTGTTTTTCTCGCGTACTGGCCTCTCGAAGAGACTGCAACATATCAAAAGCATATGCCGCATAGTCATCCGCATTCCCGCTGCTTCTACCGGGGTGTTTGCGAAGCGGGACAACCTGCTTTGGAACCTGTTGACCTGCGCATTTCTCAGAAACCTCGATTTTCGGAGCGGCCATAGGCATAATCCTTTGTATTGCTTGGAACGAATCAAATGATCGAACGTACTGAAATAGTGAGTTTTATTATCTATTGGTGTGAATAAAATGCAATACACGTTTTACGTGTGAGGCTGTAGGATCATGCTTACCGACAATTCTGCCGAATTCGCCGCCCGCCACCGCCAAAATTCAATGCCTATTTGACACGCTGGGCCCTTTTCACCATGTTCCTGCCGATCATGGTGGCGGCTACCGAGCATATCTCCCTGCAAAAAGGCGGAAATCTCCATTTTTTACCCTCTAATACGTGGAAGCTCAGGACATAAATGGACGTCGTAATTGTTGAATCGCCCTCAAAAGCAAAGACGATTAACAAATATCTGGGGAAGAACTTCATTGTCCTTGCCTCTTACGGGCATGTGCGTGATCTGCCCTCCAAAGATGGCTCGGTCCTGCCGGACGAAAACTTCGCCATGGTGTGGGACACGGACGCCAAGTCTCAAAAGCGCCTCAACGACATCGCCAAGGCCGTCAAGGGCGCAGACAAGCTCATTCTCGCGACCGACCCCGACCGTGAAGGCGAGGCCATTTCCTGGCATGTGCTGGAAATTCTGAAACAGAAGAAAGTACTTGGTGACAAACCGGTTGAGCGGGTGGTTTTCAACGCAATTACCAAACGTGCTGTGTTGGCCGCAATGGACAATCCGCGCGATCTCGACAAGCAGTTAATTGATGCCTACCTCGCGCGGCGCGCGCTCGATTATCTCGTGGGTTTCACCCTTTCCCCCGTGCTCTGGCGCAAACTGCCCGGCAGCCGCTCCGCAGGTCGCGTCCAGTCCGTCGCACTGCGCCTGATCTGCGACCGGGAATTTGAAATTGAGGCGTTTGTTCCTCGGGAATACTGGACCGTTGAAGCCGACATGAAGACCAGCCAGGGCGACAAATTTGTTGCCCGCCTGGTGTCACACAACGGCAAAAAGCTGGAAAAATTTGACCTCTCCGATGAAAAGACAGCCGCCCCTGTTCGAGCGCGCGTTGCCCTGGAGCCTTTCTCTGTCGCCTCCGTTGAGAGCAAGCCCGCACGACGCAACCCGCCTGCCCCCTTCACGACCTCAACAATCCAGCAAGAGGCCTCTCGAAAACTCGGCTTCTCAGTCTCCCGCACAATGCAGGTCGCTCAACGCCTTTACGAGGGTTTCGACATTGACGGCGAAACCACCGGCCTGATTACCTATATGCGGACAGATGGCGTTCAGATCGCCGAAGAGGCAATAGCCCAGTCCCGCACAGTCATCACCAACGAGTTCGGGGAGGTCTACCTCCCCGACAAGGCGCGTGAATACAAGACCAAGGCAAAAAATGCACAGGAAGCGCATGAGGCCATTCGCCCCACCGACCTGTCACGCCTGCCAAAGCACGTTAAATCCCTTCTCGATCAAGATCAGGCACGCCTCTACGAATTGATCTGGAACAGAACCATCGCCAGTCAGATGGAAAGTGTCCGCCTGGAACGCACAACCATCGAGATGACCTGCGAGGATAAAACCCTCGGTCTGCGCGCCACCGGATCGGTCACCGTCTTTGACGGCTTCCTGAAACTCTATCAGGAAGGCACAGATGAGCCGGACGACGGCGACGATGCCCGACGACTGCCCAAGGTTGCCGCCGGCGACCGGCTTGGTGTTGCAGATGCCAGGGCTGACCAGCACTTCACGGAGCCGGCGCCGCGCTTCTCCGAAGCATCCCTTGTCAAGCGCATGGAAGAGTTGAGCATTGGACGCCCCTCAACCTACGCCAGCATCCTCGCCGTTCTGCAAGATCGCGGATACGTCCAGCTCGACAAGAAGCGTTTCATTCCAGATGACAAGGGCCGTCTGGTAACAGCCTTTTTGGAAAGCTACTTCACCCGCTACGTTGAATTCGACTTCACCGCCGACCTGGAAGAAAAACTCGACAAGGTTTCAGCCGGAGAGCTGAACTGGAAAGATGTGCTGAGCGAATTCTGGGAAGGCTTCACGGTAGCCGTGGAAGGCACCGCAGATCTGCGCATCACTCAGGTGCTCGACAGGTTGAACGAAGTTCTTGAGCAACACGTCTTCCCCGAAAGGGAAGACGGCACCCCGCGCCGCGCCTGCCAGTCATGCGAGAAAGGCGAGCTTTCTCTCAAAGTGGGTCGCTTTGGCGCTTTCGTCGGCTGTTCCAACTACCCGGAATGCAAGTTCACACGCCAGCTCACCAAAGGCATGGACGGTGAGGGCCCCGCAGGCGACAAGGTCCTGGGACAACACCCCGACACAGGTCTCGATGTTGAACTCAAGAACGGTCGCTTTGGCCCCTATATCCACATGGATGCTGTGGAAGAAGGCGAAAAACCTAAACGGGCAGGCATTCCCAAAACCTGGGCGCTTGATGAAGTTGACCTTGAGAAGGCCCTGCAACTGCTCGCACTCCCGCGCGACGTGGGCGAACACCCCGAAGACGGGAAAATGATCACCGCCGGCCTCGGACGCTTTGGTCCTTTCGTGCTGCACAATGGCGTCTACGCCAACTTGGAAAGCCCTGATGAGGTTTTCACGGTAGGCGTTAATCGTGCGGTCGCCGCCATCGCAGACAAGAAGGCCAATCCCGGCAGGCGTCAGGTTGCCAAGCCCCTTAAAGAGCTGGGCGAGCACCCGGAGCTGAGCGGGCCTGTCAATGTCATGAACGGCCGCTACGGACCTTACGTGAAGCACGACAAAATAAATGCCACCCTTCCGCGCGGCAAGAAACCCGAAGACGTGACAATGGAAGAGGCCGTGCAGCTCATCGCCGAAAGAGCCGCAAAAGGCCCTTCAAAGAAAAAGGCTGCAAAAAAGAAAGTCACCAAGAAGAAGGTTGCCAAGAAGAAGGTTGCAAAGAAAAAGGCGACCAAGAAAAAGACCGCCAAAAAAACCGCGAAGAAAAAAACAACAAAGAAGAAGGCCCCTGCAAAGAAGGCTGAGACGGACACGACAGGCTCGGCGGACTAGCGCCTGTGAGCCCTCCCAAAAAAACGTCACCCATCAGGAAAAAACGCACACCCAAACGCGTTGATGACACCCTTCCGACCAGCGAACAAATCCTCGATTTCGTGGAAAATTCGCCAACCATTGTCGGCAAACGTGAAATCGGCAAGGCCTTTGGCATATCAGGTGCCCAGCGCATTGGTCTAAAACGCCTGCTGAAAGAGATGGCGAATGACGGCCTGCTCAAGAAGACCGACCGCAAAGCCCTCGCGCCAACAGACGGACTGCCCCCCGTCACGCTGATCGACATCACAGGCCGCGATCAGGACGGTGAACTCCTCGGCACCCCTGTCAACTGGGACGGCAAAGGCGCCCCTCCCCTCATCGTGATTGTGACAACGAAAGACCGAGAGCGCGGCGCTCCGGCGGACCCGGCCGGCCCAGCCGGAATTGGCGACCGAGTGCTTGCCCGAACCACGAAAGCAGACCCCACAGGTCCCGCAGACTATGCCTACGAGGCCCGCATCATTCGCCGGATCGGAAAAGGCGCCGACACTGTTCTGGGCATCTTCCGAAAGGACCCAGTCGGTGGCCGCATCATCCCGGTCGACAAGAAAAACCGGAAAGAGTTTGAGGTAACGCGCGCCCACACGGGCACTGCTAAAGAGGGCGACCTGGTGCTGGTTGAAACGTTGGCCGGGCCCCGCTATGGCCCCAGACGTGCGAAAGTGACCGAGTGTTACGGCAACGGCGACGAACAGCGCTCCATCAGCCTGATTGCCATTCACGCCCATGGGCTTCACGACAAGTTTCCCGCAAACGTGCTCGCAGCAGCCAAGGCCGCACAACCGGTAAAACCCGGCAAAGGGCGCGAGGACCTGCGCGACATCCCCCTCATCACCATCGACCCCCCTGACGCCCGCGACCACGACGACGCCGTTGCAGCCCAGGCTGACGAGGACCCGAAGAATAAAGGCGGTTGGGTTGTCTACGTGGCCATCGCCGACGTCTCCCACTACGTGCAGAGCGCCAACCCCCTGGACGTGGAAGCACTGAAGCGCGGCAATTCCATCTACTTCCCGGACCGGGTCGTGCCGATGTTGCCCGAGCGCATCTCAAACGATCTGTGCTCATTGCGTGAGGGCGTTGAGCGGCCCTGCCTTACCGTACGCATGGTTTTCGATCGCAACGGCCAAAAGACTGGCCATCGCTTTATCCGGGGTCTGATGCGCTCAGCCGCAAGCCTCTCTTATGCCGACGCCCAGTCAGCCTTTGAAGGAAACCCTGATCCCCGGATCAAGCATTTACAGAAAGACGTTATTGAACCTCTCTGGGCCGCCTATCAGGTGATGGCGAAAGCCCGCGACAAAAGGAGCCCGCTGGCTCTTGACCTGCCCGAACACAAAATCATCATAGATCGGGAAACCGGTTGCATAGCTGACATCAAAATCGCACAAAAATTTGAATCCATGCGCGTTATCGAAGAGTGCATGATCCAGGCAAACGTGTGCGCCGCTGAAACCCTTGAGGAGAAACGCTCTCCCCTCATCTACCGCATTCACGACACGCCCAGCCGCGAAAAACTTATGGCTCTGGGGGAATTTCTGGCAACCCTCGACATCAAACTCGCCAAGGGGGCTGTCATGCGGCCCGAACACTTCAACCGCATCCTTGAGCGCGTGAAGGGTAGCGAGCATTCGCAAATGGTCAGCGACGTCGTTTTGCGCAGTCAGGCGCAAGCCATTTATTCACCCGATAACTTGGGACATTTTGGTCTCAACCTGCGCCGCTACGCACATTTCACCTCCCCCATACGGCGCTACGCTGACCTGATCGTTCACCGGGCCCTTATCGGGGCGTTGAAGCTGGGCGATGATGGCCTCAGCCGTGACGATGTAAAAACCATTGCACAGACAGCAGAACATATCTCCCAGACAGAACGCCGCGCCATGGTTGCAGAACGTGACTCCAACGACCGCTACATCGCCTCCTACCTTGAAAAGCAGGTTGGCGCAGAATTCAACGCTCGCATTTCAGGTGTCACACGGTTTGGACTGTTCGTGCGGCTGGCAGACACCGGTGCAGACGGTCTTATTCCCATTTCCAGCCTCGACAATGACTTCTATACCCATGATGAAGACGGCCATGCCCTCATCGGAGACCGCACAGGGCTTCGTTTTCGCATTGGCGACCCGGTACGCGTGCGGCTCGAAGAAGCCGCCCCCGTGACCGGAGGGCTGAAATTTACAATCGTCGAAGGCGGCATCGTCGTAAAAGGGGCGAAGCGCGGCAGGAACTCTGGAAAGAGACCAGGGAAGCGCGGCGGCTACAAAGGGGGTGGGAGTAAATCACGCGGGCGGGGCAGAAGGTAAACCACGGACACACGCGTCACCCTGCCGCATGGGCATCCCCTGTATCAACGCCCAGGTTAGGGCACGCAAGAATGACCGAAAGAGCGAGCATGACAGAAACAGCCGAATACGAAAACGCCCCGCGCTCTGTCTGGAGCGCACTACGCCGTGGCGCAACTCTCAAGTGTCCTGCATGTGGTAAAGGCCCTATTTTTCGCAAATACCTGAAGATCAACGATACCTGCAACATATGTGCCCAGAACCTGTCGCATCATCGCGCCGACGATGCTCCACCCTATTTTACGATTTTCATCGTTGGCCATATTGTCGTGCCCCTGATGATATGGGTGGAAATGGCCTACCGTCCCGAAATATGGATACACTCCCTTATCTGGGGGCCCATGATAATCGCCCTCTCCCTGAGCCTGCTCCCCGTCACCAAAGGTGCCGTCGTCGGAATGCAGTGGGCCCTTAGAATGCATGGCTTTGGCGGACACAAAGACTGATCCGCCGCAGCGGATGCCTCCCGACTGGACAGGCCCGTTCTGGCGGGGCAAATTGCGCCCAGGGACGTAGATCACACTACGTCCTTTAAGTGTCTGTGAGGGAGCCTATGACCAAAGTTACAAGCAAGAACACCAAAAATTCAGCACCCTTCGACCCAAAGAAATCCCGCGACCAGGAATACCGCAACAACACAACCACAGCCATTCGGCCAAAGGAAGCAGCGACGCTCCTCATCATACGCCGTGACGCAAAGCGCCCTCGCGTGCTTATGGGCAAACGTGCCGCCGGTCACAAATTCATGCCTAACAAATTCGTCTTCCCCGGTGGCCGCATGGACCCTGCCGACAGCCGCGTAAAAGCCCACAAAGGACTGCGCGCGCCCGTTGAAAAACGCCTGCTCGACCGCATGCGTGGCCGCCCCAGCGCCACCAAAGCGCAGGGCCTTGCAATGGCAGCAATCCGCGAGACCTTTGAGGAGACCGGCCTTGTTATCGGCAAACAGGTGAGCGCGCCCTATCAGACGAAAAACCCGGAATGGCAGGCTTACTACAATCAGCTTGTCGCGCCCGACCTGTCAAAAATTGAATTTATCGCACGAGCCATTACGCCGCCCTACCGTACGCGCCGTTTCGACACACGCTTTTTCACCATTGATGCAGAGGAAATAAAAGGGGACATGCACGACACCGGCGGAGCTTCGGGTGAACTGCTGGAACTTCACTGGCTGGAAATTGACGAGGCTCGTGACCTGGATCTCCCCAACATCACAAGAATGATCCTGAGCGAGCTGGAAGAACGCCTCGCCCTGCCCCGGCCTGCCCAAGCGCGACGCCCTGTCCCCTTTGTCCATTTCCGAGGGGCCTCGCCCATCAGAGATACTCTATGAACACCACCGCCGCCCTTCCTATATCAAAGGTAAAGCCGCGCGATGCCGCCTCGCTTGTGTTCGTGGATGATAGCGGCGCCGAGCCCCGCATCCTCATGGGCAGACGCCATTCAAAAATGACGTTCATCCCGGATGCCTTTGTTTTTCCCGGCGGAAAACTTGATCCCCATGACCATGTTGCAAAACCGGCAACGCCCCTGACGCAGCATCCTCATCTGGCACACACAGGTGCTGGCAAAAAAAAGACCCTCGCCCTGGCCATGGCTGCCGTGCGGGAGACCTTTGAGGAGACCGGCCTCCTCCTCGCCGAAAAAGGTGACATTGGTGCCGCCACAAAGGGGGAAACATGGGGGCTGTTTCGTGATCTGGGTGTAGCACCCGCTTTGCATCATGTCTCATACATGGCACGCGCCATCACACCGACCAACAGCCCGGTTCGTTTTCACGCCCGGTTTTTCAAAGCCCCCGCATCCGCCCTGAGCGGAACTCTCAAGGGAAGTGGCGAACTGGAGGAACTAGACTGGTACCCCCTCTCCCAGGCACTCAAACTCCCAATCATTGATGTGACAGAGTTTATTCTGGAAGAGTTAAGCCAGCAGGGGAAAGGCAAACACTGGACATTGCCACCCCTCTATTGTTATCTGAAAGCAAGCCCGCGCGTGCTTACCCCCAAACAGCGCTGACACATTTTCTCATCGAAGTTTCACGAAGGATCATGAGACCATGGCCAATGCGCCAGCGGCATCAGATGAACTAAGCCAACGCGACAGGCGAATAAGCCTCGCTGCTGCCATTGCCTGCGTCACCTCGGTTGGCATCGGCCTCGGCGTCTCCATCCCACTGCTCGCCATTCTGCTGGAACGCCAAGAAGTCTCGACCACACTCATCGGTCTCAACACGGCCATGCCGGCTCTCGCCGCACTGGTCGCGACCCCGTTTATCTCGCCTCTGTTACGTCGGGTATCGACAAGCTCTTTCCTTCTCGTCTGCCTGGTTGTGTCAGCCACCTGTATGCCGCTCTATTTCATTTTTCCCAGTGTGTGGGCCTGGTTTCCCATCCGCTTCGTGAACGGCCTTGCCCTTACCGGACTGTTCGTTGTCAGTGAATTCTGGGTCAACCAACTGGCAGACAACAAAAACCGCGGAATGCTCATGGGCATTTACGGAACAGTGCTCTCTGCCGGGTTCGCAGTCGGGCCGGTCGTGCTGTTAACTGTGGGCCCAGACGGGCTCAGCCCCTTTCTGGTGGTCAGCGTTTTGACCCTCCTCTCCGGCATCCCCATCGTGTTGGCGCGCTCCTTGGCGCCCCAGGTAACAGAAAAGCCAAGTCGTGGCCTTCTCGCCTTTCTAACCGTGGCACCCGCCGCCACTCTTGCCGGGCTTGTGTACGGTGCAACGGAAACCAACGTCTTCAACATGTTGCCCATTTACGCAATACGGATAGGGCATACGGAGGAAGTGGCGGCGATCATTCTC
>CAZNLO010000059.1:0-16530 GCA_964573935.1 uncultured Parvibaculum sp. | reverse complement strand
GACTTGGATTTGGTTGCGGGGGTAGGATTTGAACCTACGACCTTCAGGTTATGAGTTGGTCCTGGGGCATTGTTTTTAAGGTTCTAATCGCCACTTACCACCCCTCACCTTTTCGCTAACCTTTTGATATCTGGCCGCAATCCGAATCCAGAAAGTAAATGCTACCACTCTCACCTTCGCCAGCTTTCGCAGGAACATTCGCTTCATTTAGTGCATTATTAGTGCACGGTTTTCATCACCATACGCAGTAATTCTCGTAATCCATTTTGTTTTCTCTGCACCACATTAACACATTGATACTACTTGATAATACGCGGGTTTCACGCAAACTTACACGCACCATAACTCTAACTAGTGTAAGCTTATCATGCCCAAAATTACGAAAACCATCGTTGAACAAGCAGCCGCAAAAAAGAAGCCTTACTTTCTCTTTGATGACCGCCTCGCTGGATTTTGCCTTCGCATTACGCCGGGTGGCAAAAAGACCTATTATGTCCAATACATGGTGCACAAAAAGATCCAGCGTGTGGCCATCGGCGCACATGGCATTTTCACCACTGAGATGGCTCGCAATCAGGCAACCATCCTGCTTGGAAAAATCAAGGCGGGCTCAGACCCGCAAAAAGAAAAGTCAATCCGACGCAAGGAGCTTTTTATCAAGGACCTGGCTGAACGCTATATGGAAGAGCATGTCCTGCCTCATTGCAAAACGTCCACCGCCACAGGCTACAGACGCTATCTTGATAAACATATTATTCCATTTTTCGGCGATATGAAAATCAGAGACGTTCAACGATCCGACGTGGCCGAGTTTCACCATTCATTACGGCTGACTCCATACGAGGCGAACCATGGCCTTGAGATTATATCCAAGATGTTCAATCTTGCAGAAATGTGGGGCCTGCGTAACGACAATACAAACCCACGAAGGCATATCAAAAAATATCCATCGAAGGCGAGAGAACGATATCTCAACGAGGAAGAAGTAAAGCGCCTTAGCGCTGTCTTGGATGAAACGAAACTTTACCCGGACGAAAATTTGGCCGCCGTTTATTGCATCCAGTTACTTCTGCTCACAGGTTGCCGCCTTGGTGAAATCCGTTCATTAAAGTGGGATTATATTGACCAGAAAATGCAGGTACTGAAATTACCTGATTCCAAAACCGGGGCAAAATACGTCTATGTGGGCAACACGGTCATGAACCTGCTTGATGAAATCCACGCCCATCCAGCGCGACCGGCAGACAACCCATATGTAATTTGGGGGCTAATAGAAGGTTGCCACCTGGACAATGTCCAAAAGCCATGGCGACGCTTCAGAAAGTTGGCCGGGATAGAGGATGTCCGCATCCATGATTTACGCCATAGCTTCGCCTCCTTCGCGGTCAGCAAGGGCATGAGCCTCGCCATGATTGGTCGGTTGCTAGGCCACTCTCAGGTCCAGACCACTGCCCGCTACGCCCATTTAATGGCTGGTCCAATGACCGAGGCCGCCAGCACCGTGACGGATGTCCTTGGGGACCTCATGAATTTGGACACCAAGCCCAAAACAACCAAAAAGACAAAACGGCGACCGAGCAATGCCATCCTTGGCACCAGAGTGGTGGCCCCAACGTTTCTAACGTCTGATCAGGCTGCCAAGTATCTTAATGTGGCCCCTCGCCTGATGGAAAACTGGCGCTGGCGTAAAGTCGGTCCCAAATTCGTCAAAGTCGGCAATCGAATACGCTATGATATGGACAATTTGAAATCTTTCATTTCTTCGGGTGCTTCGTGTTAATGAGATTCAATTACCTGCAGCTCACTCTTCCCTGTCCTCAATTTCCTGATAGTGCTTGATTGCTTGCAGAAAAAATTTATCCAACTCAGTATCATCCCATTTCTCAGTGACGGATGCTCAACGATCCATCAGTTTCTGAAATTGTTGATCCTCCGACTTCAGCTGAAACGTGTAGCGCCGATTGACGGTTTACCGCATCAGATCACGCATCGCGTCGTCATCAAAGTGAGATTTCTGCCCATGGAATAAGGAAATTTCGCTTGAATGTCATAGATTGTTAATGTCACTTAAATTTCCAGGCACGAGCAGAAATTCGTGATAACGAAAGCGAATGAACACATTTAGGCATCAGTAATGAAAAATCCAAACCCAGTACCCGCAATGTCTTTTGAAGCAAAGGCGAATGAGCATCGGGATGAAGCATTTTTAAACTCTACGGTCAAAGACTTCTACGAACGGCTCAACCACGACTTTCCAGACAAAATCACCTTTTGCTACCACATGGACCCTGACCGGCCTGGAGTATGGAAAACAACTCCCTCAGAGAATGGAGTCAAAATCGGTTTGAACAAATCACACGATCCGGCTGCCGTAATGATGCACGAACTATATCATTCTGAGATTTTTCTTTTAGGATACCCAGTTTACTGGACGCCAACCTGCCGGAACGAGGATAGAGAGGATGTAACGGGACTGATAAGGAATTTGACGAACAATATGCACCACAGAAGGTTCTATCAAAAATATTTGGATGCTGGGTTTCCTGTGTCCGCATTTTTAGATCCGTCAGACAAACAGTATATTATCGACGAAATATCTAGAATTTGTTCGTTGCCAACGGATAACATACTTTCGGCCTTCCCCACCTACCTAACTTTGGTTTCGCCCCCCGATGAAAAAGAAGAACTAGATGGACTGGAAATTCTTTGCGAACATCTGGACGTCAATACATGGTGCCAACTTGAGGTCTGCGGGGACACAATCGATTCTTGGGCATCTGGCAAGGATGCTAATCCTAGAAAAGCGGTTGAAAATATATTGATGGCGCTTGGTTTGCCCAGAGATTCAATAACTATCTCATCTGAACCCGAAAAGGACAACACAGGTTACCCGGCAACTGTCAGATCGAGTTTGAATTACTATAATTGATTAAAGCATCAATCGCTTACAAGTAGCTTCATGATTTGTGCATCGGTTGCCGCGAGATCGTCCAATAGATGTCAATCTCGTCCAGTCCGGCGCGTCAGGGCAAAAAAGCACCTCCACCCCTATCCCTGACGCGCGATTTCAGAGCACAATCGGCACTATTCCAGCATGTTTAACGCACAGAACATCTGCCAAACCAGCAATATACAACACCAGATTTTGCTCGATAGTGCAGGACGATACGAAAACAACCATTCAATTTGTGATTGGACTAGTTTACCCTAGTTTTCCCTGCTATGGTCTAAAAATCTAATGAGGGCCAAATATGTCTGATATCCCAGACCAAGCCATGACCGTCCGCGATGTTGCTGGCTACCTGAACGTAGACGAAAAAACAGTCTACCGATTGGTGCAGCGCAGTAAGCTACCAGGCTTTAAAGTGGCAGGCGCATGGCGGTTTATGAAATCAGACCTTGATCAGTGGATAAACCACCAAAAAAAAATCGCTGCCGATCAAGATTAATGGGGAGAAAAATACGTGAGCAGCCTGAATATCAGCAATTTCATTTGGAACATCGCAGACGATGTGCTGCGAGACGTATATGTTCGAGGGAAATACAGGGACGTCATTCTTCCCATGACGGTTATTAGGCGTTTGGATGCAGTATTAGAGCCGACTAAAGATGCCGTCCTTAAAATGAAGGAGCAGCTCGACAAGGCTAATGTTGCCAACCAGCACGCTGCGCTGTGCCAAGCGGCTGGAGAAGCATTTTACAACACCTCCCCCTTTCGCCTCCGCGATCTCTCCAATAGAGCCAAGCTCCAACAACTCAAGGCCGACTTCGAAGCTTATCTCGACGGGTTTTCACCGAACGTCCAGGAAATCTTGGAAAAATTTAAGTTTAGGAATCAGATACCAACGCTTATGGAAGCTGATGTTCTGGGTTTCCTTATTGAAAAATTCCTTGATCCAACGGTGAACCTCAGCCCAAAACCCGTCCTTCATCAGGACGAATCGGTTCGTCTGTCGGGACTCGACAATCACTCCATGGGGACAATTTTCGAGGAATTGATACGGCGGTTCAACGAAGAGAACAATGAAGAAGCAGGTGAACACTTCACTCCACGCGATGTGGTGGAGTTGATGTCTTACCTGATCTTCATGCCCATAGCAGACGCCATCCAATCTGGTACCTATCTCGTATATGACGGGGCCTGCGGCACAGGTGGCATGTTGACTGTGGCTGAAGAAACCCTTGTCAAACTTGCCTCCGACCACGGCAAGGAAGTTTCGGTTCACCTATACGGCCAAGAGGTCAACCCCGAGACTTTCGCCATCAGCAAGGCAGACTTGATCCTGAAGGGCGAAGGTGTCGAAGCCGAGAATTTGAAATTCGGGTCAACCCTGTCAGTTGATGCCTTCCCCTCGCGGGAGTTCGACTTCATGCTGTCCAACCCGCCCTATGGAAAATCGTGGAAAACAGACCTGGAGCGCATGGGCGGCAAAAAGGATATCCGTGACCCGCGTTTCATTATCGAACATGATGGAGATGCTGAATATAGCCTAATCACACGGTCCAGTGATGGCCAAATGGTGTTTCTGGCGAACATGCTGTACAAGATGAAGAAAGAGTCACCACTCGGCAGCCGCATCGCCGAGGTGCACAATGGCTCATCCCTGTTCACAGGAGACGCAGGTTCCGGCGAAAGCAACGTGCGCCGCTGGATCATTGAGAATGATTGGCTCGAATCCATCATCGCCCTGCCGTTGAATATTTTCTACAACACGGGCATAGCCACCTACATTTGGGTCCTGAGCAACCGCAAGGCACCTGAGCGGCGCGGCAAGGTACAGCTCGTTGATGCGACGGGTTGGTTCAAGCCTCTTCGAAAAAATCTTGGCAAAAAGAATTGCAAGCTTGAGCCTGATGACATCAAAAAAATCTGTGACGCAATCCTTAATGGCGAAGAAAGTGAACAGTCAAAAATCTTTCCAAACGAGGCCTTTGGTTATTGGAAAGTTACGGTAGACCGCCCATTGCGATTGAAAGTTGATCTTTCAAAGGGCGCAATGCGGAAGTTCAGAAACGCCAGTACAGAAGCATCTGAGGAGGTCCTAATTGGCCTTGTTGAAAGCCTGATAACGAAGCTTGGTGATGGGCCTCACAACGACTTCAATCTATTTAAGGACGCGATTGCGGCAGAAGCAAAAATGCAGGGCATTCGCATGACGAGCAAACGCCAAAAACTGCTCATGACAGCGCTTGGCGTAAAAGATCCCGACGCGGCACCCGTCATCAAAAAAACCGCCAAGGCCAAGACCGATACTAACGCCGAACATGATGCACTTCACGGCAGTTATCACAAAACCGTCGACGGCAAAGCAGTCGCTGTCGAGTATGAACCCGACACAGAATCGCGAGACACCGAACAGGTGCCGATTTTAGAAGAAGGAGGAATCGAGGCATTCATTCGCCGAGAAGTTCTTCCGCACGCGCCGGATGCATGGATCGTGAATTCCAAGACCGTCATAGGTTACGAGATTTCATTCACCAAACACTTCTACAAACCGCAACCACTTCGCCCCCTAAAGGATATCGAAGCTGACATTCGCGCCCTTGAGAAAGAAACCGAAGGTCTGCTTGAAGACGTTCTGGTTGGAGGTAACTAATCATGGCGACCCAACGCTATTCCGTCACCCCCCATCCAATCGAAACACTTCTCACCTGGGTGAAATCCGGTGAGATTGCTATACCAGAAATCCAACGCCCCTTCGTCTGGGACGCGACCAAGGTTCGTAATCTGCTGGACTCGCTATACCAAGGCTATCCAGTTGGTTATTTGATCTCCTGGCGTAATCCGTCGGTGCGCCTAAAAGACGGTTCCACCTCATCTGGAAAGCGAATTTTGATCGATGGCCAGCAGAGAGTCACCGCCTTGATGGCGGCGCTGCTCGGGCATGAGGTGCTGACCAAAGATTACGAAACCGTCCGCATCCGCATCGCCTTTCATCCCGTAGAAGAACGGTTCGAAGTGTCAAACCCCGCTATTCAAAAGGATGTCGCTTGGATCCCCGATCTTGCGGAAGTCTTTGCGCCTGACGCCAGCTTGACAGAACTTACGGATAATTACACTGATCGAAATCCGAATGCGGATCGCAAGAAAGTGTCTCTTATCCTCGAACGGGTTCGCATGATCATCAACAACCACGTCGGTATCATCGAGCTCGCAGAGGACCTGGACATTGAAACAGTAACCGAAATTTTCATTCGCGTGAATTCGGCAGGAGCATCCCTAAGCCAGGCAGACTTTGCCATGTCGAAAATCGCATCAAATGACACCTACGACGGCAACCTGCTCCGCAAGGCCATAGATTACTTCTGCCATCTTGCCGTTGCACCTGAATTCCTGGCACGTATCGAAAAGGGAGACAAGGCGTTTGCTGCGTCGGAATTCCTGCCAAAAATGCGCTGGTTAAAAGACGTTAACGACGACCTTTACGACCCGTCATACACAGACATGCTGCGTGTGGCGTTCACTTCCGAATTTCGACGCGGCAAACTACAGGATCTCGTTGCCCTTCTGTCCGGCCGCAACTTCGAGACCAAGCGTTACGAGGAAGAGATTGCCGAGGAATCTTTCGCCAAACTAAAGTCAGGCGTCCTCAATTTTATGAGCAAGACGCATTTCGACCGGCTAACGATGATTCTCCGATCAGCCGGTTTTGTCACCTCTCGCATGATACGCAGCCAAAACGCCGTTAATTTTGCCTATATCGCCTACCTGCAAGGCAGGGCTGAGGGAATGCCAGCCGCCGATTTGGAACGATTGGTCCGGCGGTGGTACGTGATGTCCGTCCTTCGCGGTCGATATTCAGGAAGCCCTGAAAGCGCTTTTGATTATGACATTCGTCAAATCGATACACATGGTTTAAGCGATTATGTGAACACCGTAATCGATGCAGAAATGTCTGAGAGCTTTTGGGATGCCCTTTTGCCCCAAGATATGGACACCTCATCATCTTCAAACCCTGTCTTCATCGTCTATCAGGCTGCACAGGCAAAACTTGGCGACCTTGGCTTCCTCTCTCGCGACATTTCGGTCCGGGACTTGTTATTAAATCGCAGCGATGTACACCACATCTACCCCCGCAATCACCTAAAGAAACAAGGATTGACGCGTGGGCGGTACAATCAAATCGCCAATTTTGTGCGAGCACAGAGCGAAATCAACATTGCCATCGGGGACACCCCGCCAGAGGTGTATTTCGCCGAGTTAGCGGAGCAATGTAACGGTGGTGCTAAAAAGTATGGCGGCATCACTGAACCTGATGAAATGCGGGCCAACCTTCGCATGAGCTGCCTACCAGAAAATCTTCTCGACGGCGATACACCAGATTTCGATGACTTCCTGGAACAGCGTCGCCAACTAATGGCCCAGAAAATCAAAACCTATTTTGAGGGGCTGTGAAATGAGATGGGGATATCATGACCGAACGGACTGACCTGCTCGCCTCGATTGCGGCAACAACGGCTGACTACCGCGCTGGCGAAATACCTGCACCAACGCCTGATCACGTAGAGCGTTGGGTGAACCAGTTCGATGCGGCAGCACAACTCCCAATCCTACGCGAAATGGATCATGTGCTGAAACAAACCTATTTCAACAAACAGAAAGTTAGCACATTTCTAACAGGGTTAATCAGGAACGACGGCCTGGTAGGCAATGATCCAAACACTTTTTGGAAAGCGGCTAATTTTCTTGATATTCAGCAAGGGGGCAGCAGTCAGCATGACTTGCTGTCCATGTTCAATGACATTTTGAACGCAGAGCTAGGATTTGGCGTTCCCGAATGTGGAGGTGGAGGCGACACGTTTATTTATATTGACGATGCGATCTTCACAGGTGGGAGAGTAAAGAATGACCTAACTTCTTGGATAGCTAATGACGCTCCCCAGCAAGCCACCTTGCATGTTTTGGTAATCGCCATTCATGAGGGATACTATTATAACCGCGATAAAATCATCAGCGCCGCTAGAGATGCAGGAAAAACCATCAACATAAAATGGTGGCGGTTAGCAATGATCGAGAATAGAAAATTTCACCGGAATTCATCGGATATTCTTTGGCCTGTTGAAATCCCCAATGAGCCCATAACCCTTGCTCACGTTGGCAATATGCAACATCAACCTGTTCTTCGAATGGCTGGGCAGACAGGAATACTGAATATATTTTCTAGCGACGTTGGGCGTCAACTACTGGAGCAAGAATTTCTGAAAGCAGGAGCCCGAATTCAACAGATGTGCCCGAACCTGCCTGAAATAGAGCGGCCTCTCGGGCACTCATATCTGGAGACGCTCGGTTTCGGCTCAACCCTCGTCACATATCGGAATTGCCCCAACAATACAGCCTTGGCATTTTGGGTTGGAAATCCTTGGTATCCGTTGTTTCCTCGGAAAACAAATGCTGACAGTCGCGTCGAGCGACTATTTAGAGGGGGCATATAATCGTGTCCCAAGCCAGCCAAGTTCGCACATATGACCCTGCTGCAAGCGTCGTCTTTTTGAAGACGAAGGAGCGGTTTGGTGGTTTGTCGAATATGGCTCCTGGCTACCCGTTACGGATCAATGGGGTTCGGATTCGGACCTCTGAGGCCCTCTATCAGGCCTGTCGGTTTCCCCACATGCCTGATGTGCAGCGCCTGATCATCGATCAGCATAGCCCGATGACGGCGAAGATGCGGAGCAAACCCTATCGCAATCAATCCCGACCGGATTGGGATGCCGTGCGGGTGAAGATTATGCGCTGGAGCCTACGGGTGAAGCTGGCGCAAAACTGGCGTGAATTTGGACGGCTTCTGCTGGCAACCCATGACCGGCCCATCGTCGAACGGTCACGCAAGGACGACTTTTGGGGCGCAAAGGTCGAAGAGGACGGAACCCTCGTCGGCATGAACGTGCTGGGGCGATTGCTGATGGAACTGCGCGAAATTCTCAAAAGCGAAGACGCCGAAAACCTGATGCTCGTGGAGCCCTTGCTCATAGAACGTTTCTTACTCTTTGATGCCCCCATCGAAGCGGTCGATGCGGGTGAGGCCAACAATCAGACCATACCAAACACTCAACCAGATTCAGCCTTCGGCATGCCTCAGCCATCGCTCTTCGATCAACCAACAAATCGGCAGGTAACCATGGATCGTCAATCACCAAAACCCAACGAGTCAAACCGCAAAAATGGTCTAAAACCGTATCCAGGATATCGTGAAAGCGGGCTGCCATGGCTTGGAAAAGTTCCTGAACATTGGGATGTGCGGAGAAATGGGCGTCTTTTTGCACAACGCAATGACACAGGATTTGAAGAACTGTCCATCATGGAGGTTTCACTCCGGACC
Source organism: uncultured Parvibaculum sp. (assembly GCA_964573935.1). Taxonomy (GTDB): domain Bacteria; phylum Pseudomonadota; class Alphaproteobacteria; order Parvibaculales; family Parvibaculaceae; genus Mf105b01. The sequence goes on along the minus strand of CAZNLO010000059.1, from coordinate 7,213 downwards.
GGAGTTCGTATTCGGGATATGGATAACGGAACACGCAAACAGCAAATGACTGACCGCAGTAAGTATAAACGCGCTGCCAAGGGTGACATCGCCTACAACATGATGCGCATGTGGCAAGGGGCAGTTGGCGTTGCCCCCGCAGATGGATTAATTAGCCCCGCCTACGTTGTCGCACGCCCTTTCCCGGAAGTTGAGCCACGTTACTACAGTTATCTGTTCCGCACCGCCGACTACATGCGCGAGGTCAATAAGTTCTCACGCGGCATAGTGTCTGATCGCAATCGCTTATATTGGGATGAATTCAAACAGATGCCATCGGCATTTCCGCCGACGGAAGAGCAATTCTCAATTGCTAATTTCCTCGATGCGCATGGCCAACTTACTACCCGCCTCGTCCGCATCAAGCGGAAGCTGATCGGGCTGTTGAATGAGCAAAAGCAAGCAATCATCAATCAGGCGATCACGCGCGGTCTTGATCCAGATGCCCCGATGAAGCCAACAGACATCGACTGGATGCCAGAGGTTCCTGAGCATTGGGAGGTGAAACCGCTAAAACATTGGGTACAGGAGGGCGCAAAGAAGCTTAGTGACAAAACTGCCCCCGACTACGAATTCGATTACCTCGACATTGGTAGCGTTGGAACAGGATTTTTGACATCCCAGCCCGAGAGGATGCGTTTTGAAGGAGCCCCTTCAAGGGCTCGCCAGATTGTTCAAAAAGGCGACACCCTTCTTTCGACTGTTCGCACTTACCTGAAAGCTGTCTACTACATAGGCGAAGATTGGCCCAATCTTATTGCCTCAACCGGCTTCGCCGTTCTCCGTCCTGTCAAAGAGGTAAACCCGAAACTTCTTGGCTATATTCTTCAAAGCAGTTCGTTCATAGAACGGGTAACTAAAAATTCCATTGGTGTATCATACCCAGCCATATCGGAAACTAAGCTCGGAACAATCCATATTGCTGTGCCATCGGATAGTTCTGAGCAACAGAGGATAATAGATTTCATTCAAGAAGAAACAACAGCATTTGATTCTGCCATTGCAAAGGCACAACAAGAAATCACCCTTATCAGAGAATACCGCGAACGACTGGTAGCTGATGTTGTAACCGGAAAAATTGATGTGCGGAATGTTGAGATCGCCCTGCCAACAACGGGCACCACTTGCGAGGACGATGCTGACCTCGACGAAGAATTGGAAGAAAACGAATTGATGGAGGGGGCCGATGCCGACGACTGATACCAGTGAAAAGGGTCTGGAAACCCTGATTGTCCAATCGTTGATTAACGAGGCTGGCTATGTCGCCGGGGATTCGACGGACTTTGACCGCGACCATGCGGTTGACCTGGCCAAACTGCTAACCTTTCTGGAAACGACCCAACCAGAAATATTTGCTGCGATGGGTATTGCCGAAGATGGCACGAGGCGCTTTCAGTTCTTGAACCGCCTGCAGGGAGAAATCGCCAAGCGCGGCGTTATCGACGTGCTGCGCAAAGGCCTAAAACACGGCCCTGCCTCGGTCGAACTCTTCTATGGCACCCCATCACCCGACAATGCAAAGGCAGTGGAACTGTTTGCGGCCAATGTCTTCAGCGTTACCCGCCAACTGCATTATTCCAAGGATGAAACCAAACTGTCGCTCGATATGGCTATCTTCATCAACGGTCTGCCCATCGCCACGTTTGAATTGAAAAACAGCCTGACCAAACAGACGGTCGAAGACGCGATAGAACAGTACAAGCGCGACCGGGATCCGAAAGAACTGCTGTTTCAGTTCGGGCGTTGTGTCGTGCATTTCTCCGTGGATGATCACGAAGTGCGTATGTGCACCCACCTAAAAGGTAAAGCATCCTGGTTCCTGCCATTCAACAAAGGCTGGAACGATGGTGCGGGCAACCCGCCCAACCCGGACGGGCTCAAGACCGACTATTTGTGGAAAGAGGTTCTGGCCAAGCAGAACCTGACCGATATTCTCGAAAACTACGCCCAGGTGGTTGTGGAGAAGAACGACAAGGGCAAGAAGAAGCCACCCAAGCAGATCTTTCCGCGTTTTCACCAACTGGACGTGGTTAGAAAACTACTGTCCGATGCCCAAGCCAATGGTGCTGGCCAGCGATATCTGATCCAACATTCAGCCGGGTCGGGCAAGAGTAACTCCATCGCCTGGCTTGGTCATCAGTTGATCGGTCTGGAGAATGAAGGCAAGCCAATCTTCGAGACCATTATTGTTGTGACTGATCGTCGCCTGCTGGACAAACAAATCCGCGACACCATCAAGCAGTTCGCGCAGGTTTCTTCGATTGTCGGGGCTGTGACGGAAGGGTCGCAGCAACTTAGAACTTTCCTGCAACAGGGCAAACGGATCATCATCACCACGGTGCAGAAGTTTCCTTTCATCCTCGACGAAATCGGCGATGCCCATCGCGGGCGAAACTTCGCAATCATTATTGACGAAGCCCATTCCAGTCAGGGAGGACGAACATCGGCAAAAATGAACATTGCCCTTGCCGCCAACGGTGCCGAGGAGGAAGGCGAGACGACTGAAGATACGATCAATCGCCTTATGGAAGCTAGAAAGGTCCTGCCGAACGCGAGTTATTTTGCGTTTACCGCAACGCCTAAAAACAAAACGCTGGAAACTTTTGGCGTCGCCGTTACAGCCGAAGGAGGAAAGGTCAAACACCTTCCATTTCATAGCTACACGATGAAGCAAGCCGTTCAGGAAGGCTTTATCCTTGACGTTCTGAAGTGTTATACGCCGGTCGATAGCTTTTACCGCCTCTTGAAAACGGTAGAGGACGACCCCCAGTTTGATGCCAAGCGTGCACAAAAAAAACTGCGGCGTTACGTCGAATCTCATGGCCATGCCATTCGCCAAAAAGCGGAAATCATGGTCGACCACTTTCACAACCAGGTGATCGCCCAACGTAAGATCGGTGGTGCTGCACGGGCCATGGTGGTGACCAGCGGCATTCGACGCGCTATCCAGTACTTCCATGCCTTCCAGACTTATTTGAAAGAGCGCAAGAGCCCCTACGAGCCCATCGTTGCCTTTTCAGGCGAACATGAATATGGCGGGCAGAAGGTGACCGAATCCTCACTCAACGGGTTCCCCAGCAATAAGATTGAAGAGAAATTTCAGCAGGACCCGTACCGCTTCCTGATCGTCGCTGACAAGTTTCAGACCGGCTACGATGAGCCGTTGCTCCACACCATGTACGTTGACAAAACACTGTCTGGCATCAAGGCGGTGCAAACACTGTCGCGCCTCAACCGGGCACATCCAAAGAAGCACGACACTTTCGTGCTGGACTTCATGAATGATGCGGACGGGATAAAAGCCTCTTTCGAAGACTATTACCGAACAACGATTCTCAGCGACGAAACCGACCCCAACAAGCTGCACGACCTAAAGGCAGGCCTTGAAGGATATCAGGTCTTTTCGTGGACCCAGGTGGAAGATTTAGTAGCCCTATACCTCAGCGGTGCTGACAGAGATAGGCTTGACCCTATTTTAGATGTTTGTGTTGCAGCCTATACGGCAGATTTGGACGAAGACGGCCAGGTCGATTTCAAAGGCAAGGCAAAGACTTTCACACGAACCTATGGGTTTCTCGCCGCCATTCTACCGTTCTCCAATGCGGAGTGGGAGAAACTTTCGATTTTCCTGAATTTCCTGACGCCAAAACTACCGGCACCGAAGGAAGAAGACCTGTCAAAGGGCATCCTCGAAGCCATCGATATGGACAGTTATCGCGTAGAAGCACAGGCTTCCATGTCTATTATTCTTCCCGATGCCGACGCGGAGATCGATCCCGTTCCAATCGGCGGTGGTGGGGGCAAACCCGAACCAGAATTAGACTTGCTCAGTAACATCCTCAAGACCTTCAACGAAATGTTTGGGAACATTGCCTGGAAGGATATCGACAAAATTGGAAAGGTTATTGCTGAGGAGTTGCCGACGAAAGTTGCCGCCGACAAGGCTTATCAGAACGCAATGAAAAACTCGGATAAGCAGAACGCCCGGATTGAACATGACAAGGCTTTGGAGCGGGCCGTTATCGAACTGCTGTCTGACCACACCGAGTTATTTAAGCAGTTCAGCGATAATCCGTCTTTCAAGAAATGGCTATCTGAGACTATTTTTTCCGCGACCTATGCCGAAGCATCGTAGTTAGAAAACGCCAAAATTGGCACAAATTATGAACGCCTTACTCGCACTCGAACCAGCGCAAGGCTGTGCGAATCAGATGGTCATAATCACCCTTCATAGCCTCTTCGCGAAAGGCGGTCATTTCATCCTTCGCTAATCCCGCTGCTTTTACCTCACGCAGGCATAAACCGAGAACCATGAAAGCATTACCATCATGATCCGATAATTTCACTCTGATATTAGGATATTTTGGCGTCACGCACGCCTCCTTTCCGCTGTATGGATTCTTGTTCCACACAGGCGTATTATTCGTTTAATTTCAACATGATAATGCAGTTTTGGCGCAATCTTTATGATGACGAATTACTTTGCCCGTCCGCCAAACTTCTCTGCCGTCCGCATAGCCCCCAAGCCAAGCAACGACAGGAGTACGGTGACAAGTGTCTCGGTCCCGGACAGCTCTGGCAATTCTGTCACATGGGGAAAGAAGTTCACTGTCACCCAATTCAGCAGGTCAAATAGGATAAAGTGCCAGACAAGCGCAAAGCCACAAACCCAACCAATAAACGGCCTCCAACCCGCAACAAAAATAGAGCGGTGCCCAGCCTCAATCTTGTTGAGCTCAATCTGAGCCAGACTGGGCTTCATCATCATCTTGGCCTTGATAATCTCGGCGGCACGCTTTTCATCATCGGTTTCAACAAACTGGTCAATGATGTTGGCAACACCCTCAGCGGCAGAGACCACTCCGCCACCGACAATCGATCCAAATATTTTTCCAAACATAGCCTATTTCCCCACAATTTCAAAATGAACCAAATCGTCGAACGAGTTATCGCGAACCTCGGTGTCACGATTCCAATCACCGCCCCAGCGCAGATCAATTCCCATGGCCTTGGCAGTTGCCAGCACGTAACCGGCAAACAGCGTCTGGCGCTCCCGGTCATCCCAAACAACAGGATAGGGACAGACGTCTACGGCCAATGACGGCTTCGTGTTGTGCTTGCCATCCGGCCAGCGAACCTGGCTTTTCCCCTCATCCACCATCCGGTTTTGGCGTTCCTCATTCCGGTGCCCTTCAATGATGGTGCAATCAAAATCATCAACGACCTGTTGGAACACCCGCAGCAAACGGGAATCGCAGGTGGTGAGCCGGGCCAATGATTTTTCAGAAAAACTCGGCATTACTGCATCCCTCCAAACAATTTAAGCTTGATAGCCACGCCAGCCATGAGGGCGAGGATCAACCCGGTGGTGATTAGCCGGATGACCGTCGACCAGGCGGTATGTTTGGCGACGCGCAGCGCCCCCAGCAGTGACCGCAAATCGCGAATATCACTGGCGGCGTGTTCATCAATCAGGCCGACAGTGGCAAGAGCCCGTTTGGCCCCACGCTCTGCAGCTAGTTCCAGAAGTTCTTCAAACTCCTCTTCGGGCATGCGGACATGCCCGTCCTCCATGGACGGTCGGTTCATTATTTTGTTCCTTTAGATTTAGAGATTAATTAAGCGGTGAGATCGGCTTCGTGAACGCGAACGTCCTCAGCAACAGCGGTAATTTCCACATGCTCGCCTCGAGGTTTAACGGCAATCACCCGGGCCTTGGTGCCCCAAGCATCGCCCACCCCGAAGGCAAAATGGGTGCGTTCTTCCGAAGTGTCTGTGTAGGGAGTAATATCAATCACTTCTAGCAAGTGAACCTGCCGGTCATTTCCGGCTACAGCTTCCACTGCAAACGGTCCGGCAAGGGAGCCATCCCGACGACGCAGGGCGATGTAATGCGTTGTATTGAGTTCCCAGACAACCGGTTCTGACAGCGTCAATAACTGTGCCTGGTCATCCCAGGCCACCACTTCTCCACCTTGTCCCCAGTGTGGCATATCATGGGTGACGACAATTAGGTCGCCATAGGTTGGGATCATTCCTTCCAGTTCCGTCGACCATGAGACCAACTTGCGGCGATACCGGTTGTCGGCGGCCATGTAGAGACCTTCTCGTTGAGCCTGAGCCTCGCCGGTGCAGCCAAACAAAGAGACCTTGGCGGGTTTCTCAATGGCGCTGTCTGGCAACGCCGCCGTAACCTCATCGGGCTTCCATGTGCGGGCATTAAAGAAAGTGACGGTCACGGAGTCCGCCGTTTCTTCGCCCGGCATAATGTATTGAATTTTAAACGATCCTTTGACGATATTGCGGGGACCAAACATGGCAATGGGTAGTGTCTGGGCAGCATCCCGAAAGATACGAACGATACCCCCTTGCAGGATCGGCACGGCGCGGCCACAACGGGCGATGCGATTAAGCGCCTCCCACACCGTCATGGAACTATCGAAGACCCCGTTAAATTTATCACCGCGATCAGCCCAGGTTTGATCAAGGACGCCCAGGGCATTCAGATCAATACGTGCATCTGCCAGCTTGGCTCCATATTGGGATCGGCAGGCATCGGCAAAGGCCCAGGCAATGGAACGTGTGGGCGCAGGTGCACTCCACCCAGATACAGAATCCCAAATCGGCAACTTGCGGGTGACGATGCAATTGATCATGCGCGATGATCGTTGCGACAGATTATCGGTGGCCCGCATCTTGACCGCCAGCAGGGTGATGTCGCCAAAGTCCTGGGCGCTGTCCAGATAAGACCTGAGCGCACCCCAGCGGATTTCATGACCGGCGCGAGACGAGGTGTCCTTGGTATCCAGCCGTTGCAAGCGCACTTCGTATCGACCCGGCGTAACGGCGTATTTAAAGCTCTGGCGTTGCGCCGTATTGGTGGCCGCAGAATAGCTCTCGCTGCCCAAGGTGATCCAACTACCAATGGCCACACCATCGTCATCAATACTTCTGACTTGGACTTCCCATTGAAGGCTGCGTGTATCGAGCCCACCGGCATCGTTGGCGTAATAGAGACCGCGCGGGAAGATCACGTCGATCCCAAGACTTCCCGCTTGCGTCGCCGCAGGGTTGGCCGTAAACGGACCGATCCAGCCACCGCCATCAGCGATACTGAGCAATTCCTGTCCGGCCACCTCGGGCGCGGTGACCACGTCGGTCTCAAACAAGGTGA
>CAZNLO010000058.1:0-16693 GCA_964573935.1 uncultured Parvibaculum sp. | reverse complement strand
GCGCCGATCAACCGCTCATTGCCCACTGCAAAGCCCATCCGCCAGCCCGGCATGGCAAAGGTCTTCGACAGCGAGGTAAACTCAACCGCAATATCGATCGCCCCGGGGACCTCCAGAACGGACGGAGGCGGCGGCGTATCGTCGAAATAGATCTCTGAATAGGCAAGGTCCGAGATCAAAATCAGATTGTGCTGCTTGGCGATCTGCACCACTTCCTTGTAGAAGTCGAGCGTTGCCACAAAACCAGTAGGGTTTGAGGGGTAGTTGAGCACAAGGGCTGAGGGTGCAGGAACTGAATGACGCAACGCACGATTGAGGGCTCGCAGGTATTCCTCACCGGGTTCGCCCGGCAGATGCCGTACAACACCGCCAGAAATAATGAAGCCAAAGGCATGAATGGGATAGCTGGGATTTGGGACAAGGATCACATCTCCCGGTGCCGAAATCGCCTGCGCCAGGTTCGCCAGCCCCTCCTTTGAGCCAAGTGTGGCAATAACCTGCGTTTCCGGGTCGAGCGACACCCCGAACCGTCGCTCATAATAGGCCGCCTGAGCGCGTCTCAGCCCTGGTATGCCCCTGGAGGCTGAATAGCGGTGCGTGCGGGGGTCCGCGACGGTTTCCACCAGCTTGTCAACAATGTGCTGGGGTGTCGGCATGTCCGGATTGCCCATACCAAAATCAATAATGTCCCGGCCTTCCGCCCGCGCCTTCGCCTTGGCACGGTTAACGACCTCCAGAACATAAGGAGGGAGGCGCTTGATACGATGAAATTCCTCAGTCATCTCGAACGAACTCCGGCTGAATAGCTCAGAAAAAACCAGCGGCGGTAGATGCGGCCAGATTTTGGGTAAAACAATAGCGCCACGGTACAAAGACAATCCGTTGAATACAGCCAAAAACAGTCAATAAATGACCGAAACCGCCGGAAATAACCGACTATTCAATAAATATTTCGGCGCGCCGGTTTCCCGCTTCCCCGGCAGGCATGGATTCATAATAGACCGGAACAGCGTCCCCTTTGGCCTCAACAAACACCCGTGCCGGATCAACCCCGCTCCCGATCAGCGCATTCGCCACCGCTGTCGCCCGATCAAGCGAAACCTTGAAATTTGCCAGCAGGTGCTTAGCCAAATTCAAATCGCCCGTCCGGCTGGAGGAATGACCAACAATCCGAATGATCCCCCCAAGCTCAACTGCGGCCTTCGCTGCCTGGGCGATGATCTGAAAGTCAGATGCTGCCAGTTCCACCGATCCGTGACCAAAATTGACCACATAAGGGGGAATATTACCCGGCCCTCCCTGATTGGCGTAGATAGCGAGCACTCCACCGGCACCGTTAGGGGGAGCCAACGACGCACCAGGCCCCGGAAGGCTCAACAATGCATCCATATTGACCTGGACAGGGTCAGCCGGATCAGCAGCCCCGGTAACCGCCTCTAAAGCAGCGGCCCCCGAGGGCGCCCCATAGCGCGAACTGACCACCGGCCCGGCGGCTTCCAGCGCTTCATTGGACAAGGAAGGTGCAGATGACCGCTCAAACCGGTCGCCCGGACGGCTGCCCAGACGGCTATCAAGAGGACCGCCAGGAGCAGCAATCGCGGTTGTAGCAGTGGCAGCAGGAGGCGTCACAACCGGAGGCGTGGATTGCACTGCGGCAACCGCAGCGTCCACAGCACCAACCCGCTCATCAACCAGCGTTCTGTTTACCTCGGAGCGAACACGACCTTCGCCCTCAGGCAATGCCGGCACAGCAGCCCGTCGGGTAGCAGCCTGGGCAGGAGGCGTCGAAGCAACCCTGGGACGCTCTACCGCAACCGGAGCCGGGTTTTCCGCAGCAACGGGTGTCGACACACTTGATACAGGCGCAACCGGAGCAGGCGTTTCAACAGGCACAACTTCTACTTCTGTCGTCGTTGACGCTCTGGTCTGCGGCACATCTGCCTGTGTCGTCGCGACCTCACGGCCAGGAAGCGGGCGTCCGCCACGCGCAGGGAGAGGAATAACCAAGTTATCCTCGGAATTTCGGGTATTTAATGTCCCTGCCGGTGCTCCCGGAGCTGGGATGGCGGCAATCACCGGCGCAGGAGCAGGATTGGCACTACGCGGTGCCTGGGCGGGCGTTTCCGTTCCGCCTCTCAAAACTTCATCCGTATATCGGGCGCGTTCACGGTCAGCGGCCAGACCATCGCTCACCTGTCGACGCTCTTCAGCCGAAGTCACCCCTGTTGGCTTCTCCGGTACATCTGCCAACCTGGGGAAATCCTTGTCTTCTGAAGGAGCAGCCGCACTGACCGCTGCATCATCGCCATAAATCAACGATGGTCGCGCCCAGTCGGGAGCCGTCGAGCAGGCCGCAACAAACCCGGTAAGAAGGAGGACAGTCCCTGCCCGGCGCACCACGCGCGCCGCAGCTCTCCCCGCATCAACAGGTTGCCCATCATTCAACTGACGTTTCGCCATTACTGGCACCCCAAACAAGTGGCCGAACATGGGTCGCTCCCTTTTGATACCCGCAGGTACAAGTCACATCACGAGTCACAGAATAATCCTGACCCCATTCTATATTACAAACGCACACAGCGTAACCAGAGCCTGGCAGAGTTTTATGAGACTTTCTGAAGATCGCACTCAAAACGTTTGTTCCGCTCCCGGCGAAGAGCGAGACCTTCGGAGGAATGCCTGCTCCTGATTGCTCCAGAAGCCCGCACGCTTAACCAAAAGCTTTAAGAACGAAGCAATCTTCAATAAAATCAAGTCAGTAAAGACAACCTATGATGAAAAAAATTAACCATAAGGCCACAACAAGCCGTAGGCAGGCCGTTGCCGCCCAGCTATGGTCCGCGCCTCCAGTCACCTCGCGGCCCTTCCATGACATCTGCCCTTACATCGGACATGAGCTTTCCTCTGATCGGCCTTGTTTTGCTGAGCGCATTAATGCACGCGAGTTGGAACGCCATGGTACGGGCCGGCGATGATCGCTTAGGCACACTCACCCTCATGACTGGTACATCAGCCCTTCTGGCCCTGCCGGTTCTGCCGTTTCTGCCGCTGCCCAGCCTGGAAACATGGGCCATTCTTGGTTTCACCCTCATTCCCCACACCGCCTACAAACTTTTCCTCGCCCGGGCCTATACCTATGGCGACCTGGGCCACGTTTACCCGGTCGCAAGAGGATCTGCCCCGCTTCTGGTGGCCGTCGGGGCCTTTTTCCTGCTGGGAGAGAGCCTGTCTGTCTGGGCCATTGGCGGCCTGGTCCTTGTTACAGGCGGCATTATGAGCCTTGCCTGGAAAAAACGCGGCGGCACAGCTGACGAGCGCAAGGCAACCCTGTACGCATTGGCAACCGCTGGCTGCATAGCGGTCTACACAATGGCTGACGGAATAGGAGGCCGGATCGCCGAAACGCCCCTCACTTATGTTTTCTGGCTTTTCCTGCTGGATGGCGCGATTTTCTTCGCTATCGGTCTCCATCGACGGGGGTGGCACTCCCTCAAAGCCACCCGCGCAGTCTGGACCGTGGCTTTTGGCGGCGGTGCCCTACAGATGGTTGCTTACACCATCGTCATCTGGGCAATGAGCATAGCGCCTCTCGGACCCATATCAGCGCTACGCGAAACCAGCGTCATTTTCGCTGCCCTATTATCTGCCTACCTGCTGAAAGAACCAATTGGTCGGATCGGGATCGCGGCAGCGGCCACCGTCGCATTGGGCGTCGCCCTGATCCGATTTTAAAGGATCACAGACCAGCAGCTTCATCCAGCCCCAGCATCAGGTTCATGTTCTGCACAGCAGCACCTGATGCGCCCTTGCCCAGATTGTCGAGCAGTGCAACAAGGCGAACCTGTTGCGTTTCATCATTGCCAAAGACAAACAGCTTCATCTGGTTGGTATGGTTGAGCCCTTCTGGATCAAGGTTGGCTATCGCAGCGGTCTCCACTTTGTTCGCCACCGTCACAAACTGTTCTCCCAGATAGGCTTCTGATAAAGCGTCGCGCAGCATCGCCGCAGTGACCTCACCCTTCAGGGCCCACAATTGCAACGGCACTTCTACCAACATGCCCTGCCGGTAGCGGCCCACTGCCGGACTGAAAAGCGGCTGATGGGTAAGTGCGCAATAGGTCTGCATTTCCGGTACATGCTTGTGTGCAAGGGTCAAGCCGTAGAGATGAAACGGTTGCCCACCTTCCGCCACAGTGGAAGTCGGTCCGGGACCGCCTTCAAACTCTTCAATCATCGTGCGCCCCCCGCCGCTGTACCCCGACACCGCATTAACGGTGAGGGGAAAATCGCGGGGCAGAAGTCCTGCCTCGATCAAAGGCCGCACAAGCGAGATCCCCCCGGTGGGATAGCAGCCCGGATTGGAAATGCGTTTCGACGCCGTCACCGCTTCCCGGTGCCCTTTGGCCATTTCCGGAAAACCATAGGTCCATCCCTCTGCCACCCGGTGGGCGGTAGATGCATCGATCACACCAACATCAGGATTTTCGATCAATGATACAGCTTCAATAGCAGCAGCATCCGGCAGGCACAGGAATACCACGTCGGCGCTGTTGAGCAGCCGCTTGCGTTCATTCACATCCTTGCGCAAAGCAGGATCAATCTGCAACAGCTCCAGATCGCGACGACCTGCAATCCGTTCCCGGATTAAAAGCCCCGTTGTCCCCGCCTCTCCATCAATAAAAACCCGCTTCATCTCACTCACCAGTCTTTGTCACATGCAGCATAACAAAAAGGGGCACCTTGCGGCGCCCCTTTTGAACCTTGTTCTCCGTTACGATTAACGTTTGGAGAACTGGAAGCTCTTGCGCGCTTTCGGGCGACCATACTTTTTACGTTCCACAACACGGCTGTCGCGGGTAAGGAACCCACCGCTTTTCAACACAGCACGAAGTTCCGGATCGAAATAGGTCAGTGCCTTGGAAATGCCATGACGCACGGCACCCGCCTGCCCCGACAATCCACCGCCTTTAACTTTGCAGACAATATCAAACTGGGTATCGCGCTGAACCGCGTTCAACGGCTGCCGCAAAACCATGCGCAACACAGGCCGCGCAAAGTAAACGTCCAGCTCTCTGTCATTGACGGTGATCCGACCGGACCCCGGCTTGATCCAGACGCGGGCAACCGCATCTTTCCGTTTGCCCGTCGCATAGGCGCGACCAAACTTGTCGATCTTTGGTTCCGCCGGTGCTGGTGCTGGTGCTGGTGCTTCTTCCACCGGTGTCACAACGTCTTTCAGATCTTCCAGTGTGCGTGTTTCTTCAGACATTACGCACTCCTCGTGTTTTTAGAGTTCATGGCGGCCACATCCAGTTTTTCTGGCTTCTGGGCTTCGTGCGGATGATCGCTCCCAGCATAGATATGCAGGCTCGACATCTGTTTCCGGGACAAAGGTCCACCAGGAAGCATCCGTTTGACGGCCAGTTCAACAACCCGCGTTGGGTGCTTGCCGCCCAGGATTCTCTCCGGCGTGGTTTCCTTGATCCCACCAGGGTGTCCGGTGTGACGGTAATACTTTTTATCTGTGAGTTTTTTGCCGGTCATCACAATCTTCTCGGCATTCACGATAATAATATGGTCACCGCAATCGATGTGGGGCGTGAATATCGGCAAATGCTTGCCACGCAGACGCATCGCAACAATTGAAGCAAGACGGCCAACAACAAGGCCCTCCGCATCAATAACGATCCACTTTTTCACCACTTCGGCGGTTTTTGCACTGTAGGTTTTCATCAAGACCTTGCCTAAACCTTCGTAAAACACATAAATGGCACCCCAAGGACACCCGATAGAGACGGTTTCTAGGCAAGTGGCCGGACCAAGTCAATGCACTTGGGTACAAAAACAAGAATAAATTCAAACGCTTAGAATTACGGTATTTAAATACCGTAAAACTAGCACCTCCCGTGGGGCCACCCGAAATGCCGCAAACAGCGCACTTCACAGGCCTTGCACATATGCGACACCCCCCCTGACGCCAGCCCGTTAAATCCCTATCATGCCGGCAAAACAATGAGGGAGACAGACCACATGGCCCAGACAGCCCAAGCGCCCGATCAGCAGATACTCCTGCGCGAAGATGCCGGCGGCATCGCCCATCTCACCTTGAACCGGCCAAAACAGCGAAATGCCCTGTCAGAAGCCATATTGCGGGCCGTAACCGCAGAAATGGAAGCCATTTCCCTAGACCCCTCCGTGCGTGCCGTCATTATCGCGGGAAACGGCCCGGGCTTTTGTGCGGGTCATGATCTGAAAGAGCTTACCGCCGCCCGCGCCAACGATGACCGGGGCAATGCCTTCTATGAGAAGATCATGAAACTCTGCTCGACCATGATGCTCTCCATCATACGGTCTCCCAAACCCGTCATCGCCCGTGTGCATGGCATCGCCACCGCCGCCGGATGCCAGCTCGTCGCCAGCTGCGATCTTGCAATCGCTGCGCAGGACGCACTGTTTGCAACGCCCGGGGTCAATATCGGGCTTTTCTGTTCAACACCCATGGTCGCCCTGTCGCGCAATATCAGCCGCAAACACGCAATGGAGATGCTGCTCACCGGCGACATGATCGACGCCGACCACGCCACACGCATTGGCCTCATCAACAAAGCCGTCGCGGGTGCCGAGTTAGACAGCGCCGTGCAGAAACTGGCAGAGACGGTTGCCTCCAAGTCATCCCTCACCCTAGCGATCGGCAAGGAGGCATTTTACGATCAACTTGAAATGGGGGTGGCTGACGCCTATGCCTACACCAGCAAAGTGATGGTAAAAAATATGATGGCCCGCGACGCAGAGGAAGGCATTAACGCCTTTATCGAAAAGCGCCCCCCCAAGTGGGAAGACAGGTGAACCCGTATGGCCTATGGCAACTACACGCCCGCCCTGCTGACAGCCGTTTTAGCCAGAACCAAAACCATTGCCCTGGTTGGAGCAAGTCCTGACTGGCGCAAGGCGAGTTTCATCGTCATGAAATATATGTTGAGCAAGGGCTATGACGTAACACCCGTCAACCCGCGCGCTGCCGGAACCGAAATCCTCGGACGCCACGTCGTAGCCAGCCTGAACGACATTCCCCACCCCGTCGATATGGTGGACATTTTCAGAAATGCGGAAGCCGCAGGTGCCATTGCAGATGAAGCCATTACCATCGGTGCAAAAACGGTTTGGATGCAATTGGCCATCATTAACGAACCAGCCGCCGCGCGTGCACAAGATGCAGGCCTGACGGTCATCATGGATCGCTGCCCGAAAGTGGAATACAGCCGCCTGTGCGGCGAAGCCGGTTGGATGGGCATCCCCTCCAACATCATCACGAGCAAACGAAAACGGGCTCTCGCCCGCTGACGCCGACAATCAAGACCCTCTGCCCCCGTTATCAAAAAAGTCTAACGCAAGATCGGAAAAATAATGAGTGACTACGGATTTAGCACCATCGCCATTCACGCCGGTGCCGCCCCTGACCCCACAACCGGGTCACGCGCCACGCCTATCTATCAGACCACCTCATTTGTTTTCGACGATGTTGAGCACGCAGCAAGCCTGTTCAATCTCCAGGCTTTCGGGAACATTTACACACGTATCACCAACCCGACAACGGCGGTGCTTGAAGAACGTGTTGCAACGCTGGAAGGCGGCGTTGCCGGCGTTGGCCTCGCGTCCGGCCACGCAGCCCAACTGGTGGTCTTCCACACATTGATGCAGCCAGGCGACCATTTCGTCGCGGCGCGTCAGTTGTACGGTGGATCCATCACCCAGTTCGGCCAGTCCTTCAAGAAATTCGATTGGCACGTTGATTGGGCCGACGCCACAGACCCGGCCTCAATGAAGGCAGCGATTGGTCCAAAAACAAAAGCCATATTCATAGAGAGTATCGCCAATCCCGGTGGTCTGGTAACCGACATTGGAGCCATCGCCGACATCGCCCACGAAGCAGGCATTCCCCTCATTGTTGATAACACGCTGGCGTCGCCCTATCTCTGCCAGCCCCTCAAACACGGGGCAGATATTGTCGTTCATTCTGCAACAAAGTTTCTTGGCGGACACGGCAACTCCATGGGCGGCGTGATCGTCGACGGGGGAAAATTTGACTGGTCGGCATCCGACAAATTCCCAACCCTGTCCGCTCCCTGTGACAGTTACCACGGGATGAAAATCCACGACACATTTGGCGAGATCGCCTTTGCCATCGCGTGCCGCGTTCTGGGTCTGCGCGACCTGGGCCCCGCCATCTCTCCCATCAATGCCTTCATGATTATCACCGGCATCGAAACCCTGCCCCTGCGCATGGCCCGCCACACCGAGAGTGCCCTGACCGTCGCAAAGCTCCTGAAAACCCATGCTGCCGTCAGTTGGGTCTCTTACGCGGGACTGCCCGACGACCCAAGCCATGGGCTGATGAAGAAGTACGCCCCCAACGGGGCCGGCGCTGTGTTTACTTTCGGCGTCAAAGGCGGCTACGAGGCGGGCGTCAAGCTGGTAAACAGTGTCAACCTTCTAAGCCACCTCGCCAATGTCGGCGATACGCGCAGCCTTATCATTCATCCAGCCTCAACAACCCACAG
Organism: uncultured Parvibaculum sp.; assembly: GCA_964573935.1. Lineage (GTDB taxonomy): Bacteria > Pseudomonadota > Alphaproteobacteria > Parvibaculales > Parvibaculaceae > Mf105b01. The sequence goes on along the minus strand of CAZNLO010000058.1, from coordinate 8,135 downwards.
ACAGCTCACCGAAGAACAGCAAAAGGCAGCAGGCGCCGGACCCGATGTTGTCCGCCTCTCCGTTGGACTGGAGGATACCGCCGACATCATTGCCGATCTTGAGCAAGCGCTGTCAGCCTGAGCCGGTGGGCTGTTGAAAAACAGAGGCCTTAGCGCGCGGCACGACCCAGTGTTTGAAGATGCGACAGTGCCATGCTCAAAAGCAGGAGGGCACCGAGCTGGTGCAGCAGCGCCAGGTCAATCCGCACAACAGAAAGGATGGTCAGGATGCCAAGGCAGACCTGAACCAAAAGAGCGGCCATCAGCAAGTGGCCGCTTTTTAGAACCGCCTCATCAGAGTTGCGCAATGTCCAATAGTGCCATGTGACAAGCAACGTAAGGATGTAGGCGAGCATTCTGTGGTTGAACTGAACTGTGCGCACATCATCAAAGAAGTTCGTCCAGAACGGCTCCAGTGCAAAGAGATGCCGCGGGATCAGGTTGCTATCCATCAGAGGCCAAGTGTTGAAAACATAACCTGCATTCAGCCCCGCAACGAAAGCCCCGCCAATCACCTGCAGAGCAATAACAGCAATAATAATCACACCAACCCGCTCCGGCCCCGTAAACCGTACTGGCCCTGGCAACTCTCGCCGCCAGAGCGGCAGCGCCATCCAGAACATGTAACCGTAGACCAGAAACGCGAGCCCCAGATGGGCGGCAAGCCGGTACTGGCTGACATCAATACGCTCCACCAGCCCGCTTTTCACCATGTACCAGCCAAGCACCCCTTGCAGCCCCCCCAACACCAGCATGAGGGTCAAGTGAGGCACAAGGCGTCGCTCTATTCGTTTGGTTGCCAGAAACCAGACGAAGGGAAAAAAAAATGCAACCCCGACCAGGCGTGCCAGAAAACGGTGCGCCCACTCCCACCAGTAAATGACCTTGAACTCATCAAGGCTCATGCCTCTGTTCACGCGGATATATTCCGGGATCTGGCGGTATTTCTCAAACTCCGCCTCCCAGGTCGCCGCATCCAGAGGCGGAATGGCCCCGGTCACAGGCTTCCATTCGGTAATCGAAAGGCCGCTGTCCGTCAGCCGGGTTGCTCCCCCGACAACGGCCAGGGAAGCAATAAGCGCGCAAACCACAAGCAGCCAGATAGCAATGGCCCGACGCGCAGAAATCTGCCGATCCGTTGGTGTTATGGGAGCATTGGGTTCAAGTATTGTCATGTGTAAATGACATAGCGCGCTTGCGTGCAGGCAGCAAGGTGCGATCAAAATCTTGATGCGACCGTTAGGCGCACCTTGGCGATGCTCAGCGAATGCCGTAGAGAAGGAGGTGAAATTTTGAAGGATGCCACACGTATGGCCCAGACATCACGCACCTCCCCCAACCTGCCCATCCCACGCTTGCCCATGGGCCTGCGCAAATTCCTGGGCATGCTGGTCCTGCTCACAGGCCTTGTCATCTATACTTTCGCCGCAGTCTGGCTAGTCACCAGCATCCTTCCAGACCACTGGTCCGTACAGTTTGTCTTCTATCCGGTGGCCGGCATTGCCTGGGCATTCCCGGCCAGATACCTCATCACATGGATGCAGAGGCCGGACGAGCCGCCCGAACAGACGGCTTCTTAATCAAACCGGCCAAATGCAATTTTATTGAGAATTGCCATCACGGCGATAAAGACGACGATTGCATAAACAGCAGTCATGAAAGTGCTCCGTTCGTTGAACATTGTACCCGCCACATCGATCAGATTTGGGGGCAGGTTTTGAGTGGCAAACCTAAGGGTAAGCCGGGCGGACAATGCCCGACAACGACCCGTGTGTCCAGAACGCCCCACCTGTCCGGACTGTCAGGCAGCGCGCGCGCCACGCAGCAAAAAGCCGCCCCGATAACCCCACAAGGAGATTTAGAGGGCGGCTTTAAGTTGGTCGGAGCGGCGGGATTCGAACCCACGACCCCTTGTCCCCCAGACAAGTGCGCTACCGGGCTGCGCTACGCTCCGAAAAACCCTCAAGGGAAAACACCCCCGAAAGGTGCCGCACTATAGGGGCGTGCTTGCCCGCGATCAACGGGCAAAACCAGCACTGAGAAAACGAATTTTCTGGCTACAGATCCGCTGAATCTTTGGCGATAGACTTATCAAGCTCAGCTTGCAGATCGGCCAGGCGTTTGGCGACACCACCAAGAACGGCGCGCGCATCACTGCCGAGACCAGAAGCACCATCTGCCCCGCCCGCAGCCCCCTCGCTCGCCCGTTGCACAGAAGCCCGGGCCAGACCAGCGACTGATTCCTCGCCCGCCGCGCGTCCCGTCTCGATGACAAAACGAACACCCTGGTCCCGAAACACCTTCTGGACGCCCTTGATCGTGTAGCCATCCTTGTAGAGAAGCGCTCTTACACCCCGCAACAGGTCTACATCTTCAGGCCGGTAATAGCGTCGCCCCCCGCCCCGCTTCAGCGGTTTGATCTGAGCGAACTTGCTTTCCCAGAAACGCAGGACGTGTTGCGGCACATCCAGATCCACCGCCACTTCGCTGATCGTGCGAAAGGCGTCTGGTGATTTGCGTGAACCGCTTGTCTCAATAACCGTCATACCGGGTTAAATTGCATCCCCGTGTCGCAGGCACGTCCACACAACAAATCAATCCGCCGCATGGTCCGTTGATGTCGCTGCTTTGAGCGTTGTCAGCGCCTTGTTAATTCGTTCCTTCAACACGTGGCTCGGTCTGAAAACAAGCACGCGCCGCGGCTTGATCGGAACCTCTTCACCTGTCTTTGGATTACGCCCCATGCGCCCGCCCTTTTGGCGAACGGAAAAGGACCCGAAAGATGATAGCTTGACGGTCTCACCCTCTGTGAGACTATCTCCGATTGCCTTCAGAACGGATTCCACGAGATCCGCAGATTCGTTCCGCGACAACCCGACTTCCTGATAAACCGCCTCGCTAAGATGCGCGCGTGTAATTGTCTGCCCCATGCCTGTCCTCTCGCCTTGGTTTGACCCTAGGCTAGACGATTTAACCCGTCAATATCAATGACATGGAAGAATCTGTTTACCTAAAAATAAGTGCTGTTGCGCAACCCTGGCCAAGCAGCGGGATTACCACCGTACGAGAGCAGATCCCCACGTGAAACCGCCCCCCATTGCCTCCAGTAAAACCAGGTCACCCCGTTTGATCCGGCCATCGCGCACGGCCGTATCAAGCGCCAGCGGTACCGATGCAGCAGACGTATTGCCATGCTCCGCAACCGTCATAACCACTTTCTCCGGCGGCAGTCCGATTCGTTTTGCAGTGCTGTCCAGAATGCGTTTGTTTGCCTGATGCGGCACAAACCAGTCGATATCGTCAATCGTCAGCCCTGTCGCCTCCAGAGCTTCAGTGATGACATTGGCAATGTTGACAACAGCGTGGCGAAATACATCCCGGCCAACCATGCGAACATGACCAACCGTTTGAGTGGTGGATGGACCGCCATCCACATAAAGCTTATCCCGGTAGCGACCATCGCTGTGAAGATGTGTCGTGAGGATGCCCCGATCCGCGACACTTCCCTCGCCCCCTTCTTCCGCCTGAAGAACAACGGCCCCGGCACCATCACCAAACAGCACGCATGTTGAGCGGTCCTCCCAGTCCAGCAGCCGGGAGAAGGTCTCCGCCCCGATCACCAGCGCATTTTTGAACTGGCCTGCTTTGAGAAAATTGTCCGCAACTGACAGACCAAAAACAAAGCCGGAGCAAACCGCCTGCAAATCAAATGCGGCACCCTTGTCCATACCCAGCGCCGCCTGAACAACCGTCGCCGTGGCAGGAAACGTATTGTCGGGCGTCGTCGTTGCCATGACGATCAGGTCGATCTCCTGTGGCTCCAATTCCGCGTTTTCGAGTGCTGCACGCGCCGCAGCAATTGCAAGGTCCGAGGTGAACTGTCCGTCTGCCGCCATGTGGCGCTGTCGAATACCTGACCGCTCGACAATCCACTCGTCGCTCGTATCAACAAACTTGGCAAGATCTTCATTGCTGACAATACGTTCAGGGAGGTAAGAACCCACGCCCGTGATAACACTCCGCCTGACATTCACGATGCAACACCCTCGCTCGCACCTTTGCCGAAACCTTCCATATGTTGAAGGTCCGAGGTGATTTTCGCCACCAGATCAGCGGAAGCCACATCAACAGCAAGATCAATTGCCGATGCAATACCGGCAGCATTAGCACCTCCGTGGCTCTTCACCACCAGACCATTCAGCCCCATAAACAACCCACCATTATGAACATTTGGATCAAGCCGTGCGCGTAACATGTCAAACGCGGTTCGCGCAAGCACATACCCCAGCTTCGTGAAAATAGTTTGGGACATTGCCTCGCGCAGATAAGAACTGATAAGTCGTGCCGTCCCTTCTGCCGTCTTGAGCGCGACATTGCCCGTGAAGCCGTCCGTGACAACCACGTCAACAGTTCCTTTAGCGATGTCGTCGCCCTCTACAAATCCATGAAACTTGATCGGAAGATTAGACTCTCGCAAGACCTGCGCGGCCGCTTTCACAACCTCGCTCCCCTTCATTTCTTCCTCACCAATGTTCAAAATACCAACACTGGGTTCATCAATCCCGAATAGAACACGGGCATAGGCCTCCCCCATCACGGCAAACTGTACCAGTTGCTTTTCGTCCGGGCCAATCGTGGCACCACAGTCCAGTACAATGCTTTCACCACGTAGTGTTGGTAGAACCGCCGCAAGCGCGGGCCGGTCAATGTTCGGTATCATCTTCAAAATGACCTTCGACATGGCCATCAAAGCGCCCGTGTTCCCCGCCGAGACAATGGCCTGCGCCTCGCCCTGACGAAGGGCGTAAATCGCTTGCCACATGCTGCTCGTTTTGCGCCCCCGGCGCAGCGCCTGACTTGGTTTGTCATCCATTGAAATGGAAACGTCCGTATGAATAACAGTGCTGGCATCTGCGACGCGTGGCGATTTCTCCAGCTCATGACGAATTTTTGTCTCGTCACCAAACAACAGATACCGGACTTCCGGGTGACGGACATGCGCTATTTCAGCACCTGCAATGACAACAGAGGGCCCGATGTCGCCGCCCATCACGTCAAGAGAGATCGTAAGTTCACGAACCAATGTTCAGATTATCCTCTAACTTAAATTGCAGGGACCGGACATACGCCGGGCACCGCGCCTCGAAGAAACACCCCCGGAGCGCCCCGACAATACTCAGTCTGATCGACGAGACAACCCAAAACAGCCGCCAGGTCAGCCCTTACCCGTCATCATTGGGCTTAAAATTCCTGAGAACTTCAAAGGGGTTAGCCTTTTTTTCTGACAAATCACTTGACGTCGGGTCTTCGCCCCCCCTCCCGCCCGCGATTTCTCCGTGCGCCACCGCCTTCGGATAGGGGGCCAGTGCCAGCACCAGTTGCTCCGCTACAACCTCCCCAAGATCGATCCCTTCATCCGGTAAATGTTCCGGTGGCTCGTCCTCAAGAGGGTTGATGGAAACCTCCCGCTCGTCCTCACCTGCCGGCAGCATAGGCCTGTACCGAAGAACAAAAGTTTCTTCATGCACGGCCGGCACAGGCTCCAGGCTCACAACACATGCCTGTACAACGGCCGCAGAAAAACTCCCCTCCAGCCGCAAACCTGTCCGACGCCAGGGAAACACCTCAACTCTGGTGAAAAGCAAATCGAGGGACAGCAATCCAAGCCGGGCGGCCAGTACAACACGCGCCGCATCATCTGCCTCCAGTTTCAGATCAAGCCCCGCCACGGGAACGTCATCACGTCGCACAACACGCGAGAACCCCGGTGGTGTCGCAGTCTCCTCACTCACGGTGCCACCTCAACCTTGGGAAGCACCTCTGGCACGGGGGAAAAAACGACCTCGCCGCGTGAAAGACTATCGAGAGACTGTCCCTTCAGGAGATCGCGTGTTCTTCGGGCATAGTCGGCCAGCATTTTGACCTGAGCCTGCGTCACCTCAATTTCCGGAAAAACATTGCGTTTCAGCGCATCCTCAAGCGGTGCGTCGCCGTCTGCCTGAAATCCTTTATCATATGCCCCCAGCCGACCATAGAAGGCCCGCGCCATCTTTTTAACCTTCTTGCCGACAGAGAGATCACCCACCCCGATTTCCCGCAATGCCTGGTCCATATCATCAAACATCACATCAAACAGCCGCTGGCGCAGGTCTTTGGCCGATGCCCCGTCAACGGAAAGGCGGTCGATGAGCAGAAACATATGCAGGACAATCAGGTCAAAACGTCCATCCAGCGTGTCTGGAACACCCCCGTTCAGATGAAATTGGGGAGACCTGGCCTGAGTAACCAATGTCCGATAGAGCAGATAGGCACTATCGTCCTTGGACTTAAAGCCGAACCATTGTTTCCACTTCATAAGCAGACTTTCCACAAACGCGCCCTTTTTGGCGGCAAAACTTGAATCTCGACGCGGTTACAGGTAGGTCAATTGGGTAGCATTCGCCACACCAATGGCATCCCCACTTTTCCGACATTCACCGGGAGCGTAAAGACAATACGATGAGACAGCATTTAGCCGCTCTATTTAATCCATTCAAGTCTATTGTCCTGGCAATCGCCCTGATCGGCATCTCACTCAGCGCCTGTTCTTCAGTCATAGAACAACGGGGCTATGTCTACGATCAGGAAGATTTTGAGAAAATCCAGGCCGGACTGACCAGTGAAGCCGAGGTTACCGAACTTCTCGGGTCGCCATCTACAATAGTGACGGTAAACGGAAAAGCCTGGATCTACATCTCATCGACTTTCAAAAAACTGATGTTCTTCTCACCGGAAGAAATTGATCGAAAAATCGTCGCCATCTACTTCGACGAAAGCGATACCGTTGAAGAGGTCGGCTACTATGGCCTCGAAGATGGCCGGATAATCGACTTCAAAACCCGGAAAACACCGACGAGAGGCAAAGAGCTGACCGTTCTTGGGCAGATATTCGGTAACCTCGGACGGTTCAACGCCAATAGCGCACCAGGCAGGTAAACCATTTGCCCTAGTAGGCTACACAACAATGAAGAAGAAAAAATGACTTCCAAACTTAAGCCCGGTGTGCAAACCGGTGCTGACTACATCACCCTTGTCGACGCCTGCAAGGCAGGCGGATACGCCCTGCCCGCCGTCAACGTCGTAAACACCCATTCCATCAACGCTGTGCTTGAAGCAGCCGCCAGAGCAAAGTCGGATATTATCATCCAGCTTTCCGGTGGCGGCGCTCAGTTCTACGCCGGCAAAGGCATCAAGGACACTGAGAAGGCCAAGGTGTTGGGAGGCATAGCCGCAGCAGAACACGTACACCGGGTTGCAGAGGCATATGGCATCTGTGCAGTACTTCACACGGACCATGCCAACCGGGCCCTTATTCCCTGGGTGGATGCACTGATCGATGCGGGCGAAGAACGCTTCCGAGCCACCGGACGATCACTCTTCAGCTCCCATATGCTGGACCTCTCGGAAGAGAGCCTGGAAGACAATCTCGGCGAATGCGAACGCATCCTGAAACGGTTGGCACCTATTGGCATGAGCCTGGAAATTGAGCTTGGTGTTACCGGCGGTGAGGAAGACGGCGTCGGAAAAGACCTCGACGAAATCGACAATGACAAGCTCTACACACAACCTGATGAAGTTCTGGCGGCCTACCGCCGCCTGGCCCCCCTTGGCCACTTCTCCGTTGCCGCCGCCTTTGGTAATGTGCACGGGGTTTACAAACCGGGCAATGTGAAGCTGCGTCCCGAAATTCTCAAAGCCTCACAGAAAACCGTGTCAGAAGCTGAAAGCCTTGGCGAACATCCGCTGCATTTCGTCTTTCACGGCGGCTCGGGCTCCGAGAAAAGCAAGATCAAAGAAGCCGTGAGCTATGGCGTCTTCAAAATGAACATCGACACCGATACCCAGTTCGCATTCTCCGAGCGTGTCGGCTCATATGTCGAAGCACATGACCGGGCATTCAAATACCAGATCGACCCGGAAACCGACCAGCCTTACAAAAAACAATACGACCCCCGTGCCTGGCTGCGTAAAGGCGAAGAAGGCATTGTTGATCGCCTGATCGTCGCCTGTGACGACCTGGGCTCAACCGGCAGGTCTCTGGCTCTGTAAGAGCCGAC
>CAZNLO010000057.1:0-17387 GCA_964573935.1 uncultured Parvibaculum sp. | reverse complement strand
TTTTTTGATGATTTGTAGGAACAGTGCTCGTTCCACATGGCGGAAAAGATGCCGAGCTCGGTGAAACTCGGTTCGCGCCCGATCAACTCGAGGATGCGTTGATACTCATCCGGTGTCAGCCCGTGTTCGGCAACCAGTTCCGGTGTTATGTCGATCTCGTTCCGGATCACGCGATGGCCTCCAGCAGACTGGTGAAAATTCCCCGGCCATCGGTGCCGCCTTGCGCGGCTTCGATCAGGTTTTCAGGGTGTGGCATCATGCCAAGGATATTGCGACGCTCGTTCACAATGCCGGCAATATGGTGGAGGGAGCCATTGGGGTTTGTCTGAGGCGTGTAGCGGAATGCTATGCGCCCCTCGGCCTCCAGGCGCTCTAGGGTTCCCTCGTCGGCAAAATAGTTGCCGTCGTGATGGGCGACCGGGCATCGGATGACCTGTCCCTGGGCGTATGCCTTTGTGAAGTCGGTGTCGGAGGAGGTGACTTCCAGCTTCACTTCCTTGCAGACGAATTTCAGGTGGGCGTTGCGCAGCAAAATACCGGGCAGCAGGCCTGTCTCAGTCAGTATCTGAAAACCGTTACAGACACCGAGTATGCGTGTGCCCTGATCTGCCTTTTCTTTCACCGCCTTCATAATGGGGGAGAGTGCGGCAATGGCGCCGGTGCGCAAATAATCGCCGTAAGAAAACCCACCAGGCAAGACGATCAGGTCAACGTCGGGGAGCGTGTTTTCCTGGTGCCAGACGTCGATGGGCTTGTACCCGGTGACCTGCTCAAGCGCGTACATCATGTCGCGCTCTCGGTTTGATCCCGGGAAGACGATAACCGCCGATTTCATAGGCCTTACGCTCCGTCGAGTTCGATGTCGTAGTTTTCAATTACTGTGTTTGCAAGAACGCGCTCACACATTTCTTCAACTGTCGCCCGAGCCTTTGCAGGGTCGGTTTCAGTGATGTTCAGTTCGATGTATTTTCCCTGCCGGACCTCGCTGAGACCGTCATAGCCCAGTTGTCCAAGGGCGTGGCCAATGGCCTTTCCCTGGGGGTCGAGAACACCTTTTTTCAGAGTGATTTTGATACGGGCCTGCATGTCAGATTTCGACTTTCAAGCAAATTTTGAGTGTCAGGATTTAACGAGAGTGGGGCCGGAGTGTTTTCCACCGTCATTTTCAAACAGGATGCCCAGGCGACGGGCAACTTCCTGATAGGCATCGACGAGGCCCCCCATGTCGCGGCGGAAGCGGTCCTTGTCGAGCTTTTCATTGGTCGTGGCATCCCAGAGCCTGCAACTGTCGGGGCTGATTTCATCGGCCAGTACAATGCGCATAAGCTCACCTTCATAGAGCCTGCCAAATTCAACTTTGAAATCAACCAGCTTGATGCCGACGCCGGCGAACAGGCCGGTGAGGAAGTCATTGATGCGCAGGGCTAACGCCATCATGTCGTCGATTTCCTGCGGGCTGGCCCAACCGAAGGCGGTGATATGTTCTTCGGAAACCATCGGGTCGTGCAGCTCGTCACTTTTGTAGCAAAACTCAATAATAGAGCGGGGTAGCGGCGTGCCTTCTTCAATGCCCAGACGTTTGGAGATTGAGCCGGCGGCGATGTTGCGAACGATCACTTCAATGGGCACAATTTCCACTTCGCGGATCAATTGCTCGCGCATGTTGAGCGAACGAATGAAGTGGGTGGGCACGCCGATAGCGTTCAGCCGGGTAAAAATGTACTCGGAGATGCGATTGTTGAGCACGCCCTTGCCGTCAATCAGCTCGTGCTTCGTGCCGTCGAATGCGGTTGCGTCATCTTTGAAATGCTGCACGAGGGTGCCGGGCTCGGGGCCTTCATAGAGAACCTTTGCCTTGCCTTCATAAACACGTCTGCGGCGGCTCATGGTGGGTGGGTCCTATCGGTTGAGGCCTCTCCGTCTGGGCGATGCCGGTTGAGACCGACGACGGCAGGGGAGGGCACGGAGCGTGGTTTTCGGACGGTGGAATCGCCTCTGTATTCCGGCGAACCTAGCCCATGGCGGACGTAGACACAAACGCGACGGCAGAGGCGGAATGTTGGCGGGAAACAGGGAAAAATGCCCGCATTCAGGGTTCCAGGCGGAGAAAACGCGGTTGCGGGCGGGGTTGTGGCAAAGTGCGTGTTGATTTCGCGAAATCGGGCGGCTATGCCTAACTGAATTACTGAAACGCGCGGGCGACGCCTTGCGCACGAGTATTGAGGAACGGTCATCCATGTCTACCTTTGACAAGCGCAAAGAAGGTTTTGAGAATAAATTTGCCCATGATGCGGATTTGCGGTTCAAGGCAGAAGCGCGGCGGAACAAGCTGCTTGGTGCCTGGGCGGCAGAACTGATGGGCCTGAAGGGGAGTGAGGCCACTGCCTATGGCTCAGAGCTTATCAAGGCAGATATGCAGGAAGCTGGGGACGATGATGTGTTTCGCAAACTTCGGGCTGATCTGGACGCCAGAAAAGTTGAGCAATCAGATCATCAGATCCGCCGAACGATGGATGAGATGATGGTCAAAGCGGTTGAGGAAATTCAGTCTCAGGGCTGATTTGTCAGGCGTGGGAGCCGTTCACGTCACTTTTTTTGACATGCGTGCTGCAATCACCTCCAGCGCCGTGAGGTGCACATCGCGTTTGGCAGGATCATAGGCGGTGATGTTGATACCGCGAATAAGCGTGCGGTGATGGCTGCCCGTGTCGGGGTGCGTGTCCACATCAATAATGTTCACACAGGCTGTGTTTTGCTCAAATGTCGCGAAGCCTTTGAGGCCAGCGCCGGTCAGCCAACCGAGTAGGGCACGGTTGACGCCGCCATGGGCAATGAGCGCGAGGGATGTCCAGTTCGGGTCGGCAATGATTTTCTTGAAACCATCGACAACACGTATTTCAAAATCGGCGAAGTTTTCGCCATTTCCATAAGTGGCTCCGGGCATGTGCGCATCGGCAAATGCATAAGCGACGTCGGCCAGATCTGTGGGTGCCTTGTAACGGTCCGGGTCAGATTTTATTTCTTCAAAGGCAGGGGCGGTTTCGATTTTGAGGTTGCGATTGCCGAAAATGCCTTCTGCGGTCTGGACTGTTCGGGGTAGCCCCGAACAGATGATGCGATCTATCGGTATCTCTTTCATGAAACTGCGCATGCCTGCCGCTTGTTTATGGCCCTGATCGGTCAGTGGCACGGCGCGGCTGTCGGCGACGCGGTTTCCTTCATCATCGACGTAGGACACATCGCCGTGGCGGAACAGGTGGATGCGGCGGCGGTGTGATCCGTCAAAGGCAAAACGCATGAAAAACTCCCGGGAATGGTTTGTTCCCGGGAGTATATAGAAAAGGGCATTACACTGTGTGATGTAGATTAATCAGCAGTTGCTGAACCAAAAACCCGTGTGAAAATCGTGTCGACATGTTTGGTGTGGTAGCTGATGTCAAACAAGTTATCCAGGTCAGTATCGGAAAGTTTTTCCGACACTTCTTTGTCTGCCTTCAACAGAGCCAGGAAATTCCCTTCGCCGCGCCAGACCGGCATGGCGTTTCGTTGCACCCAGCGATAAGCATCTTCGCGGGCAGCGCCCTTTTGAGTGAGAGCAAGGAGAACACGCTGTGAGAAGATGAGGCCGCCCAGGCGGTCCATGTTGCGTTGCATGTTCTCTGGATAGATCAGAAGTTTGTCGATCACGCCGGTGAGACGCACAAGCGCAAAGTCGAGCGTCACTGTGGCGTCGGGGCCGATCATGCGCTCAACGGAAGAGTGTGAGATATCGCGTTCGTGCCAGAGTGCCACGTTCTCCATCGCCGGGTTGACTGCCATGCGCACGATGCGTGCGAGGCCGGTCAGGTTTTCGGTCAGGATCGGGTTGCGCTTATGCGGCATGGCCGAGGAGCCTTTTTGTCCTTCGGAAAAGAACTCTTCGGCTTCCAGCACTTCGGTGCGTTGCAGGTGGCGAATTTCTGTGGCCAGTCGCTCAATGGAGCTGGCGACCACGCCAAGAACTGCAAAGAACATAGCGTGGCGGTCACGCGGAATAACTTGCGTTGAAACAGGTTCGGGCCTCAGGCCCAGCGCTTTGGCGACATGTTCCTCAACCCGGGGGTCAATGTTGGCAAATGTTCCGACAGCGCCGGAAATGGCACAGGTTGCGATTTCCTCGCGGGCAAGCACAAGCCGGTCCCGGCCGCGTTCAAATTCAACGTAGGCCTGCGCAAGTTTTATGCCGAAAGTCGTGGGCTCTGCATGAATGCCATGGGAACGGCCAATGGTGATCGTATCCTTGTGCTCAAAGGCGCGGCGCTTCAGAGCTGCCAGCAGCTTGTCCATATCTTCGAGCAATAGATCGGCTGCGCGGACCAGTTGCACGCTGAGACAGGTGTCCAATACGTCGGATGACGTCATGCCCTGATGAACGAAGCGGCTGTCTTCGCCGATAAATTCTGAAAGATGGGTCAGGAAGGCGATGACGTCGTGCTTGACTTCGCGTTCGATCTCGTCGATCCGTGCGACATCGAACGTGGCTGCGTTGCCCCGTTCCCAGATGGTTTTTGCAGCCTGTTTGGGAATAACACCCAGATCAGCCAGGGCGGTGCAGGCGTGGGCTTCAATTTCAAACCAGATGCGGAATTTGGTTTCGGGAGACCAGATGTCGGCCATTTCCGGCCGGGAGTAGCGCGGGATCATGTTTTACTCGGTCGTTCTGTAAGAAGAGCGCAGGGTGTAGCAGATCAGGCGCCATCGCTCAACCGGGCTTGGCTAGATCAGTCCCAGGGACTTGAAACTGGCGTGTGAGCCCTTGCCGATCACCAGATGATCGTGGACCGAGACGCCCAGCGGCTTGGCGCAGTCGATAATCAGTTTGGTCATGTCGATGTCGGCCGGGCTCGGTGTCGGGTCGCCTGAGGGGTGGTTGTGCACAAGGATAACGGCCGAAGCGCCCAGTTCCAGCGCCCGTTTGACCACCTCGCGCGGGTAGACCGGTGTGTGGTCAATGGTTCCCTTTTGCTGGATTTCGTCGGCTATGAGTACGTTTTTGCGGTCGAGGAAGAGAATGCGGAACTGTTCCGTCTCGTTGTAGGCCATGGAGGCGTTGCAATAGTCGATCAGCGCTGCCCACGATGAGAGGGCCGGTCGATTGAGAATTTGCGCCTGTGACAAGCTCAGGGCTGCGGCCTGAACAATTTTGAACTCACTAACGACGGTGTCGGTGATGCCCGTTATCTCCAGTAACCGGGCGGGGGCTGCTGCCAGCACGGCTCCAAAACTGCCAAAACGCTTAATCAGGTCTTTTGCCAGTGGTTTGACATCGCGGCGGGGAATGGCGCGAAAAAGCAGCAGTTCTATCAGCTCATAATCTGCAATACCGTCGGCACCTGCTTTGGCGAACCGGGCGCGCAGGCGCTGGCGGTGCCCGGAATAGTGCGGCTTTGATCCGGATTTGTCGGTGGCGCTGCGGGCGTTTTCAGGCATATGGCGGATGATCGAGCCCGGCTGGTGATTTTGTGAAAATCTCCGGGCCGTCAGCGGTGATCCCAATAGTGTGTTCAAACTGGGCGGAGAGGGACCTGTCGCGTGTGACAGCGGTCCATCCATCATTCAAAACCTTGACGGCGGCTTTGCCGAAATTGACCATCGGCTCAATGGTGAAAAACATGCCTTCTTGCAGGGCCATTCCCTCGCCCGGCTGACCATAGTGCAAGACATTGGGCACGTCGTGGAAGACGCGCCCGATACCGTGGCCGCAAAATTCACGTACGATGGAACACCGCTCGCTCTCCGCAAATGTCTGGATAGCAGCGCCAACGTCGCCCAGAGTGGCACCGGGGCGGGCGACGGCGATGCCGCGCATCATGGCCTCATAAGTGATCTCGCAAAGACGCTCCGCCTTGCGGTTTACCTTGCCGACGAAGAACATGCGGTTTGTATCGCCGTGCCAGCCGTCTTTGATGAGTGTGACATCCACGTTGACGACATCGCCGTCCCGCAATACCCGGTCGCTGGGTATGCCGTGACAGACCACGTGATTGACAGAGGTGCAGCAGGATCTACGAAACCCGCGATAGTGCAGCGGCGCGGGCAGACATTCATGCTCCAGCGCATAGTCAAAAACGAGACGGTCAATCTGATCTGTGGTCATGCCCGGCACAATTTTGTTGGTCAGCATGTCAAGAGCGCCCGCCGCGAGCCGCCCTACGGTGCGCATTTTTTCAAACGCCCGAGGTCCGTTGATTTTTAGCTGGCCCATGGCGCGAATGTCATGTTCGGCAAGGTCGGTCGTCATTTGGTCCGGTCTTTTGTATCGGTCATGTAATAAAAATATGTTTTCTTGTTAAGACAGGCAAAAGCTTATGGGCTGGTCGATGTCTATTTGTTCGGGTGTGACTTTACAGGAATAGCAGATGACCTCAACGCCTGCTTTTGTGGCAGCTTTCAGTCGTTGAGTATATATCGGGTCTATATCGGTTGCAGGGCGCATTCTGGTGCAATCTGTTCGCTGGATCAGGAAGAACACGACTGCCCGATGGCCTGCTCTCGCCATCTCCGCCAGTTCGTCCATATGTTTTGCCCCCCGGGTGGTTTTTGAATCTGGAAACTCAGCCAGACCAGGGGTTCGCGAAAGGGTGACGCTTTTGATTTCAACGTAAGCTGCCGTCTCTCCGGTTTTTTCCAGCAGCAGGTCGATCCGGCTGTTCTGGCCATATTTTACTTCCCTGCGTATGGCGTCGTACCCGCCAAGTTCTGGAATTTCTCCCGCCTCGATGGCAGAGCCCACAAGTGTATTGGGCCTGCCGGTATGTACGCCGATAAGGGTTTGTTCAACTTCGATCAGTTCCCAGGACCAGGCGAGTTTGCGTTTTGGATTAGTGCTTTTGGACAGCCAGACTGTTGAGCCCGGTGCGCACATGCCCATCATGGAGCCTGGATTGGCACAATGTGCTGTCGTTTCGCTGCCATCCTCAAACCGAACATCGGCCAGAAAACGTTTGTACCGCTTGAGGAGTGTGGCGGGCATGAGAGGCGGGGTGAATTTCATCGCCGGAGATTACGAAGCGTGGGGGCTGGCGGCAAGAGGCTTTGAGTGGCGGATGGATGAGCTGTATGCTGAGGTGGCCCTCTTTGCTGGAGTATTCCTTGTGTCCGAGACAGAACCGACCCGCACTGTTACCGCCGCCGTACTGTTGATCGGCGATGAGATTTTGAGTGGTCGGACGAAAGATGCAAACCTTGCTTTCATCGCCACCTTTCTTGGCAACATGGGCATTCAGGTTCATGAGGTCCGGGTGGTCAGAGATGATCGCGATGCTATTGCAGAAGCGGTCAATGCTTTGCGGATTGCCTATGATTATGTTTTTACAACCGGCGGTATTGGCCCTACGCACGATGACATTACGGCGAGTGCCGTGGCACATGCTTTCGGGGTGCCTATTGGTCCACACCATCAGGCAATGGAAATTCTCACCCGTCACTACGAAGAAACCGGGGGAGAGTTTACGCAGGCGCGCCAGCGTATGGCGCATATTCCCCAGGGCGGAATACTTGTCGCCAACCCGATTAGTATGGCGCCGGGGTTTCAGCTTGAAAACGTTTTCGTCATGGCCGGAATACCGATCATCGTGCAGGTGATGATGGATGACATTGCGGGCAGGTTGCAGGGCGGTGCGCGGATGATCGCACGGACCATAGACTGTCATGTGGGGGAGGGAACCATTGCGATGGATCTGGGGGAGGTGCAGGCACGGTTTCCAGGGGTTATTATCGGCAGTTACCCATTTTTTCGTGCCAAACAGTATGGTACTTCGCTGGTCTTGCGGTCGATTGACCCGGACATTCTGGAGGAAGCTGTCCAGACAACGATTGAACTGGTTGAAGAAATGGGGGGTGCGCCGATCGAAATGCCTGCCTCTTAACCTTGAAACCGGCGAAATCCATGGTCTGCCTGACGCTTTGTCGCCTTTGTGCAACATTACGAAGTTTTCAGATGTGCGCCGGGGGGTTTTGGGTACAATGAAGACACGACTCGTTACTGTACTTAACTGAACGCTCAAAGGTGGAGGGTTGCTTGGTCAAAGCTGGCACGGTGTGCCGATCAAAGGGATTGTTGAAATTTCCCGCTTTGTCTGCAAGTCTCCAGTGGAGGGGGTCTCTTGGAAAACCGGAGACTCGAGCGATGATAGGTCTGGGAGGACGACTTGGCTCTGAATAGACGGATATGAAGCATCCGGACAGTCGGGGTCTGAGGAAGACCAGAAGACCTGAACAAAATTGCGGGTACTAAACACCCTGAGGGAGAACACTAAGATGAAGAAGTTTGCTGCCGTTGTGGGGATCGCTGCAGGTCTGTCGATGATGATGGGCGGTGCGATGGCGCTGGATTCGAACTTCGACACGATGTCTAAGGCAGGCAAGCATCAGTTCTATGTCTGGTGCACTGGTAAAGATGATTATGTCGAAGCGGCTGATGGTTCTGATGCAAAAGACGCTCAGGCCAAAATTGCCGCAGCCGCTGGCAACAATTGCTGGCCGGTATGGCAGGGCATGGTCAACTAAGACCTGTTTAGCCTTTAGTATTTTCGGAACGGCGGTCCCCAGGGGCCGCCGTTTTCGTTTGAGCATTTTGTCTGAGTATTTCAGAAAGGCCGGTGTCGAACCTGCACACAGGACTTCGGGGACCTGGGAGGGCTGGAAAGTCTTTCGTTGAGGTGAGTGGTCTCAGCCGTATTCAGGCGGCTCGAATTTCGGACAGGAACTCTTCAACGGCTATTCGCAGATCATCAGACTGCTTGGCCACGTCGCCACCTGCGGACAAGACATCGTGCGCAGACCCTTCAGATTTCTGTGCGCCGTTTGCAACGGAGCTCATGGTTCGGGAGATTTCCTGGGTTCCTGCAGAAACCTCCTGAATGTTGTTGGCGATCTCAGCTGTGGCGTCCCTTTGTTGGCTAACGGCCCCCACGATCTTGCTGGTTGTTTCCTCCAGCTCACGAATGACCTCTGTCACTCCACCGATTGCTCTCGCCGCTCCTCTAGACGAATTTTGGATGGCTGTGATCTGGCCTGATATTTCCTCGGTCGCTTTTGCCGTTTGGCCGGCCAAATTTTTGACCTCGGAGGCTACCACCGTGAACCCTTTTCCGGCTTCACCGGCACGCGCCGCCTCGATGGTCGCGTTCAGGGCAAGGAGGTTGGTCTGCTCAGCGATGCCCTGGATCAGATTGATGACGTCGCCAATCTGCTTGGAGAAATCCGCCAGTTCCTGGACCGATGCGTTTGTGGCCTCGGTCTTTTCGACGGCGTTGCGTGCAACCTTCCCGGAATGTTCTACCTGTTGGGAAATCTCTTCTACCGAAATACTCAACTCTTCTGCGGCGGAAGCGACCTGTTCAACGCTGGCAACGGATTCCTGTGTTGCAGCCGCAACCACGGCTACGTTCTCCTTGGTCTCTGAAGCGACCTCCTTCATGCTCTGGGCCACTTCGCGAACCTTGTCAGAGGCAGCTCCGACAACCCCGAGTTTTTCCTGCACGCTCTCCGAAAAGTTTTTGATGAGCTCGTCAACATGGCTCCGGCGGGTCTCTTGTTCCTGACGGCTTTGTTCGGCCTCTTCCGACAGTTGGTTTGCCTCGATCATATTTTGACGGAAAACATCTACCGCACGCGCCACATCGCCGATTTCGTCCTGATGGGTCACATCGATTTTGACCGACGTGTCACCGTCTTTGAGTGCGTTTACTGCACTGACAACCTGAGCAAGGGGTTCGATTATTGATGCCCGGACCAGTTTTACTGCGAGCCCCCCTCCACCGATGACGATCAGACCAGTGAGTGCAGCCAGGATATTGATGGCCATATTTTCGTGCTGCGCTGCTTTTAGCGCGGCCCGTTCCGTGAAACTTCCAATCTCGGTTACGAGAGATTCAAGTTTCTTAACCAGAGCATCCTGCTGTACTTCGATTTGACCAATCAGCGCGCCGGCGGACTGTAGTTCACCGGTTGCCGCCAGTCCCAATAGCTGTAGGGACAGTTGTTCGTAAGTGCGATGTTCACTCTCAATTTCCCTAAGGACACTCGAGATATGTAGGAACTCTTTTCTGGTTTCTTCTGCTGAAGCCTCATTCGCAAAATGTTCGGTCAGTTTCCCAACTTCCGATATTTCTGAATCAACCAGATGGGAGAGAGTTTCATATTCATCCGCAAGTTGGCGATTGTCAGATTGTGTTTCTGAGTTACTTTGTTGCGCTATGCGCAAAGCCCGCTCCAGTAAAGCTGCCTGTTCAAGCTGGTGGATCATCACTGTGGTGAGAGAGTTTGAGAGCGGAATGTCGCGTTCCGCAATCTCTTCAAGCTCGGTACCGATTTGGACCATTTGATAGATCGCGTAACTTGCGATGACGATCGTACAAGTCAAACAGATGCCCACGACGCCCAGAATTTTGGCACCAACTTTTATATTGGACAACATAGCTACTTCTCCACCCAAAAGAATGACTATCTATTGGATACTAAATTCCCTGATTTGAATTAATTGCTGGTGAAGAAAACGAGTGTTTCTGTATGGCTTGTAATTAAACCTTGCTTGAACCTCTTTTTCCCAATTTATGGCCGGTGATCTGAACCCCTTCTGACGAGAGTTTTCCATCTTTGCCAGGACGGTGGACTTGAGTTCACTGCCTGTCTTTCCCAGTTCTTTTCGGCAGTCAACAGAGTTCAGCACGCCTCTGCCCAGGCGGCCTCAGCGGGAACGGCTTCATCATTCCCAAGTGCTGTGTCGCGGGTGTAGAGCGTTGAGCAATAGGGGCAGATGATTTCTGTCGCGTCACCCATGTCCAGAAAAATGTGGGGATGATCGTTTGGGGGGGAGGTGCCTATGCACTTGAAGGTTTTTGCGCCGATGCGAATGGTGTGTTCGCCACTATCGTTGCGGAATTTTGGAGTAGGGGAGCCGCTAGCCATTGACCTGACAACCTCTTTTGGGGTCTGCGCCCGCAGATGGGATATGGCGACACCCTAGTGACCCTTGAGGTTGATTTCCAGCCTTTTTGGGCAGAATCCTCTCAGGAGGGGCATACACTTCCCTGTCATTCTGCCCGCATTTGCTGTTGCGCGGACCCCTGTTCCACCTATAGTTCGGCCAACGCCGCGATGGTTTCTAAACAGACGGCTTGAAACAGGGAGTAGGCCGGATGGTAAACGAGGCTAACCAGAGCACAGGTGCGCTTAAACGGTCGACGCTTTTTGCGTTCGCGCTTCCTGCTGTCCCTATCGCGGCGCTCGGTCTGCCACTCGTCGTTCACATCCCGCCCTTCTATGCGAAAATTACCGGCCTGGATCTCACAGCCATCGGGGCCCTGTTTATGCTGATTCGCTTTTGGGATGTTTTTACTGACCCGGTTCTGGGGGTTCTGTCAGACCGTTATGAGACGCGATGGGGGCGGCGACGCCACTGGATCGTCGCTTCTGTCCCAATCGTTATGCTCTCGGTTTTCATGATTTTTATTCCCCCGTTTGAAACGGTCGGGCCTGTCTATCTGTTTGGCTGGATGGTCGTGCTTTACATCGGGTGGACGTTACTCACGATCTCCCACATGTCGTGGGGTGCCGAACTCACACCCTCCTACAATGAACGCTCACGTGTGCAGGGGGGCCGAGAGATTGCGCTGATTTTGGGTATGGTTGCTGTTCTTGCGCTGCCGATCGTGATCGAACAATTGCAAGTCGACGATCTTGACCGAGCGCGTGTCGGCGCGATGGGTTGGTTCGTGATTATTTTTCTTCCGATTGCAGTTTTTGTCGCTGTGAAATTTGTTGGCGAGCAAGCGACAGTCAGACCCAAACATGTGGGGTATAAAGAAGCGATTTCGATACTTGTTCGCAACCGTCCGCTTCGGGTCCTTTTGCTGTGTGACCTTCTCGGCGGGATTGGTGCCGGATTGGTAGCAAGCCTGTTTCTCTTTCTAACCGAGGATGCGCTGCAACTTGGCGCCTTTTCAGGCATTTTACTGCTTTGCTATTTTCTTTCCGGTGTTGTTTGTATTCCTTTCTGGATATGGGTTTCGGGCAAGATTGGTAAGCACCGGGCAACGGCAGCTTCGGCAATCTTTAGCGGTGTCACTCTTCCGCTTGTCCTGTTCGTGCCGGAGGGAAACGCCATCATTGCCCTGATTGTCTGGGTGGTCTTTGGTTTGAACATGGCGGCGGGGCCTTTCCTTTATCGTTCCATCATGGCGGATGTTGCCGATCACGATTCCATCACTTCGGGGCAGCAACGCACGGGTCTTTTCTATTCGTTGTTGACCATGACGAATAAGGTTGGGGCGGCCTTTGCCATTTTTGTTGGTTTTATGCTGCTTGACCAGGTTGGCTTTGTTGCCGGGGGCGAAAATTCGACAGAGGTGCTTGATTGGTTGCGCTTCATCTACGTGTGGCCAGCGGTACTTGTGAGTCTGGCCGTTGCCTACGTGATCTGGAACTTTCCGATTGATGAAGAGGCGCAGATGAAAAGCCGGCAGGTTCTTGAGCGCAGAGCACTGGATGCCGCGGCCGCTGCCATTATCGATCAGACCGGTGAGCCCAATGACCCGCAATCGTCTGGTGTGCTGTCAGACCGGAGGGGATGATGATGGCTGCACTTTCGGTGAATGGCGTCGATATTGTTTATGATGATATCGGGGAGGGGATACCTGTCTTGTTGCTGCATGGATTTGCATCAACCCGTATCGACAATTGGTCGCGTACTGGATGGTACGGTACGCTGGAGAAGCTGGGGCGTCGGGTGATCGCGATGGACTGGCGCGGCCATGGGGAGAGTAC
The DNA here is from genome assembly GCA_964573935.1 of uncultured Parvibaculum sp. Classification (GTDB taxonomy): domain Bacteria; phylum Pseudomonadota; class Alphaproteobacteria; order Parvibaculales; family Parvibaculaceae; genus Mf105b01. Next base: position 4,580 of record CAZNLO010000057.1, on the reverse strand, counting down.
GAAGTTTTACGACCCGGCAGACTATACCGCAGACCTCATGTTGGGGGATGTGACGGTGTTGCTCGACCATCTGGGTATTGAAAAATTTGAGCTTATGGGGTTTTCAATGGGGGCTGGTCTTGCGCTGCAACTTGCGCTGCATCAGGGAGAGCGCGTCTCCCGGCTGGTGCTGGCTGGTGTTGGCGGGAAGATGCTTGAAGCTCCGTCCAATGCCTTTGCGATGGATGGCGTGTTTGACGTTTCCTCCGCAGATGACATTTCAAACCCAACAGCCAAAGGCTTTCGGCTCTACGCTGAACAGTTGGGTCAAGACCTGAAAGCGATCGGGGCCTGCGCAAAAGCCCGGCGCGAGATGCCTAATGTCGATGGTTTTGTTGATATGCGGGCAGACACACTTGTGGTGGCCGGTCAACGCGATAGCTTGGCGGGTGATCCCAGCAAACTTGCCGAAACTATTGTTGGTGCGAGGGGTGAAATAGTTCCTGGTGCCGACCATATGTACCTGCTCACCAACGGGGCCTTCAAAGGGACCGTCATTGATTTCCTTAGCGGTTGGCCCGGATAGTTTGTGATTGAATGTTTTTTCCATAAAATCACCGATTGCAGTTAGGAATGATGTGACCGAAGGACGATTAAGTACAACCAAACTCATTGCATTTGCAGGTCCGGCCATTCCGATCGCGGCGTTGGGCCTGCCTCTCACCGTTTTTGTCCCACAATTTTTTGCAGGTCCCTTGGGGCTGGGGTTGGGTGTTGTTGGTACCATATTCATGCTGGCGCGTTTTTGGGATATGATTACGGACCCTATCATGGGAGCTGTGTCCGATCAGATCAGTACCAGGTGGGGACGGCGTCGACACTGGATTGTCCTGTCGGTTCCGATACTGGTTTTGTCGGTGGCAATGGTTCTGTTGCCACAGGGAGAGGTGACGCCCGGCTACCTTTTGGGGTGGCTGATCGTTCTGTATATCGGCTGGACTATGTTGACTCTTTCCCACCTTGCATGGGGAGCGGAGCTGAGTACTGAATATAATCAACGTTCTCGCATTCAGGGATTTCGGGAAGGGTTTGTGATCCTTGGGGTCCCGTTGGTACTGTTGATCCCTGTTGCAATTGCAACATTTGGTAACTCTGAGGAGTTGCTGCGTGACCAGGTGGCCGCGATGGGGTGGTTCGTTATTTTTCTGTTGCCGCCTGCGGTTGCGATTTCTGTCTGGAAGGTGGATGAAGCCGACCATTTCAAGGATACGCAGACATCATTAGGCGATCAGTTGCGAGCCATTGGAGAACGACTATCTTTTTCCAATCTGAGAGAAGCGATTGCGCCCCTCAAGAGTAACGGTGCGCTGCAACGCACAGTCAGTTGTGATTTCCTAAATGGGTTTTCCGGGGCGGCGTTGGGTACGATGTTTGTCTATGTAGTCCGCCACGTCTGGGAACTAGGAGACCTGTCAGGTATTTTGCTTTTGGTTTACTTTTTTGCAGGTCTTGGGTTCGTTCCGATTTTGCTGCAATTGAGCTACCGACTTGGCAAGAAAAAAGCGCTTATCGCTGCGGCCGGGTTTAATGTCTGCTTCTTCCCGTTTTTTCTTTTTCTGCCACCGGGCGAACCTTTGATCGCCGGTGCGATGCTCGTATTTATGGGTTTGAATGTTGGAAGTATGAATATTCTCTATCGGGCGATCATGGCGGATGTGGGGGATATTGATGAGATACAGACTGGTCAGCGGCGGACCGGGTTGTTCTATTCGCTGCTCACATCATCTTCCAAAATTGGTGGTGCACTGGCAGTGGGTGTTGTTTTCTGGGCGCTCGACTTCCTTGGGTTCCAGACAAGTGGTGAAAATACGCCTGAAGCTATTGCAGGCCTTTCCTATCTGTTTGTCGGGGTGCCTCTGGTTTGTAATGTGATTGTGGTCGTGATTATGTGGCATTTTCCAATTGACCTTGCAAAGCAAGAAGAGCTTCGCAAAATAATTGAAGAGCGCAAAGTTGAAGAATGGGAAGCGGACCAGGGGCAGGTATTCTGAGAAGTCGTTTCTAACAGCACCCGCACCCGCCAAGGGCAATGGAGCCGCTATCATTGTAAGCGGCACTCACTGAGCGGGCTGAACTTTCTGCTGTGATGGCAAATTCAGCTTTGGCCGCGTCCTGTATTTTCTTGTTCGTCATAAAGTCGATGGCGGTCATGGCAAGGGATTTGGCTCCATCAATGCAAGCCTTGTCGCCCATATCGGAGGCCGCCCAGCGGGCAAATTCAGGATTGTGGATCACGACGCTTGGGGGGGCTGAAGCGATCATGGGATGGATGGTGGGGACGCGGTGGCTGACATTGCCCATATCCGTGCTGCCCGCAGCGCCTGCGGGCAGTTTGTCCAGAGGGAAGAAATCCCGACCCAGTGACCTTGCATTGGCCTCATATGCATCGGCGATGGGCCAGCTTGTTTTCAAGTCGAGGTAATCAGCCTTTGCCCATCTAATGTCCGCAGTACATCCCGTGGCCAGCGCGCCGGCTTCAAAACACGCCTGTACGCGCTTTTTCAAATCGGCCAACTCGATTGTATTTGCCGCCCGCACATAATAGACGCCGATGGCGCGGTCCGGCACGATGTTGGGAGCGACACCGCCCTCCTTGATGATGCCGTGAATACGTTCGGTCGGCTTGATGTGCTGGCGTAGCTGCGCAATCGATTGATAGGCGGTGATGAGAGCGTCCAGGGCATTAATACCTTCATGAGGTATGGCGGAGGCATGGGCGCTTTTGCCCAGATAAATGACCTCAACCTCAGAGATGCAAATGCAGGGCATGGTTGTAAGGTCGACGCCGGCCGGGTGCACCATCATGGCAGCATCAAGCCTGTCAAAGGCGCCGTTCTGTGCCATCAGCTCCTTGCCGCCACCCTGCTCTTCGGCGGGGGTTCCCAGGTACCGTACGCGACCGGGCAGGCTTGCGTTCAATTTTGACAAGGCGAGGGCCGCGCCAAGGCCGGTCACTGCAATGATGTTGTGGCCACAGGCGTGGCCGATGCCAGGCAAAGCGTCGTACTCTGAGAGAATGCCGACCGTTGGGCCTTCGTTTCCAAACTCTGTCGCATAGGCGGTTTCCAGGCCGAATGCCCCTCGCGTTACCGCCAGGCCTTCTTTCTCGACACGGGCAGACAGAAGGGCCGCCGCCTTGTGTTCCTGAAAAGCTAGTTCGGGGTTGGCATGTATTTCATGGGAGATGGCAATGAGCTCATCTGCCATGGCGTCGAGGGCGTTACAGACGTTTTCTTTAAGGGTCGTAACATTGGTCATGCCTGTATTCCTCATACTTAGCAAAGCATTGAAATTTGTCTCCGGCTTGCCCTTACTGTATCTGATGGTGTGTGTGGTTTCCAGTCTGCTTGTGAGGGGGTAAGATTAAGAAACATTTCGGAGGTTGTATGGAACATTTTCTCTCGGACAATGTCAGGCTCGCTTACCTGGTTGAAGGGGTTGGCGATCCTATTGTTCTGGTTCATGGGTTTGCGTCGACGCATGGCGTTAACTGGGTTGAACCCGGTTGGGTTGACTGCCTTGTGAAGGAGGGGCGTCAGGTCATTATGTTTGATCTGCGTGGCCATGGTGAGAGCGAGAAACTTTTTGAACCCTCTGAATATGATCGCAGCGCAATGGCGGGGGATATTGCAAACCTTCTTGCACATCTGGGCCATGAGCAAGCCGACATTATGGGCTACTCCTTGGGCGGTATGCTCGCCCTGCGGCTGGCGTGCGAAGGGCCATCTGTCTGTCGGCGGGTGATCGTCGCCGGGGTGGGAGAGGTGATGTTTGCTCCAGCGCACACGGCTGAGCCTGTGGTTCAGTCTCTGCTTGCCGATAGTCTTCATGAGGCAACGAGTGCTGTGGGGCGTGCATTCCGGGTGTTTGCGGACAGGAATGGCCAGAACAGGGAGGCTTTGGCTGCATGTTACAGCACAGCGCATCGTCCCTTGATGTCTGAAGACCTGAAATCCGTCAGCATGCCGGTTCTTGTCGTGACCGGAGAAAAAGATGTGATCGCGGGGGCACCTGGGCCTCTGGCCGCAGCGCTGGGAAATGGGGAGGCGTTTGTTATCCCCAAGCGGGACCATATGCGCGCTGTTGGGGACCCCGTCTATAAAACAAGTGTGCTGGATTTCCTGAGGCGGGCCTAGGAGAAGACCCGCCTGGATTTTTGTGATTGTCAGCGGGCAGTGAGTGGCGCAAACCCCAGATGCATACCGGCGTCGGTTATGAGCATCTCGCCGGTTATGTGATTTGATCCTTCCCCAGCGAAGAAGACAATCGTTGCGGCGATGTCGTCCGGTGTTCCTGCACGTTTCAGCGGTGTGCTTTCTTCCTGACCGGCGACAATTTTCTTGAACATGTCTTCGCCGAACTTATCACGGAACCAACGGGTGCCGATGAAACCAGGGCACACGGCATTGACCCGGATTTCAGGGGCAAGGGCGCGGGCAAGAGAGAGGGTCATTGTGTTCAGAGCACCCTTTGAGGCAGCATAGGCAACGGATGAGCCGATACCTGTTACCCCGGCGATTGAGGATACGTTGACAACGGAG
>CAZNLO010000056.1:0-17489 GCA_964573935.1 uncultured Parvibaculum sp. | reverse complement strand
AAGGTGAGCGATACAAAATCCGTGGCATAACCCAGATCAGGCGACTTTGCGCGGGCACGCGCCATGATCGACATGGTGATTTCTGCAAGATAGTCATAAACGATGTAGTCGAGCTTGCCGTCCGCCAGCAGTTGCGGCGTCGACATGGACGCATCGCCCCAGAATCCGCTTGCGCCGCCAATGCGGACGATTTCCTTTGTCATTACAACTTCCTGCTTCGCACCCCATACCGGCTGCCTGCGAACGACTGCATCGTCGCCTGCCCCGGTTCTTCCCATACTCCACCACATGCCATTATGAATTGCAAACCGTGCACTCTGTTTTTATAGTAACGTCGCGGCACCAAGGCCCGATGCGATACGCGCCGGAGAATGCCGCAGGTCAACCGTCAACCCTTTGGTCAAATGGAAAGCATCGACCTCAATGGACAACCCGAAAGCAAACCAAACTCAGATGTCCGGCGAACAACCGGGTAGGCAGATGGGTAAGCAGGAAGCCAAAAGCCTGAGAACGCAGACCAGTATCTGCCAGGCGACCGTCGCCTGTCTTGTTGAGAGCGGGTACGGAGAAACAACTATTTCCAGAGTTGTACAAAAGGCCCATGTTTCCAACGGAGCCCTGCTGCATCACTTTCCCTCCAAGGAACATCTGATGACGGCAACGGCAAAGTACCTGCTGAACCGAACGAACAAGCGCCCGGCGCGCGCGCGCCTGCCACACAGCGATACGCCCGATAGCCTGGTGGCTGACGACCTACTCACCAACTGGACCTATTTCATCAACACGCCGCATTATCGCGCGCTGCTTGAAATTCTGATCGCCTCGCGCACCGACAAAAAACTGCGCGCGCAAATTGAAGGCACGTTGCACGCCTATCACGCGCAGTCTGTCGCCTACATGGTAGCCACCTATGAGAGTGCTGACGGGCGTGAAGAAGATGCCGAACTTCTTCCCTGGATGAGCAATATTTTCTTTCGCGGCCTGCTGATCCAGGATCAATACTCCGCCGACCCGGATCAACAGCGCCGGATGGTCGAACGCTGGATTGAGATCGTCGCCCCGCTACTGCGCATACGGAAGACCTGAGGGCCTGCCCCTGCTCCAGTCCCGAAAACAACCCAGGATTGACAGAAATCAGCGAAATTTCTCACATTCCGGTGAATGTGCTACATTATAACTGATAATTTGTCATTATTTGTGGTCGGGCTGAAATGGAACATTTTGACGTTGTTGTCGTCGGTGCCGGTATTTCAGGCATTGGCGCCGGGTATCACCTGCAAAAAAACTGCCCCGGTAAGAGCTATGTAATTCTGGAAGGCCGGGACAGTATCGGAGGTACGTGGGATCTCTTTAAGTACCCCGGCATTCGCTCAGACTCAGACATGTACACGCTGGGCTATTCGTTCAAACCCTGGCGCGAGGCAAAGGCGATTGCGGACGCCCCTTCGATCATGCGCTATCTTCACGAAGCGACAGATGAGTTTGGCATCAAGGAAAAAATACGCTTCGGGTACCAGGTACAAGCAGCCTCATGGTCAAGCGAAGACGCGCAGTGGACAGTTGAAACCCAATACGGGCCAGACCAGGAACCAGTGGCCTTTACCTGCAACTTTCTGTTCATGTGCGCTGGCTACTACAGCTACAAGGGCGGCTATACGCCCGACTTCAAAGGCATCGAGAATTTCAAAGGCCGGGTTGTTCACCCGCAAAACTGGACGGACGACATTGTCTACAAAGACAAGAAAGTTGTCGTGATCGGCAGCGGTGCCACCGCCGTCACGCTGATCCCGGAAATTGCCAAAAAATCAGCGCATGTAACCATGTTGCAGCGCTCACCTACCTATGTTGTTTCCCGGCCAGCAGAAGACAGTCTCGCTAACTGGCTTCGCCGCCATCTGCCTGCCAAACTGGCCTATGGCTTGACGCGCTGGAAAAATGTTCTGCTCGGCATGTATTTTTACAACCTGTCCCGTAAGAAACCAAAAATGGTAAAGGCCCGTCTGCTGGATGAAGTCCGCAAAGAACTTGGCCCCGACTTTGATGTCGATACTCACTTCACCCCGAGCTACAAGCCTTGGGACCAGCGCATTTGCCTTGTCCCGAATGGCGACATGTTCAAAGCACTGAAGGTTGGCAAGGCCTCAGTGGTCACTGACCATATTGATACCTTCACCGAGACCGGTATCCAGCTTAAGTCAGGTAAAGAAATTGACGCTGATCTGATTGTCACCGCCACAGGCCTGACACTTGAAGTGCTGGGCGGGCTTAAGGTAAGTGTTGATGGTAAGCCCGTCGATTTTTCCAAAGCCATAACCTACAAAGGCATGATGTATTCCGACGTGCCTAATCTCGCCTCATCGTTCGGTTACACGAACGCTTCGTGGACGCTAAAATGCGACCTGACGTGTGAGTATGTCACCCGGGTACTCAACCACATGGACAAGAAGGGTGTGCACCAATGTACGCCACGGCTTCCAGAAGAGCCCCTGGAGCTAGAACCCTGGATGAATCTCACGTCTGGATATGTATCACGCGCCAAGGGCATTCTTCCCAAACAGGGAACGGCAACACCCTGGAAGCTGCATCAGAACTACATTCTGGATATTATGATGCTTGAATATGGTTCCGTGGATGATGGAACAATGGAGTTTTCCAACGCTCAACAGGTCGCAACCAAGACTTCTACCAAGACTGCGGCCTAGATCCCGTGTCGTAGCGCGCGCCTCAATAGACCAGAGGGACCGGGGCTGAAGATATGCTTCAATGCCCGCCACTTAGAATTCCCGTCTTCACAGAATAGTCAACCGCCAGCTCGTATTCGGGGTCATCATCTGATTCAACCATCAACTGGCCGGCACGTTTGAGAAGCTTGTGACATTCATGAGAGAGGTGACGAAGCTGGAGCATTTTTCCGCACGCCTGATATTTTCCCGCTAACGCTTCAATGGCCTGTAATGCGGACTGGTCCACGACCCGACTGTTCAAAAAATCAATCACAACAAGGGCCGGGTCATTTTGAGGATCAAAAATCTCGGTGAAACCCTCAACTGATCCAAAGAATAACGGCCCTTCTATCTGATAAACTTTCGCGCCTTCTGGCGTTAGATGGGTTGTTGCCCGAATGCGCTTAGCATTGTTCCACGCATAAGCCAGAGCCGAGACAATGACCCCCACAATAACCGCAATCGCCAGGTCGGTCATTACAGTGACAGCGGTCACCAGGACGATCACAAGCGTATCGGTCAGGGGAATGCGCCGCAGGATGGTCAGGCTCTGCCAAGCAAATGTACCAATGACGACCATGAACATGACACCGACAAGCGCTGCCAATGGAATTTGTTCAATCAAGCTTGAGGCAAAAAGAATGAACGCCAGCAGGAACAATGCTGCAGAAATACCCGAAAGGCGGGTACGTCCGCCGGATTTCACGTTAATCATGGACTGGCCGATCATGGCGCAGCCCCCCATGCCTCCAAAGAACCCGGTCACCGTGTTGGCGACCCCCTGAGCGATACACTCTCGCGAGGCACCGCCTCTCTTGCCTGTAATTTCACCCACCAGGTTGAGGGTCAACAGGCTTTCGATCAGCCCGATGGCCGCAAGAATGAGCGCATACGGGAAAATGATTTCCAGCGTCTCCAGTGTGAAAGGAGCGAGAGGAATATGAAACTGGGGAAGCCCCCCTTTGATGGATGCCAAGTCGCCCACCCGCGGCACATCAATACCAAAGACGATAACGATGGCAACGATAATCCCGATCCCTGCAAGAGGGGCGGGGATAACCTTTGTCAGTCTGGGCATAAACCAGATGATGGCCATGGTGAGAGCCACCAGGCCCAGCATGGTGGCCAGCGGCCAGCCAGTCATCCAGACCCGCGCGCCTTCCAGCCCGGCTTCGGGTGCCGGCACCTGAAATTGCGTGAGCTGGGCCAGAAAAATGACGATGGCCAGACCGTTTACAAAACCCAGCATGACGGGATGGGGGACAAGGCGGATAAATTTTCCCAGCCGAAATATGCCCGCCAGCATCTGCAAAATCCCCATAAGCACAACAGTGGCAAACAGGTATTCCACGCCGTGGCCGGCGACCAACGCCACCATGACGACAGCAAGTGCCCCTGTGGCACCTGAAATCATGCCCGGTCGCCCGCCGATCACCGCTGTTATCAGGCCGACGATAAAGGCTGCATAGAGCGCCACTAGAGGGTGGACGCCCGCTACAAAGGCAAAGGCGACGGCTTCAGGCACCAGGGCCAGGGCCACGGTGAGACCGGCAAGAAGCTCGGTTTTCACGACGCCTGGCGTGAACGCTGTGCGATCAGAACGTTTCCAATCAGCAATAGAAAGGCGGTCTGCGAAAGCAGCCAGCATTGTTTTGGTCACGTTAAGGCGGTCCGTTCTGGAAGGTAGGTCGAGGAGGTTTAGCGAAATAGGCCGGGAGCAGGTGGATTTTCCGGAAAATCACCAATGGCGGCTAGAAACTTTCAGCTTTCATAAAGCAAAAGACACACAAGCAAAAGCCTCTGATGTGCCTCATCCCGCCGCAGCGTTAACCGCCAAGCAGGCAGCTAACGGCTGGTTTCAACGCTCTGCTGCCCGCACAAACAGGGCGCTTAAGATTTTAAGCAAATTCACAAACAGCTTGAATAAAACAAGCATTAAATAAGTATAGAAACAATATAAAAATCACCTTCACTACCTTACTCAAGATAAAAACTTATTTGTTTCAATCCCACCAAGACAAAAGCCTCGACATAGGTGGGAAAAATGGAACGGAATACTTTACTGGTGCTATGCGCCCTTGTAAGCGGTCTGGGTGCCTGTGCACAGTCAGATAATCAGATCACATCACACCAGCCAGCGACAGTATCGCTGCCGCCAATCAGCACAGCTATGGCGGTGGCTGAGGTGACCATGCCGCCGAAGGGCTATATGGACTATTGCATCCGGTCGCCGGAGGAATGTCTGTACCCAAGCGGACAATCGGGCACCCGTCAGATACTCGATGCCGCACGGTGGGCTGATCTGGAAGAGGTCAATGCTTCCGTCAATACCAGCGTTCGCTATGTCACGGACGCGCGACTGTATTCCACCAGCGAGTTCTGGGCCTATCCCAATGGTCGAGGTGATTGCGAGGACTTTGCCCTGCTCAAGCGCAAACTATTGCTCCAGCGGGGGTGGAACACGGAATCTCTGCTGATTACCGTCGCTCTTGATCGTGAAAACCTGCGGCACGCCGTTCTTGTTGTGGCAACCGACAAAGGTGACTACGTGCTGGATAATCAACTGCAACACGTGGTGGCGTGGGCGGACACGGGCTACACGTGGCAAATGCGGCAAACCGCTGCCAACCCCAACATCTGGGTGTCCCTCACCGGAGATACTGAGCAGCTCCCATTTGAAGCGCCCCTTCCCATCATGGTGGCAAGCGCCTCGCAACCCGCCTCCCCGGCACCTGCTTTGGAGCGTGTAAATGTTGCTCCACCCTCTGAGTTAACTCTTGCTCTTGATGGATTGCCAACAGCTTCTGCACAAGCTTCGCTCATCCTTGCCACTGTCAACACGCAGGCCCCGGTTCCCCTTGCGCGGCCTCAGCGTGCCCCGCTTAGCCTGGCTGATGTGGTTCCCCAACCGGATACGGACGAAACCGCTGCGGCTGGTATTCCTGCTTCAAGTGCAGAAAGTACCTAGAATTCTGGTTGGCTGCGTGCCCCGTGAGAAGGGGACGCATTTCCATGGTATAAGTCATTCTCAGGCAGCGATTGTCGTATTCCTTTGTCAGATAGAGACGCATACAAAGGGGGCAGATGTGGTAGAGACCTTATCTCCTATCAATCGCCGTCAAATCCTTGGCGATATTTCATAGCGGGCAAAATGACAACTAAGAAAAAAGCACTCGTCACCGGCATTACCGGCCAGGACGGTTCCTATTTGGCGGAACTCCTCCTTGCGAAAGGCTACGAAGTTCACGGCATAAAACGTCGCTCTTCTTCATTCAATACAGGACGTGTCGACCACCTCTACCAGGACCCGCTGGAGCAGGAGACAAATTTTTACCTCCATTATGGGGATTTGACGGACGCAACATCCCTCATCAGGCTGGTGCAGGAAGTCCGCCCCACGGAAATATACAATCTGGGTGCTCAAAGTCACGTTCAGGTCAGCTTCGAGACACCGGAGTACACAGCCAATACGGATGCTTTGGGAACCATGCGCCTGCTGGAGGCGATCCGTATTCTAAAGCTGGAGGATGAAACGCGCTTCTATCAGGCTTCAACGTCGGAACTTTACGGCAAAGTACAAGAAACGCCGCAATCGGAAACGACGCCGTTTTATCCGCGCTCGCCTTACGCGGTGGCAAAACTTTACGCCTACTGGATTACCGTCAATTACCGCGAGGCCTATGGGATGCACGCTTCCAACGGCATCCTGTTCAATCACGAGGGGCCGAGACGGGGCGAAACATTTGTCACCCGCAAAATTACCCGTGCAGTTTCCGCCATCCATCACGGACTGCAACAGAAACTCTTTCTTGGTAATATCGATGCCAAACGCGACTGGGGTGATGCCCGCGATTTTGTAGAAGGCATGTGGCGTATTCTACAACATGATGAGGGAGACGATTATGTGCTGGCGACCGGTGAGACTCATACAGTACGTGAGTTTGTTGAGCTGGCATTTCTGGAGACGGGCCGCGCCATCGCATGGCAGGGCGCAGGTGTTGACGAGAAGGGTGTGGACGCTGAAACCGGCGCAACGCTGGTGGAGATCAGCCCCCGGTACTTCCGCCCTACTGAAGTCGAGGTCTTGATCGGCAACCCCGCAAAGGCGCGGGAACAACTTGGATGGCAGCACAAAATTTCATTCCCCGAGCTGGTTAGGGAAATGGTTGTGTCTGACCTCAAGGTAGTTCTGGACGAACATAACCGGGTTCTGCGGCACGATTAATAGCCCCACACTTCGGGCTCTTATGTGGCGCGCCTTCCGGGCAGAAACCGGGACAGGTCTTTCCACCGTCCTGCTCCCCCGGCTAGGCTGACAACATGCTATTACTACGCGCACCTGCACTGGCGCTCGGTTGAGCAGAGGGAGAGATGGTGGGAGAGAGCTACATTTCACGACTGAGGCGCCGGCTGAGTGGTTCTGCCGTTCCGTACGAGACACCGGAGGGTACTGCTGTCTATGCTATCGGTGATATTCACGGACGCCTTGATCTTCTCCAAAACCTCCTTGAACAGATCAAATGTGATACACAAAATTCCACGTCTGCGCGCAAGGTACTTGTTTTCCTGGGCGATTATGTAGATCGGGGGTGGCAGTCCAGAGAAGTTCTACATCTCCTCTGTACCCTTGATATCGAAGGCTTTGAGACGGTATTCCTCAAAGGAAATCATGAGGAGGCGTTGCTCTCTTTCTTGAGCGACCCTGCCTTCCTTGATACCTGGCGCCAGTTTGGAGGTCTTGAAACGCTGCACTCCTATGGTCTTAAGGATCTCAATTTCCGGCACGATACGGATTATCTGAGCGCGGTTCACAGCGAATTTCTCGCTGCCTTCCCGCCACAACACCGGGCATTTCTGGAAGGCTTGCCGACCAGTTACACACTTGAGGGATATTTTTTCGCCCACGCCGGGGTCAAGCCCGGTGTGGTCCTTGATCGGCAAGAGGATCACGATCTCTGCTGGATCAGGGATGAGTTTCTGAATTCACGCACTGACTTTGGCAAGCGGGTGGTGCACGGTCATTGCCCGGAAGAAACACCTCAGGTCCACCCGAACCGAATTGGCATTGATACTGGAGCCTACATTACAGGGGTTCTGACGGCTGTAATGCTGGAAGGTCGGCACATCCGGTTTTTGCAGACATCTGAGTAGGTCCAGCGGGTGTCTCAACCCCGGGGCCTACTGAAGACGCAAAAAGCCCCCGGCACATTGATGCCGGGGGCTCTTCCCAATTCGATTTGAGCGTCTCTACAGTTTCAAACGTAGCTGAAGACCAACGATGCTCTTGTCATAGTCCTGCCCAATGGCCGTAGAGTCACGGCTTACATAGTCATAATCTAATGAAAGCTCTGCATTCCTGTTCACCAGATACTGCATGCCAGCACCGGCTGAAATAGTTTCATCGTCGCGCGCGATACCTTCAAACTCGACATCAAGATATGAAACATCCGCGGTCAGAATGATGTTGCGCTGTACCTCGTGAGCAATACCCAGCTCAAAGGTGGTATCCAGATGGCCCGCTGAAGCAGCCGCTGTTGAATCTTCGATCGACCGGTTGATGCCTGCGGTAACAGTGGTCAACTCACTTGCATACCACGCACCCGTCAAACCAAAGTCGACGCCGTCGATGCTATTAAAGCCGACCTGGTCAAACTCCTGAGACATGTATCCGACCCATGCTTCACCGCGAACAAGGTTCGTGATATCGAACGCCGCGCCGATGCCGACATCGTACCCATCAGAGTCACGCGTGATGGCAACAGCAGGCGGCTGCTGCTCATACTCGCGCGTGTTATAAGTACCGCGCAGGAAAACACTGGTGTCAGCCGAGACGTCATAGCTTATGCGCGCAGGGAATTCCCATTTGTCGTAGTCACGGAAATCCTGATCCAGGACCCCACCGCCAACGGCCGGCGTATCCTTATAATCGTTTTGCGTGAAGGAAGCCCCGACCATAGCCGTTACGCGGTTGAACCGCTGGTGAAGGTTCAAGGCCGCATTGAAGACGTCATACTCGGTTGGTTCAGCTCCGCCAGCAACCCGGTCCGTAGAGGTCCGGTCTTCCGTCAGTTGATCGTAGCTCACCGCACCTTGTATCTGCGTGAACTGGCTCGCTTCAACCACGCCGTCAGCCGCCACTCCCCAGTCGAACCGATCTTCACTGGTCTCTGAAGAATAGAAACGCGACGCCGTGTAGGCATTGAAGTTCAGCGCATGACGCCCGAAATCAGATTCAACAGAAACGCTGGGCGACACACCGTAATAGAAATCGCTTTCCGTGGTGGTATCCGTGGCGAATACGTTGTCGTCATAGGTGACACCCACTGCCAGCTCCGGATAGACCATAAAGGAGCCAGCCCGAACGCCTACCGCGTCATACTCGGGACGCTCGCGATCCAGCACATGAATGCCGCGTTGATCGGCTACCGATGGCCAGTCTTCGTTAGCCAGCGCGAGAGGGGATATCCCCACTCCAACAATTGTTGCCCCAACAATGGCGGTCACAAAATTCAGCTTGCTCACAAGAGCCTCCCTTCACGGTTCTGACACCCACTCATGAGCATCAGAACCCTGTTTCAATTTTTATGGTATCAGCTCGCGCTGGTTGAGTCCGTCGTGCTGGTGTTGTTGTTACCAGTCGCGCCATTTCCGACCGTGCCCAAATCACCAGCACCGGTGTCGCCGTCGCCGGATCCTGTGTCGCCCCCGCTGCCGGTTCCGCTAGAGAAACCGGCCTGCATTGCCGCTGTGCCGGAGCTTGCCACTGCCGTTGTTATCGCAGCCGCAGCTGTCGGGTTTGTTGCAGTCAGAGCCGTTGCCTGAACCGCGATTGCCGCACCCAGTGCCGCCTGAACAGCCGGGCTGGCTGATGCGGCGGCTGCGATCGCTGCCTCAGCCGCTTCAACTTCATTGCCTGTGGCTGCGCCCGTCAGGATCGCTGCAAGAGCTGCTTCCAACTCCGCGCCCCCTTCAGGGTTTGCAACAATCGCCGCAGCAATCGCTGCCTCGACGGCAGCCTGAGAAACCGCATCGGCCGCAGCAGGCAAAACCGAAAATGAAACCAAGGCAAGAGCAGCCAGTGCTGCAATCCAGGTTTTTCTAAACATGACAATTCCCATCTCTAATTTATCTCAATCATTGGAGATGGGTAGTACGTCGACGCTCGACCTGAATTTGCACCCCATCACTGGTCAATAACGGGCCGTCCAATGGAGTGATATGTCACGCCTGCACGGGACATTTCCTCCCTCGTGTAAATATTTCGCAGGTCAACGATAAGCGATTGCGCCAAAAGGTCCTTTACTCGACCCATATCGAGCATCCGAAATGCATTCCACTCCGTCAAAATAAGAAGAGCGGATGCTCCCTCCATAATTCCATAGCTGTCCGTGCCCCACTCAATGTCCGAGAGCATTTGCCTGGCTTTCTGCATACCTTCCGGGTCAAAAGCACGGATTTTTGCACCCGCCGCCTGAAGAAGTGGAATAATGTCGAGACTCGGAGCGTCGCGCATATCATCAGTATTCGGCTTGAATGTGAGGCCTAGTACCGCAAGTGTTTTCCCCCTTACGTCGCCCCCACATGCTAAAATTATTTTTTCCGCCATACGCTTCTTCCGCTCGTTATTGGCTTCAATAACGGCTTCAACAATTTTCGTTGGCTTGCCCACTTTGCGCCCCGTATCAGCAAGGGCGAGGGCATCTTTTGGAAAACACGACCCGCCAAATCCTGCACCAGCCTGAAGAAATTTGTGTCCAATACGTGTATCCAGTCCGATGCTTTTTGAGACATCCTGCACGTCGGCTCCCGTTGCCTCGCAGATGTCGGCTATTTCGTTGATGAAGGTAACCTTTGTAGCGAGGAACGCATTGTTTGCATATTTGATAAGTTCTGACGTTGTGCGGTCAGTCAGGACAACCGGGGTCTCATTTAGGATCAAGGGGCGATAGATAGCCTGCATAACCTGGCGGGCGCGTTCAGAGCTTGTGCCAACAACAACCTTGTCCGGCTTCATGAAATCATCTATCGCGGACCCTTCGCGCAGGAACTCCGGATTTGAAGCGACATCGAAATCTGCCTTGGCGTTCGCTTTGCGAAGAATGTCCTCGACCTTGTCACCTGTGCCGACAGGCACAGTGGACTTGTTCACGACCACAGTATAGCCCCTCAACTTAGGTGCCATTTCAGCGGCAACTGCATAGACCGCGCTCAGATCCGCACTACCATCCGTCTCGCTGGGCGGGGTTCCCACCGCAATAAAAACGGCATCCTGGCTAGCGATTTCGCCTTTTTCCCAGGAGGAAAAACGCAGCCGTCCTGCGGAAACATTCTTGCTCACCAATTCATCGAGGCCTGGCTCGTAGATAGGAATCTTTCCACCTTCCAACAAGTTCAGCTTTTTCAGATCATTATCGATGCAAACAACATTATGGCCCAGGTCCGCAAAGCAGGCTCCCGTGACCAAGCCAACATACCCTGTACCAATCATCGCAATACGCATGTAACACTCCTTCGGACCGAATTCCGCCAGGGAAGAAGCCGGTTTTTAGCCAGATGGCGGCCCCTATAGCCTTGGATAAAGAAAATATCTGTGAACTCGCGGTTTATATCTGAGTGCTAAAGGATTTATCAGACAAAGTCACTGAGCGGACCTGAGAGCGCCGAAAGCCCGGTCAGATTACCGAAAGTGATTTCACCGTGTCCGAGGCACATCATCATATCTGGGATCGTACATGTACTGGCTGATCGCGCTCCGATAGGTTGCCACGTCTGGGTTTTCAGCTAGTCCCTGCTCGTGTGCCTTTTGCGCAACTTTCAGAGCGATCTCCGCTGAGACAGCGCGAATGCTGGACAGCCGGGGGTAGATGGCTCCCTCCGCGATATCTGCCTGTGTGACCTCACCCGCCAGCGCCTCGGCGGCGACAAGGAACATTTCTTCCGAGACCCTGCGGGCTTCCGCAACCGTCACCCCCAGGCCAACGCCCGGGAATATGTAGGCATTGTTGCCCTGGGCCGGCCTGTGCATATCGTTCCCGTAGGCTACTGGTGCAAAAGGACTGCCACTGGCAAACACAACGCGGCCTTTTGACCATTCATACGCCTGCTCGGCGGTACATTCAGCCCGGGACGTAGGGTTGGACAAGGCAAAGATCACCGGCCGGTCATTCAAAGCGGCCATATGTTCCACGACTTCCTGGGTAAAGGTTCCCGGCGCCCCCGTTGCGCCGATCAGAATGTCCGGCTTTATATCATCAATGGCGGATATGAAATCGTGTGGGGCATGGTCGTGGGCGTAGGGCAGATTGTGTGCCATCAGATCATCACGGCCCTTGAGCACCAACCCGTTCACATCAACAAACCAGAGCCTCTCTTTCGCCTCATCTTCCGTGAGCCCCTGGGTCTTGAATGCCTGACAGATCAAATCTGCGATGCCTGTTGCTGCCGAGCCTGCTCCCAGAAACATGATCTTGAGGTCTTTGAACGCCTTTTGGGTAATCCGGGTAGAAGCGTACACACCTGCCAGAGCCACCGCTGCCGTGCCTTGAATGTCGTCATTGAAACAAAGCACCCGGTCGCGATAGGTGGTCAGCAAACGGTAGGCATTGGGGGTCAGAAAGTCCTCAAACTGGATCAGGGCTTTGGGGAAACGAGATTGTACGGCAAGGACAAACTCTTCCACCAGTTCGTCATAGGCAACTCCCTTCACACGGGAAAACGGGTAGCCAAGATAAAGAGGATCATCCAGCAATTCCTGATTATTGGTCCCCACATCCAACATGACGGGTAAACACTGGTGCGGCTGGATACCCGCGCAGGCCACATAGAGGGCGAGCTTCCCGATGGAAATTCCCATACCGTTCGCCCCCAGGTCACCCAGCCCCAGAATACGCTCCCCATCGGTCACTACAATTATGCGGATGTCGTTTTCCGGCCAATTGCCAAGAATATCGGCCATATCGCCCTTGTCTTCAGGTGTGATGTAGAAGCCCTGGGGTTTGCGGAAAATATGGGCGAATTCTTTGCAGGCCTGCCCCACGGTTGGCGTGTAAATGAGAGGCATGATCTCTTCAATATTGTCGATCAACGTTCGATAAAACAGAGTTTGATTGCGCTCCTGCAGAGCGCTCAAGAAAATATATCGTTCAATATCAAATTCTTTACGGCGCAGGTTCTCAAGGACCCGTACCTCCTGCATCGCCATGTCCGCAACACTGTAGGGGAGCAGGCCACGCAGCCGAAGCTCTTCCCTCTCCCGCCTGGTAAATGCTGTGGACTTCGTCAGTGCCACATCATTGAGCAATTGCCGACCTGTCGAACCGTTCATGCCTTAGCCCCTCACACCCCTCAAATTATGAGGCGATACCGGATTTTTCTTCACCGCGATGAGCCAGTTTACCCGGTATCCGTAACTTCTCCGTTAAGAGGCGGCACGTTCACACACTGTTTTTCCGCTTCAAAAAATATGCGCCCACTGCGATCAGGAGAGCAACGATCATCCCGCCCCAGAGCCACCAGAGAGTGCCCAGGCCTGTGCCCGATGCCTCTTTGAGGGCGGCGGTGATCTCTGCGACGTCCGTTGTCTCCACCAGAGGGACCCCGGTGGCGTAGGACACGGCGCGCATCTGCTCTGCTGTTTCCGGATCATTTTCAAGGCCCACGCCGATGATACGGTTGATCTCAGCAGCAAAGTCGCTGGGCGGGTAATGGCGAAGCGTCACCTGATTAACCTGCTCGTTGCTGTAGCGCCGCACCTTCAGATGGTAGCCACCGGGCTGCACGATCAGGTAGCGCGTGCCCGACTGCGTATCCGGCAAAGATCGAACCTTTCCGTCAGGCCCGTAAACCTCCAGTGCAGCGTTACTTAAGGCTGCGCTCAAGACGCCTTCCTCCCCGATGGTAAAAGAGAACCAGTCAATGTCATCGTTTGCCTCCAGGAAAATCTTCTGGCGAAACGGCAGTTCAATGGGGACTGCTTGTTCCAAGCTATTGTTGGGTTCTGTTTTGTCCAGCGGATATCTTATTTCAAACCTTAGGGAGATATTGCCTACAATGCTCCTGTCATTGAGGCGAACAACCACGTCATATCTACCTGGTTGCACCCAGATCAAACCATCTCTTCCCAGAGTCCACTGCTCGTTCGCGTCACTGCGAACCTCATATCTCACCCAATTGATGACATCAGGGTCATAAAAGGCACGCATCGCAAGATGGCCAGCCCGGTCAACTTCTAACCGTAGACGGCGTTCTGAGCTTGCTGGGCCAAACGACAAGGAAAAGAAGCGGTCGAACTGCTCATCATATGTATCGCCACGCCCGACGCGTATCAAAGGTGCGTTGGAAGGTCCGTTTCGAGAATTTCTCTCAGCGGGCCCGGCGTCTGGCAATGGGGGATATGGCGGACCAGAAGAAAAGTCGGGGACGTCACTGGGGGCGGGGAAAGCGATGAGCGGCGGCGGAAGCTCCAGGGGCTCAACCACCATGGGTGCCGGAGCAATAATGAGAGGCTCAAGAGCAATGGATGGGATGGGCACAGCCGACAATGGCTCCGTGAGATCAAGAACATACCCGCCTGATGCGAGGGTCGTGTACAATTGTATGATCTCTATCGCCTCAGATACATCCAGGGCGGCGGAACCATCCGTGATCGTCGGTACTTTGTCCCGGAGCGCATCTGAAAGTCCGCTCAACTGATCCGGGTCATCTCTATTCAGCGCACGCAGGATCAACAGGGCCAAGCCCGCCAGTCCCTCATCGTCGCCTGCGGAAGCGCTATCCGGCGGTCCGACGAAGGGGGCAACCAACGTCTCTGTTCCGAACACCTCAAGATCGCCGAAGTCCAGCTCCTCTATTCCGGTATCAACAATGCCCGGTGCACGGTTCAGCTTGGGTTCAGCGAGCACAGACCACCCTGCCCCCACCATAACCAGCACGGATAGAGCGCCTGTAAAAATGGCCCTATTCATTTTCCAGACTCCGACGGACCGCATCCGATATTGCCGCTTCGGCCGAATACATTTCACCACCGGCGTACTGTACCTGCTGGGCAGCAGCCCTGATGGCATCGACAGCCCCCTGGCCATCTGTCGAGATAGCCGTGCGGGTTTTCACATCACTTGACCGGCTGTTAATACCCCACCCGCTGCTACGGCCACTGCCATAGTAGATGCCGTAGGTCTCCCGTTTCAGTTCGAGCCGGCAGCGACCATCAGGCAGTTCAACTTCAGAAAACCGGCTTTCAATGAGCGCAATGCGTGCCAGATGCTGTGTGCTCTCGCGCACCTTCACTTCGTAACTCTCCCAGACCTCGGGGCGGCAGGCTATTGCAGGGTCTTCGGCCTCCGCTGCCTCTGCTTCCAGGTCTTCGAGTATCTCCTTGTTGATAGTGCTCCGGTCAACAGCGCTGCTGCCATGCTCAGCAATGGCGGCGTTAAGGCGGTAGAGTTCACCTGCCACATCACCGCCACACGTTTCCTGACCATCGGTAAATTCGGCGGCACGCCACTCCTTCGATCCCGGGTGAGAAAGCTCGGTCAGAAAGATGCGCGCCTGAGAAATTGTATAGGCAAGCGATGTACTTCCGCCCGCAGACACTTCCTCAACGAAGGTTTTCACGACCTCCATATCCTGCGTGAACCCGACTGACCGCGCATGTCCACAGCCTGAAAACTCAAGTACCGCCACTTCCACGTCATCATCCAAGGTTGCGAGTATATTGTAGATACCCGCCTTGGCCGCTTCCATACGCCCGTCCTCGTCGTCCATACTGCCCGAAGCATCAAGAACGATAATGAAAGACGTGGTGGGCGCACGCCCTAAGACATGCCAGGTGTCCACGCCTCCTGTTCGTGTATCGCGCGCGCGCCGACTATCTTCATAGCGTTTCCATGCACCTTCAACACCATCATAAACAGATTGTGTTCGAGGGTTTGCGTCAAGTGCCAGCGCCCCTTCCCCAGGAGACCGCCTCACCTCAACCAGAGCATTGGGAGCGCCCTCCAGGAGAGCGAGGTCAAATTCAGCGGTCCATGTAGCCTCCGCACCGTGGACAGAAGCCTCGGCCATACCCGCGACGGTCACCCATGGTGCATCTATCAACGGTTCGGAGAAAATCAGGGTCAGGCGAAGTGTGCCCGATGTGGGTAAATCGTCTGACGTTGATAGATCAAACTTCCTGAGCATCTCACCAAGGCTCCGGTCAGTCACATTAGGCACGTCGTGCAAATCCGCGCCCCCTGTCCAGCGCGCATCGTAGATCAAGTCACCATCGGCTTGCGCAGACAGACGCTCCAGGATGGGGGGAACGCCTCCTACCAACACACGGTAGGACGTGTCGGGCTGATTGCCTTCTTCGTCTGGATTGCTATCGGTCCACCCTCCCGCAAGTGATTGCGCCAGAATTGACAGTGTTTGCAACTCCGAGCCACCTGCTACCTGGTGGGAAACCGTTCCACTCCACATCCGGGCACCTTGCCACCCTCCCGCGATGGCGTTCTCTCCCAGCATGAAAGTCGGGGCAATGCGCGCATCTTTCTCTTTCATATCCGTCTTGAAGGTTATTTCTATCAAGACATCGCCCTTCGGTATGGGACGAAAAATATCTTCGCGCGTGTCGTAATAAACCTCACTGTCCTGAAGGGCACGCACCCGCGCAATTTCGGGTGGTTCGGTAGAAACCCGCAGGAAAAACCGGCCGACACTCTCAACACCATCTCTGCGTTTTACTTCAACGCGGAA
This sequence comes from uncultured Parvibaculum sp., assembly GCA_964573935.1. Lineage (GTDB taxonomy): Bacteria > Pseudomonadota > Alphaproteobacteria > Parvibaculales > Parvibaculaceae > Mf105b01. The sequence goes on along the minus strand of CAZNLO010000056.1, from coordinate 1,032 downwards.
ATCACCGGTTCTCCAGTCACTACCAAAACTGTCGGGTAGGTCAAAATGAACGGCGGTATCTGTCCATTTGTAAAACGAGACGATGTCCGCAATGGCGAGACCCTCTTCGCTGTAAAGGGTCAACGAGCCATGAATGTCGCCTGTGGGCTGATCCACCCATTTTGGCCCCACAAGATTAACACCGCGCAGATAGACATCCCTCTGTCCGGGCTCAATGTTAAGGACGACATCGACACTTGAAAGCTCTGCACTCTCTTCCAGATCGAGAACGGGCACCTTGTCGCACCAGTGGCCGACTTCTGGCCTGCTATAGGCGCCTCTCTCCTCTTCGGGTTTCTCGAATGGCACGTACCCGGCGCGCAAATAGAACGGCCAGCTATCGCGCTCCCCGCTTTCGCTCATTCCATGCACTGAACATATCGAGCGCACCGGCCGGCCTTCAAACAGGCGTTGACGGGACTGGCGGCCTTCATACTCAGGTCGCGTGCCCTGATAGGAAAAATCTGCGAGATACCGACAGACCTGCTTGTCCGCCTCTTCATCGGAGCCACGCAGATCGCGAAGCCGTTCTTCCAGGTTTTCGCACCAATAGTCGGAATGCGCACGGTTGAACACGCCATAAAGTGTTCTGCGATCGACACCAACATCATCTTCCTCAGGCAGGTCTGTCACACGAACCGGCATAACAAATGCTGGCAAGTCATATCCATTGGCCGGCTTCGTCCCGGCCAGCTCTCCCATTCCGCCTGTTGCGAGGTCCGTTCCATCCGGGTCTAGAAACTTCCTGATCCACATTTTCCCCGCCATGGAAACCAGCCCCGTGCGGCTTATCGCAGCGGTAAGTACACCGGAGCCCGCTATGAGCCCAAGATATTTAACAGGCAGCGTATTGTCGTCCATCAGGCCTGTGTACATGGAGGCATTGGTGGCCCACATGTCCCAGCATGCGGCTTCCCGGTTGATTGCGAAGTCAGGTGCATCAGCGGACAGAGGAGCCTGATGGGCACCATACCCCCCCTCGGGATGCCTGCC
>CAZNLO010000055.1:0-17757 GCA_964573935.1 uncultured Parvibaculum sp. | reverse complement strand
GCAAAATGGTGGGCGCAACGGCAATGCTCTCAACATTGTTCACCGTTGTCGGTGCGCCGTAAAGGCCAACATTTGCCGGGAAAGGCGGCTTCAGCCGTGGCATGCCCTTTTTGCCTTCCAGGCTTTCCAGCAACGCGGTTTCTTCACCGCAGATATAGGCGCCGGCGCCATGAACCACATAAAGCTCAAAGTCCCATCCGCTGTCCGCGGCGTTCTTGCCCAAAAGACCCGCGTCATAGGCCTGGTCAACGGCGCGCTGCAATTGCTCACGCTCGAAGATGAACTCACCGCGTACGTAGATGTAACCGACATTGGCTCCCATAGCGAAGCCCGCGATCAGGCAACCCTCAATCAACTTGTGCGGGTCGTGACGTAATATTTCACGGTCCTTGCAGGTGCCTGGTTCAGACTCGTCCGCATTCACCACCAGATAATGCGGTCGGCCATCCGGCTCTTTGGGCATGAAGGACCATTTCAGCCCGGTGGGGAACCCCGCTCCGCCGCGTCCGCGCAAGCCCGAAGCCTTCATCTCGTCGATGATCCCGTCGCGGCCTTTGGCAATCAGGTCTTTCGTACCATCCCAGTCACCGCGACGACGCGCGCCCTCGAGCCCCCAGTCGTCAAACCCGTAGAGATTGGTAAAAATGCGGTCTTTATCCTGCAACATTTACTTACTCCCTCCGACCTGCGTGAGGCTGGTGAGTTTGCCCGCAGGTTCTGATCCCCTGCGGTCGCTTTGCGGTCCAACCTTCACTTCATCACCATTCCCAAGCGCCTTGAGCAATTTCTCAAGTGCATCAGCATCCAGGTCCTCAAAGTAATCGTCATTGATCTGGACCATGGGGGCGTTGGAACATGCGCCGAGACACTCAACCTCCATCCACGAAAATTTTCCGTCGGCGCTGAGTTGCCGCTCCTCCCCTATCACCTTCTTGCAGACTTTCTTCAGCTCATCTGAGCCGCCAAGCCAGCACGGCGTGGTGCCACACAATTGTACAAAATGCTCTCCCACCGGCGCGAGATTGAACATGGTGTAGAAGGTCGCCACTTCCATTGCACGCATATGGGGCATATCCAGAAAGTCCGCCACGTGACGGATTGCCGGTTCGGGCAACCACCCGCCTGCCTGCTTCTGGGCGCGCCAGAGAAGGGGAATGATCCCCGATGCCTGTCGCCCCTGCGGGAACTTGGTTAGCTGCTCTTCGGCCCAGGCCTTATTTTCAGAGGTGAACTCAAAACCATCGGGCTGGTCTGCGGCCAGTCTGCGCACACTCATCGGTCAACCTCCCCGAACACAATGTCGAGCGATCCCATGATGGCGGACAGGTCGGCAATCATGTGGCCCTTGCACAGAAAGTCCATCGCGTGCAGGTGCGCAAATCCGGGTGCCCGGATTTTGCACCGGCTTGGTTTGTTTGAGCCATCAGAGATCAGATAGACACCGAACTCGCCCTTGGGGGCTTCAACGGCAGCATATATTTCGCCAGCAGGCACGTGATAACCCTCAGTATAAAGCTTAAAGTGGTGGATCAGACTTTCCATCGACTGCTTCATTTCCGCGCGACGCGGCGGCACAATCTTACCGTCGCTGGTGGTAACCGGCCCGTCCGGCATCTGCTCGATGCACTGGCGCACGATACGCACTGACTGGCGGCACTCTTCCATCCGCACGAGGTAGCGGTCGTAGCAGTCGCCGTTCTTTCCGACCGGAATGTCAAAATCAAGATCGCTGTAACATTCGTAGGGCTGTGATCGGCGCAAGTCCCAGGCAAGTCCTGACCCGCGGACCATGACGCCGGAGAAGCCCCAGGCCTGGGCGTCTTTTGCCGACACATATCCGATATCAACATTGCGTTGTTTGAATATCCGGTTGCCCGTCAAGAGCGCATCAATGTCGTCGACCATCTTCTCGATAGTGTCACAATAATCGTAAATGTCCTGCAGGAGCTTTGGTGGCAGGTCCTGATGTACCCCGCCCGGTCGAAAATATGCGGCATGCATCCGACTGCCCGACGCACGCTCGTAGAACACCATGAGTGCTTCGCGAATTTCAAACCCCCACAGCGATGGCGTAAACGCTCCAACGTCCAGGGCCTGCGTTGTGATGTTAAGCATGTGGTTCAGGATGCGACCAATTTCCGAGTAAAGAACGCGGATGTATTGTGCCCGTGGGGGAATATCAATCCCCAGCAACCGCTCCACCGCAAGAGCATAGGCGTGTTCCTGGTTCATCGGTGCTACATAGTCCAGCCGGTCAAAATAAGGCAGGGCCTGAAGGTAGGTTTTCTGCTCAATCAGCTTTTCGGTTCCGCGATGCAACAGGCCGATATGGGGATCGACCCGCTCCACAATTTCTCCATCCAGCTCCAGAACAAGGCGCAGCACACCGTGCGCTGCCGGGTGTTGGGGACCAAAATTGATATTGATGTTCTTAATCTGAGACTCGGTCATGATTTACCCCCAGCACCAGGCTCCGTACCGTCGGATGCTTTCTCGTCGCCCGGCAACAGGTATTGCGCTGCCTCCCAGGGGCTTTCAAAATCGAAACGACGGTACTCCTGCGCCAGTTGCACCGGCTCATAGGCAACCCGTTTTAATTCATCGTCGTAGCGCACCTCGACAAACCCGGTGAGGGGAAAATCCTTCCGCAGCGGATGCCCGGTAAACCCATAGTCGGTCAACAACCGACGCAGATCAGGGTGACCGGAGAAGAGAATGCCGTACATGTCAAAAGCTTCACGCTCAAACCAGTTTGCGACCGGGTAAACCCCTGTAACGCTTGGTACCTGCACCTCTTCGCCAACATGAATACGCACTCTTACACGGTGGTTCTGATGCATGGAGAGAAGGTGATAAACAACATCAAATCGTTTTTCCCGTTCGGGGTGATCGACGCCACAAATATCAATCAGAACGGAGAAATGACAGGCAGGATCGTCCCGCAAGAACTTCAGCACCCGGACGATTTTTTCCGCAGATACTTCGAGGGTAAGCTCTTCACGCGCCACATGATATGATGACAACTCATCAACCAGCCCGGCCGCTATGTGATCCCCAAGGTCTTGCAGACTTTCGTCCATATCGTTTTTCTCTAACAAATCAGCTTCTCTACCCAATTGGTTTCGTCGGCAAATGCGCCACTCCCAAAACCAACGCCTCTAACATTTCGGTACTTCTACCGCTCAATTGTTCCCGTTCGACGTATCTTTCGCTGTAGCGCCAAAATTCCATAGAGCAGTGCCTCAGCCGAGGGCGGGCACCCGGGAATATAAATATCCACGGGAACGATCCGGTCGCATCCCCTCACCACTGAATAGGAATAGTGGTAGTAACCGCCCCCATTTGCGCATGAGCCCATGGAGATCACATAGCGCGGGTCCGGCATCTGGTCATAGACCTTGCGCAATGCAGGCGCCATTTTATTGGTGAGCGTTCCTGCAACAATCATCACGTCTGACTGACGCGGACTGGCGCGCGGCGCCGTTCCAAACCGCTCCAGGTCATATCGCGGCATACTGGTCTGCATCATCTCAACGCCGCAGCAGGCCAACCCGAAGGTCATCCACATAAGCGAGCCGGTTCGCGACCAGTTAATCAGATTATCGAGTGAAGTGACGAGGAAGTTCTTGTCGGCAAGCTCATCAGACATTTGCTTGAAATAGGGATCATCCTGCCCCACCGGCGCACCTGTGCGCGGATCAATAATCCCCTTTGGCGTATCGGTAACGATTGTACCCCCACCGGCTTTCGTGCCTTCAGACGAACTCAGTCCCATTCGAGCGCGCCTTTCTTCCATTCGTAGATAAACCCGACCGTCAAAATCCCCAGAAAAACCATCATCGACCAGAAGCCTAAAAGCCCGATCTCTCCAAGAGAGACCGCCCAGGGAAACAGGAACGCGATCTCAAGATCAAAAATAATGAACAGGATCGCGACGAGGTAAAATTTGACGTCGAAGCGCATACGGCTGTCGTCAAACGCATCAAACCCGCATTCGTAGACCGAAAGCTTTTCCGGGTCAGGGTTTGAAGGCGCCACCACAAACGGGACGACCAACAAAGCCGTAGCGATAATCGCGGCAAGACCGACGAAAATCACGATCGGCAGATATTCGCTTAAGAGCTGTTCCATTTCATCACCTGATCGTACGGCCGCGGCATGGTGGTGATCCAAGGCCGGACGTGTCTGCGGGAAATCAAGTCACCCTGGTGTCTTTCGACCAGCGATTGATTCTCGCAAGTTGCCCCTCAAAATCGCGCGGAGTATAGCCCCGGCAAGAGCCAAGTCAAACGCCGGATAGGTACTATATGGGCAGAAATCGGGGTTATTTTTCCTGCGGGATGCGAACGGCTGCATGCAACAACCGGCAATGCGAACAGCTCGCAGTTTGCGTCGAATTTTCTACTGAGAAAGACCCGTGAGCGTGTAGCATTTCGGGCGCTCTACACTGAGTGAGTCGCCCGATAAACTGACCCTGACGACGCTCCCCAAAAAATCGGTCGGGGAAGTCTCCGAAGGAGCGCTGCGGCTGTAAAAGTCGCCATGACCTTCGAGAGCCTAATCTAAGCCATTGAAAGTATGGCGGGAGTGACGGGACTCGAACCCGCGGCCTCTGGCGTGACAGGCCAGCGCTCTAACCAGCTGAGCTACACCCCCTTAAACAAAGGCAAAGCGCCTCTGGGGTTGGCGTGATGTACGGCAGCCCCACCGACCTGTCAAGTTGGGAAATGGGGGAGATGTCCGTTTGGGCGTTTCCAGGTTTCCTGCGGGACATTCCCGGGGGAGCCGAAGCTCAGAACCATCACATGGTGTGGCCAAAAGCGAAAAGCCAGGCCCGGAGCAAGGACCGCGCGTGTCCGTGGTCGAGGTGCTCCCTGTCCACCATTAAATTGTGTTGTCCGATTTCTGAGAACACGGTAATCGGGGGCCGAAGAGGCAGCGACCCGGCCTCAAACAGAAATAGGTGCGTTTTGAAATGAAAATACTCAAGGTGATCTCAAGCATCGTAGCTGTCGTTCTGGTAGCGTCAGGTACGTGGCTTTTGTGGCCAACCCATACACCTGCTTTTGTTGACCAACAGGGACAAGTGCTGCCCCACAGCATTGCCGAAGTGGAGCGGGTTGATATTAACGGATTGTCACAATGGACACTGACGCGGGCGCGCGACCTCAGCAATCCGGTTCTGCTTGTCTTGCATGGCGGTCCCGGCGCCAGCGAGTTCGCTCTTTTCCGCGCTTATAACAGTGCTCTTGAAGATCACTTTGTCGTCGTGCACTGGGAGCAAAGGGGTACCGGCAAGAGCTTCGATCCAGACACGCCCGTGCACAGCATGAACCCCGAACAATTTATCGCAGACCTGGATCAGTTGGTTGACCATCTCCGCGCGAAGTTTGGCCGCGAGCGCATTGCGCTTTTGGGCCACTCATGGGGTTCGATCATGGGGACCATCTATTCTGCCAGGTATCCGCAGAAGCTCTCTGGTTACATTGGTACCGGCCAAATCGCAGATATGCGCGCTAATGAACAGGTTTCGTATGAGTTCGCACTGGCACAGGCCCGTCAGCGCAGCCATGAGGAGGCTATTGCCGAGCTGGAAGAAATAGGTCCTCCGCCATACTCCGCTGAAAAGACATTGCAGCAACGGCACTGGCTGAACGAATTTGGCGGTGGTGTCATGCACAAGGACTTTTCCATGCCAAAGCTAATCTGGACATCCCTTTCCGGTCCGGAAGTCAACTTGTTTGATCTCGTTTCCTATCTTCGGGGAGCCACGTTTACCCTCGAACACATGTGGGACGATGTGTTGGCTATCAATCTTGACCAAACCTATCTCACCTTTGAAGTGCCGGTTTTCTTTATGCTTGGACGGCATGATTTTCAGACGCCCGCTCCCCTGGCGCAGGCCTATTTTGAGCGCCTCCAGGCGCCCGACAAAGCGTTGTTCTATTTTGAGCAATCGGCTCACAGCCCTCCATGGGAAGAGCCCGACCTTTTTTTGGAGGTGATGGTTGAAACCATCAAACCACGGTTGCTGCCTGACGGAAGCAGTGCCCTGGTCCCGGATTAAAATGCGACCTGGAACTTTTCCACATGCAGGGGGCGTTCACGGTTTGGTGTCGAGGAAGTTACTTCCGGTAGAACAGTATTTGGCGCACTGTCTAAGGAAACACCCTAGGAGGGCGGCTTATGCTCATTCATTCCCCACTGCGCGCGCTGCGTTCCGGCACCCCCCGGATTTTTCTGGCCTTCCTGATACTCACTGGTCTGGGAGCCTTTCGGAGTTTCGAGGCGAATTTTGCGCCAAAATCCGATCTGTGGGAACGGTGGGAAACTCATTCCCCCTCCAGCCAACTGCTCATTGATGCCTCCGCATGGGACGAAATTCTGAGCACCTATGTACAAGATGACGGTACGGGACTTAACCGGTTCGACTATGGCGCCGTCACCCCAGCAGACCACCAAAAACTCAAATCATTCATCGCGGCCCAATCTGCCCTTCCCATCGGGTTGTATTCGCGTGCCGCGCAGTACGCTTACTGGATCAATCTCTACAATGCCCTCACCGTTGATGTTGTTCTGGATGCCTACCCGGTTGAAAGCATACGCGATATAGACATCTCTCCCGGTCTCTTCGCCAGCGGTCCGTGGGGCAAGAAGCTGGTCGAAATTGAGGGAGAACAGCTCAGCCTCAATGATATTGAGCATCGTATTCTGCGACCTATCTGGGCAGACCCCCGGGTGCACTACGCTGTCAACTGCGCCGCCGTTGGGTGCCCCAATTTACAGCAGGTGGCCTTCACCGCCGACAATACGGAGGCACTGCTCGACAAGGCTGCCCGCGAGTACATTAACAATCCCCGCGGCGTTTCCATTACTGGAAACCAGGTTCAGATTTCAAGTATCTACAATTGGTTCTTTGAGGACTTTGGCACGTCCGGGGGCACATCCGGGGGCACGTCCGAACAGGATGTTCTGGACCATATTATCTCCTACGCAGAACCCGGTCTGGCAGAACGGCTGACCACGATCGGAGAGCTGCACAGCACCGGTTACGACTGGCAACTTAACGATCAGAAGTGATGCCCCCGTCAGCGGCTTGCCGTTCGGCGGCGGCGGGTGTCGTACATCCGTCCCAACATATGTGTTGACAGGCCTGCATAGTAAAATCCATGCAGGAAACACCACCCCAGAAATATCCGAACGGGGTGGCGCCCTTTGAAGCGTCTGGATGAGGTGACGACCGCTACATCTTCAATACACACCGTCCCTCCCCGTGCTTCCATCTTACGGCCAAGATCGTAATCCTCCATCACCGGATAAGGCATGATGCCCCCCAGTTCCTGATATACGGAACGCCGCAGGAACATGACGGAGTCGCCGTAATAAAGTCCTTTGGAACGGAACCAGGCATAAAAACCTGTCAGCCATTTAGCAAAGTCGCTTGAGCCGTCAAAAACAATGCGAAAATTTCCGCCTATTATAGCCGGGTCCTCCAGCCTGGCCCGAATGGCCTGCAAAGCAGTCTCGGGCAAATGTGTGTCGGCGTGAAGAAAGACAAGAACATCACCCGTTGCCGCCTCAGCCCCCAGACGCAACTGGGCGCCCCGGCCACGCTCGTCAGACACCAGAACCCGTGCGCCTGCCTGCTTTGCCTTTGCACAAGTCTCGTCTTCGCTCCCACCATCAACGACAATCACTTCGCCGTTCCGGTCCTGATGCCGAACGTGGCACACACGGCGGTCGATCTGATGTGCTTCATTGAGCGTGGGAATAATGATTGATATTCTCATGGAGTGGCTCCGTTACTCGATGAACCCCAGATCGACAATTCTTGCCCGGCGCATACCACCAAGGTCGTCGCTGTCGCCGGATATGGCTATGTGGGCGGGAAACGGGGCCGGTTTTCCAAAAGCTGCCAGAAAATCTGCCCTGTAATCCACAATCTCCTGCATCCATTCTCCCCCCTGTTCTGCCTGATTGCGCAGGACGATGACGACACCCTGCCCCTCTGGAAGATACTGGTTTGGGGAAATACGAGGCGTTTGTTCTGAGCCACCCCACACGTAGGTGATGGCATTGCCAACGCGGGGAAAGCCCATTAGCTGTGCCAGCCCGCCAAACAGGGAGCCTTGTCCTTCCTGTCTGGGAAACCATAAATGTACGGCGATTGGCCGGTCGTCCCGGCCCTTTTGCATCAGGTCACTGGGCAGGCCCATTTCGTCGACCCGCCAACGCCATTGCAGCCGGGCAGCCGGGCCTTCTACCGGCCGGGTGAGAAAAGCAACGGAATGGTCAGAGGTAACCTCAAGCACCCCGTCAGCCTTAACCTGGAAGGTTGTTTCTGCCTTGCCGGGAACGCCGATCACTTCCCACCCGGCACCCTCCAGGTCGCCTTCAAACGCCGTTACAGGGCTCACCAGCCCAAGTGTACAGAGACCCGCTATCAACCATTGCCACCGCATCAAGAGCCCTCCTGCCTTAAGATTGTAGTGAAGGTGTCAGGATGTGGCCCACCAGGCAACTCAATGGTTTTCACGGCTGAGTGAGGAGAGGCGCGCCGCCGCCCCTCGGTGAGGTTTGAAAAATTGCTGTATTCTCTGGGGAAAATGGTGGGCGGTGACGGGATCGAACCGCCGACCCTCTCGGTGTAAACGAGATGCTCTCCCAGCTGAGCTAACCGCCCGGTCTGAACCCAAAAGTGACGGGCTCGATGAGGGCTTCAACTAAGCTATGAACCTGTGTCCGTCAAGGCCGAAATCGCTCTGTCCGGATAACCCGGCTTGCCCGCCCGGCAGGATTGTCTCAACGCCGGTTCCTGCGGCCCTGAATACAGAAAAGGCCGACAATGCCGGCCTTTTCCTTTAGCTCAGCCAAAACGATTAGGTGCCGGCAGCACCCTTTCCGTTGACGGCGTCTTTCAGTCCCTTGCCCGCTTTGAACTTGGGTTGATTAGACGCAGGAATTTGAATTTTCTCTCCGGTCCGCGGGTTGCGGCCTTCAGATGCGTTACGGCGGGTTACATTGAATGTACCAAACCCGACCAGGCGGACTTCTTCGCCGCCGGTCAACGTGCCCGTAATGGTTTCAAATACGCAATCAACGGCTTTCGTCGCATCGGCTTTTGACAGGTCCGATTTTTCGGATACCACGGCTATAAGATCATTCTTGTTCACGTTCGGCCCCTCTAGGCTGCGGGGAGCGAATCCCCAGATAATCAGCCAAAAGTGTAAACGTGGCGGCTTTGCCGGGTCAAAGGATTAAGCACCAAAATGCGCAGATTTCCGCGAAATTTCTAAAAAACTGTTTTCGGGGGCTCAAGAACACCGCAGCCGTGAAAAAGCTCCCGCGCATTCATCAACAGTGCGGGGGCTCATTTTTTCTTTTAGTTAGTGGGCAGTAAAGCCATCTCTTGATGTATCACTTCCGCCACGAGCTGCTTGCTCTGCAACATAGGCTTCTTCGTCCCACTCAATTTTTTCCGGCATCCGAACCAGTGCGTTGGCCAAGGCTTCGTCGACTGTTTCGAGGGGTAAAATCTCCAACTGATTCTTCACATTATCCGGAATATCTGCGAGATCTTTGGCGTTGTCCTTCGGGATCAACACTGTTTTGATACCGCCGCGAAGAGCTGCCAGAAGTTTTTCCTTAAGACCGCCAATGGGCAGTATCCGTCCCCGCAGTGTGATCTCGCCAGTCATAGCGACATCCTTGCGGATCGGAATGCCTGTAATGACCGAAACGATGGAAGTTGCCATCGCTACCCCTGCGCTTGGGCCATCTTTGGGAGTTGCCCCTTCGGGAACGTGAACGTGAATGTCCTTGCGGTCAAAGACCGGCGGTTCAACACCAAATGTTGTTGCGCGGGATTTCACGTAGGAGTTCGCGGCTGAAATAGACTCCTTCATCACGTCTTTCAGGTTACCCGTCACGATCATGCGCCCTTTGCCGGGCATCATCACACTCTCGATGGTCAACAGCTCCCCACCAACCTCCGTCCACGCCAGTCCTGTCACCACACCGACCTGATCTTCGCCATCAATTTCGCCATAATGGAACTTCGTGATCCCGGCGTAATCGTTCAGGTTTTCCCGGGTGATTTTGATTTCCTCCGTATCGGAGGTGATGAGCTCTTTCACTGCTTTGCGGCAGAGCCCTGATAGTTCCCGCTCCAGTGAACGGACGCCAGCTTCTCTGGTGTACAACTGGACGAGATCAAGAAGCGCTTCATCGTCGATCGACCATTCCTCGGCCTTCAGGCCATGGTTCTTGATTGCGTTTGGAATCAAATGTCGGCGGGCGATCTCAACTTTTTCGTCTTCCGTATACCCGGCAATGCGAATGATCTCCATTCGGTCCATCAACGGGCCGGGAATGTTGAGCGTGTTTGCAGTAGTGATGAACATGACGTCGGAGAGGTCATACTCAACTTCAAGATAGTGGTCCTGGAACGTATTATTCTGTTCAGGGTCCAATACTTCCAGCAATGCTGCGGAAGGGTCACCCCGGAAATCCGCCCCCATCTTATCGATCTCATCGAGCAGAAAGAGAGGATTGGAGTGCTTTACCTTCTTCATCGACTGAATGACTTTGCCCGGCATTGAGCCGATATAGGTACGCCGATGACCACGAATTTCAGCTTCATCCCGCACGCCGCCCAGAGACAGGCGCGCGAACTCCCGCCCGGTCGCTTTGGCAATCGACTTACCCAGTGAAGTTTTCCCGACACCGGGAGGGCCAACCAGACACAAGATCGGACCTTTGAGCTTGTTCGTCCGCTGCTGCACGGCAAGGTATTCGATAATCCGCTCTTTGACCTTCTCAAGACCGTAATGATCGATGTCCAGAACTTCCTCTGCCTTGATGAGGTCTTTCTTCACCCGCCCGCGCTTGTTCCACGGGATGGAGAGTATCCAGTCAAGGTAGTTACGCACAACGGTTGCTTCTGCTGACATGGGGCTCATCTGGCGCAACTTGCGCATCTCCCCATCGACCTTCTCGCGGGCCTCTTTTGACAGTTTGGTCTGCTCGATCCGGCGCTCCAGTTCGTGCAACTCGTCGCGGCCATCTTCTCCTTCGCCACCAAGTTCCTTCTGGATCGCCTTCATCTGTTCGTTCAAATAATACTCGCGCTGCGTCTTCTCCATCTGACGTTTTACCCGGCTGCGAATTTTCTTTTCTACGTTGAGAACAGAAATTTCTCCCTCCATCATGGAGTAAACCCGTTCAAGCCGCGCGGCAGTGCTCGCGAGCTGAAGCAGCTCCTGCTTCTCTTCAAGCTTGATCGCGAGGTGACTGGCGATCGTGTCAGCGAGCTTGGGATAGTCGTCAATCTGGGAAACCGCCCCCAGGACCTCCGGCGGGACTTTCTTGTTGAGTTTTACATAGCTCTCAAAATGGCTGACCGTGGTGCGGGCAAGAGCCTCAAGCCGGTCGTCGTCTCCATCCGTATCAGGAACAGGGACCACCTCAGCTTCAAAGAAGTCCTCACGGTCCGTGAACCTTTTGACACGGGCGCGTGTGGTGCCCTCAACAAGAACTTTGACGGTCTGATCTGGAAGCTTCAGGAGTTGTAAAACCTGGCCGACTGTGCCGACCTCGTAAATATCATCAGGTGAGGGATCATCCTCACTGGGGTCTTTCTGCGCGACCAGCAAAATCTGTTTGTTGTCCTGCATCACTTCTTCAAGAGCGCGGACAGACTTCACCCGCCCGACAAAAAGCGGAACGATCATGTGGGGAAACACGACAATATCTCGCAGAGGAAGAACCGGAAGCACACCTCCCGTGAACTCCAGCAATTCATCGCCACTTTCGATAGACGGTGCCTCGTTCTCCGGGGTGTCGTCGTGATTGTCGCTCATGTTTTGACCCTCATATTTTACTTGTTCGCCATCGTTTATCTTACTTGTTCGCCATCGTTTATCTTACTTGTTCGCCATCGTTTATCTTACTTGTTCGCCATCGCTCATCTTACTTGTTCGCCATCGCTCCTGGGGCGGGTTACCGCCAGCCCCTCACCGGCCAGGACAGAGGCACAGTATGACATGCCAGTGCTGAACGAATGCTGACCGTAAGTCTAACGAGATTCGCCGCATTTAATGTATTTTGGTGGTATTTCGCCCCGAACAGCGGGGTTTTGCTTCATTCGACATGAAAATGGCCCCGAAAGACACTGCTTTCAAGGCCATCTTTTTCAATAATTATGGAAAATTACAACCCGGTCATCCGGCGTTTGTTTCCGCTTCCTTGGAGCGTTCGGAATAAATGTAAAGCGGCTGCGCTTTACCTTCCGCCACTTCCGTCGAAATTACCACTTCTTCAACTCCCTCCAGAGAAGGCAGCTCAAACATGGTATCAAGCAGGATCATCTCCAGGATTGACCGCAAGCCGCGCGCGCCAGTTCGACGTTTAATCGCCTTCTTGGCAACAGCAACCAGCGCCTCGTCGGAGAAGGTCAGCTTGACGTCTTCCATATCGAAAAGGCGTTCATACTGCTTCACCAGCGCATTTTTCGGCTCAGTCAGGATTTCCACCAGTGCTTCTGAATCAAGGTCCGTCAGCGTTGCCAGCACCGGCATCCGACCAACAAACTCGGGGATCAACCCAAACTTGAGCAGGTCTTCAGGTTCCAGCTCCTGAAGCATTTCCCCCGTGCGCCGTTCGTCAGGGTCCTGAACCTTGGCGCCAAAGCCAATGCCCGACCCTTTGCCACGATGGGAGATGATTTTTTCGAGACCCGCAAACGCGCCCCCGCAGATAAAGAGGATATTTGTGGTGTCAACCTGAAGGAATTCCTGCTGGGGATGCTTGCGCCCCCCCTGAGGCGGCACGGAGGCAACCGTCCCTTCCATGATTTTCAGCAATGCCTGCTGCACACCTTCGCCAGACACGTCGCGCGTGATTGACGGGTTGTCGGACTTCCGGCTGATCTTGTCGACTTCGTCAATATACACAATGCCACGCTGGGCACGCTCGACATTGTAGTCAGCCGCCTGCAACAACTTCAAAATGATATTCTCAACGTCCTCACCGACATAGCCCGCCTCTGTCAATGTGGTGGCATCCGCCATCGTAAAAGGAACGTCAATGATGCGCGCGAGTGTTTGTGCAAGCAGGGTCTTGCCGCACCCGGTCGGGCCGATCAGCATGATGTTGGACTTCGACAGTTCAACATCGTTGTTCTTGGCCGCATGGTTCAAACGCTTGTAGTGATTGTGAACAGCCACAGCCAGCACACGCTTTGCCGCTGGCTGCCCGATCACGTAGTCGTTGAGCACATCCATAATTTCCTGCGGTGAGGGCACGCCCTCCCGTGACTTCACGAGTGATGTCTTGTTTTCTTCGCGGATAATATCCATGCACAATTCGACGCATTCATCACAAATGAATACTGTCGGTCCGGCAATAAGTTTGCGGACCTCGTGCTGGCTCTTGCCACAGAAGGAACAGTAAAGCGTATTCTTGGAATCACCGCTGCTGCCACCGCTGCTTACCTTGCTCATGTACTCTCCTTGTGGCCGATTTCACCTGAGCTTGCCAATTTTGCTCCAGCTCAATGGGCCGTAATCCGGGGTCGCAGTCTGACAGCGACCATCAACAATCCTCACCGCCTCTTAGCGGCCACTCTCACCCTCGCACACAAGTCGGGCAACATTCCGGCCTCTTTTGATGGGCCACTTGCCCGGGCCGGTTTCCGGTCTGTGCACAAAGATATTCTCACCATACGAACATGTTAGCCTTGCAGGGATCAAGAATAGATTAATCCCTTTTTATTCAAATACTTATGATTTGCCCAGAAGGCCTCTGGTACGGGTAATCTGCCTGAGAATCAAACAAGTCATTCCTCAGCCCGGCCAAAATCATCCCGGGTTGTGCCAACCTTGTCGATCAGACCGAAGTCCTGAGCCTGTTCCGGCGACATAAAGTTGTCGCGCTCCAGCGCCTCGCGAACGGTCTCAATGGACTGACCTGTATGGGAGACATAAATCTGGTTCAACCGCTCACGCAGGGCGAGGGTCTCGCGCGCGTGAATTTCAATATCCGTCGCCTGCCCCTGAAATCCGCCTGAAGGCTGATGAACCATGATCCGCGCATTGGGCAACGCAAACCGCATCCCCTTCTCTCCGGCTGCCAACAGAAGCGACCCCATGGAGGCTGCCTGCCCCACGCACACCGTGGTGATCTTGGGCTGGATATACTGCATGGTGTCGTAAATCGCCAACCCACTTGTTACAACACCGCCTGGGGAGTTGATGTACATCGAAATTTCTTTGCTGGGATTGTCGGCTTCCAAAAAGAGGAGCTGGGCCGTAATCACCGCTGCCATGCCATCGTCTACCGGCCCGGTCAGGAAAATAATCCGTTCCTTCAAAAGCCTGGAGAAAATATCGTAGGAGCGCTCGCCGCGATTGGTTTGCTCGACCACCATGGGCACCAGGTTCATCGAGGACACATAAGAGTCATTCATAGTCTGCTTTCCAAGATCTGCGTTACATTCTGCAACTTCACCACACCGGCACACACACCCGCCGGATGCGGGGACACGGGCGCCAGCCGAAGTTGTCCCACGACTATGCATAGGATGATTCGGTAAATGGACTGTGCAGGACTATAACTCAAGTGCAAAAAACTGCATCGTCAGGGGCAAAATATGGGGATTGTTCACACAAAATTCCATCTGCCCCCCCGAAATTGAATAAATCTGCCTATAATCTGTGGAAACTCGGTTCTCCACATCTCTATTTGAGAGGTCAAATGCGTCTCGTACCTTCCCGACCCGCTTACCAATTCCGTAACATGGCGAAGCGTCCGCGCCGCCTTATCCTGATGGCCGCCATCCTTCCCTCGCTCGCTGCCTGCGAATCGAGCGGCAAAGCCGGAGATATTGAGATTATTCAGCATCCTGCCTACCAGTGGGACCTGAACTCGAATGGGGCCGTCACACATACGGAGTATGAGAAATTTCGAGAGAACATTTTTTTGAGCGCCGATGAAGACCGCAACGGCGTTGTGGATGAAGACGAATGGGATGACATTCGTGATGACGATGAGACCGGCATTCGCCGTGCCAATTTTGCGGCGCTTGATTTTAACGGCAACGGGGCTCTGTCTTTTGGCGAGATCATGTCCATACCGCAGTCCGACTTTCACTCGCTCGATGAAAATGGTGATGGTGTCATCAGCTCGGTCGAACTGAGCAATGCGTCCAAAACACGCGCACGCGGTGGTCTGCGCAGGCGCTCGCCGGAGGATGGCTTTCGCCGGGATCCAAGCGCAGGGGTCTGATCCATTTACGAAAATGTCGTTACGCGCTTTGCACCCTCTCCGACGGGTTATCTGCACCTGGGGCACGCCTATTCGGCGCTGCTGAATTTCGACCAGTCGCAGCTTGCCGATGGCACGTTCGTTCTGCGTATCGAAGACATAGATCGACAACGCTGCCGCCCGGAATTTGAGGCCGCGATCCTTGAGGATATGCAGTGGCTGGGCATCACCTGGGATGGCTTGCCGGTCCGTCAGTCCGAGCGGCTCGGGCTCTACGAAACGCACCTTGCGCAAATGCATGACCAGGGGTTGATTTATAGGTGCTTCCTGACACGCAAAGATATTGATGAGGCTGTCCGGGCACCTCATGGAGCACCCGGAGGGGTGTTTCACAGTGTGCCGCTTTCAACGCTGGAAGAGCGCGACAACCTGGCCGCAGGTCGACCTTACGCCTGGAGATTGTCACTCAACGCTGCCAGGGCGCATCTGGGAACCGCTTTCCAGACCCTGTCCTTCATCGAGGAGACCGACAGGGGGCTGGTGGAAATGCCGGCCGACCCCTCTCGTCTGGGTGATGTTGTGCTTGGACGAAAGGATAGCGGCACCAGCTACCATCTTTCTTCAGTCATCGACGACGCCGCACAGGGCGTTACCCATGTGACACGTGGCGAAGACCTGCGCGAGGCTGCGGGACTGCATGCCCTGCTGTACCGGCTCCTCGACCTCACGCCGCCGATCTACCGCCATCACAAGCTGATAACGGATGACAACGGGCGACGGCTCGCGAAACGCGATAAGTCCGCAACGTTACACAACATGCGTGAAGCAGGTGTTACGGCTGAGGAAATACGTGTGCGTCTCCTGCCCGACAAGAAAACCTGATTTTTCTTCAACGGGACAAAAAAAGCCGATGGAATGACCCACCGGCTTTTCTAGTATCCCGCAAATATCTGCGTCAGTCCTTTTTGGGGGCTGCCTTCTTCGCTGCGGCCTTTTTAGGCGCGGCTTTCTTCTTTGCTGCGGCTTTCGGGGCTGCTGCTTTCTTTTTCGCCGCAGGTTTCTTTGCGGCTGCCTTCTTGGCTGTTGCTTTCTTCTTCGCCGCCGGCTTTTTCCCTGCCGTCGCCTTTTCCTCTGCCGCCTCGGCATCAGGGTCCGTCAACAGTTCTTCCTTCGACACGACTTTGTCCGTCACCTTGGCCATTTCGGCGATAAAGGAGACAACCTTGTCTTCAAAAATCGGTGCCCGAATTTCAGCAAGAGCCTGAGGGTTCTTTGTGTAGAACTCATAGACTTGACGTTCCTGGCCGGGGAATTGCTGCGCACGCTGCGCGATTGCACGGTTTACTTCCGCGTCCTCGACCTTGATGTCATTCTTTGTGCCGATCTCCGACAGGACCAGGCCCAGACGCACGCGACGCTCCGCGATTGTGCGGTATTCGGTCCGGAGTTCATCTTCCGGCTTATCGGCGTCCTCGATTTTCTTACCGTCATTTTCCAGTTCTTGTTCAAACTGGCGCCAGATCTGATCGAACTCCTGTTCAACAAGAGTTGGTGGCAACTCGAACGAATGACGCTCGTCCAGAAGATCGAGCATGACCCTCTTCATACGGGCCAAAGAAACCTGATCGTAGTCCGTCTTGATTTGCTGTGTGAGCGCCTCGCGAAGCTTCTCCAGATTTTCCATACCGAATTTTTCGGCAAAGGCATCGTCAATGACAATTTCGGCCGGACCTTCAACGCCCTTTACCGTCGTCTCGAAGATCGCTTCTTTACCCGCAAGCTCGGCAGAGCCGTAGTCGTCGGGGAAAGTCACTGTCACATCAAGCTTCTGATCCTTCTTGGTGCCGACAAGCTGTTCCTCAAAACCGGGAATAAACTGCCCTGACCCAAGTTCAAGACGGGAATCTTCTGATGTGCCGCCATCGAACGCCACACCGTCAACGCGCCCCAAAAAGTCGATAATGACAAGATCGCCATCTTCGGCCTTGCCTTCTTTGGGCTCAAAATTCTTCTGAGCTTCGGAGAGCTTTGCGACCGCTTCATCAACTTCAGCGTCCGAGACTTCGGCGATCGGGCGCTCAAGCTCCAGGCTGGACAGATCGGTAATGTCAAAATCCGGGATGATCTCGAAGGCCACCTTGAAAACAAGGTCCGCCTTGCCGTCAATGACCTCTTCCACTTCGCCGTCAATGTTAATTTCCGGTTGCATAGCGGGCTTTAGCGAACGTTCTTCAAGTGCTGTTCCGCTCGACTGGCTGACGGTTTCCTGAATGACTTCCGTCATTACCTGCCTGCCAAATGTGCGCCGGAGATGGTTCATGGGGACTTTGCCGGGGCGAAACCCTTTCAAGCGAACCTGATTCTTCATCTCATCCAGCTTACCCATCACACGCTCGTCCAACGTGGCCGCGCCAATTGTGATGGTGAGTTCGCGCTTGAGACCCTCTGAGACCGTCTCGGTGACCTGCATGCTCTTTTCGCTTCCGTTTACTT
>CAZNLO010000054.1:0-17885 GCA_964573935.1 uncultured Parvibaculum sp. | reverse complement strand
AAAGGGTTCATCGGTATCATGCTTAACTTCAACAATGAGCGAATTGCCATGGCGGCGGGCGCAAATTCTTTCGCTCGTGTTTGTTTTGAAGACGCCCTTGCCTGGGCGCGTGAGCGTCAGACTTTTGGCCAGCGGCTTGCCGACCATCAGGTTATCCGTCACAAATTTGCGGAGATGGCGCGAAAAATCGCCGCCACCCAAGCCTATCTTGAGCAATGCGTGGTTCGGGTGCAAGCAGGGGAAACCCCCATTGCCGACCTGTCCATGCTGAAAGTGCAGGCGACATTGACCATGGAATTTTGTGCGCGCGAGGCAATGCAGATTATGGGCGGCGCGGGTTATATGCGCGGCTGCCGCGTGGAGCGTATTTATCGTGAGGTACGTGTGAATGCAATTGGCGGGGGGTCGGAAGAAATCATGCGTGATCTCGCCGCGCGCCAGCTTGGCATTTAACCAATACAGGCGGAGGAAATTTGGAATGGCAGGAACAGATAGATGAGCACCATCGCTGAGAAAGAACTGGACGAATTTCGCGAGCAGGCGAGCGCCTGGTTTCGCGAAAACACCAATACCGACCCCGGTTTCATGCTGCCGCTTACGTTTATGGAAGTGGGAACAGACGAACAGTTCAATTTTCTGCGCGACTGGCAGAACAAAGTGTATGAGGCGGGCTATCTGGGCGCTGCCTGGCCGAAGGAATATGGCGGCGGGGGGCTGGGCCAGAAGTTCCAGGACATCGCGACGCAGGAAATGGCGCGCAACAACGGCCCGATCCTGCTCAATGCGATCGGCCTTAACTGGGCGGGTCCCCTCATTCTGGATACAGGGACAGAGGATGAGCGCAAACGCTACATCAGGGGCATCCTGTCTGCAGAGGATATCTGGTGTCAGGGTTTTTCCGAACCTGAAAACGGTTCCGATCTGGGCAACGCCCAGACAAAGGCCGTGCTGGATGGGGACGAATGGGTGTTAAATGGTTCCAAAATCTGGACCACCCAGGGCAACTATGCAAAATACATGATCCTGCTCGCCAGAACCAATCCGGATGCGCCCAACAAGTATGCGGGCCTGAGTTTTTTCCTCGCCCCCATGATGGTGCCAGGTGTTGAAACCGTTCCCATTCGTAAACTGACCGGTGAGTACGGCTTTACGCAGACATTTTTCACCGATGCGCGCATTCCCGCCAACTGCATCATGGGAGAGCCCGGCGAGGGCTGGCGTGTTGCTATGCAAACCCTGGAGTATGAGCGCGGCGTAAAAGGCGGGCAGGCGGGGGGCTATGTCATGCGCGCGTCCGACCCTTACGAGATACTTGAGCTTGCGCGCAAGGCAATGCGCGGTGGTAAGCCGGCACTGGATGATCCGGTTATCCGTGACAAGCTCGTGCAACTGCTCACCGAAGCGCGCAGTCTCCAGCTCAACTCCCGCCGTGGACACATTCAACCCCTGATACAGGACAATCCAGCCTCTCTGGCTCTGTGCTCCAAACTCATGGCAACGGAGTTTTTCCGCCGTCTCAATGAGTTTGCCATGACCCTTCAGGGCCAGCGTGGCGCCTACTATGTAGGAGAGCCGGATGCCTATGACGAGGGGCTCTGGCAGCGCGGTTACCTGAATGCGTTTTCCGCGACGATCGGCGGCGGCACATCGCAGATCCAGCGCAACATTATCGGTGAACATGTGCTTGGGCTTCCCAAAAGCCGGTGAACCCCAAAAGCCCCTGTAGTGAAGGACAAAGAAAATGTCGAACAAGGCAACCATTGGCTTTAGCGAAGAGCAGGCCCAGCTTATGGAGGTTGCGACCTCTTTCTGCCGGGACAAGTCGCCGGTCGAGAAAGTACGTGCGCTGTTGAGCGACGACCTGGGCTACGACCCGGCGGTCTGGAACGAGCTGGCCGAACTGGGCTGGCTGGCAATCGCGGTTCCCGAAGAGTTTGGCGGTATCGGGTTGGGTCTTGCAGAAGTTGTTCCCGTCGTTGAACAGATGGGCCGCGCACTTATGGCCGGACCATTTGTGAGCACCACGCTGGCAGCTCAGGCGCTTAGTGTCGCGGGCACGCAAGAACAGCAGGCCAAGTTGCTGCCAGAGCTCTGTGCAGGCACCGTAGCGACGCTGGCGCTTAGTGAGCCGCACGCGGACTGGGACCTCAGTCACATCGAGTGCACAGCGACCGCGCACGGAGCAGACTATGTTTTGGCGGGTCGCAAGACGTTTGTTGAAAATGCGGCAGCGTCAGCGTGGATCATCGCCAGTGTTCTGCGCGACGGAGCACCTGCCCTTGTCGCTATCGAGCGCTCAAACTTTCGTGATGAGGCTCTGCGCCGCGAAATCATCATTGACGAAACCCGCCGCTCCTATCAACTGACATTGGATGGCATTACGGTCTCCCATGACGCCTTTCTGGAGGAAGAAAAAGTGGGAGAGGCCCTGGCGCACCTGCATCTGTGCGCGAACCTGTTGCTGTCGGCGGAGATGTGTGGCGGAACGGCAAGCGTCATCGACTACACGCTCGATTACCTCAAGACGCGTAAGCAATTTGGAAAATATATCGGCTCCTATCAAGCGCTGAAGCATCCCATCGTCGATGCCCATATTTCCTATGAAAACGCCCGTTCGCACCTCTACGCAGCGGCGCATAATTTCATGCAACAAGGTGAGGGGGAGATCGCTACACGCATGGCAAAGGCAGAATCGGGAGATGCGCTCTCCTTCGCAGCCGACCGCGCCATTCAGTTCCATGGCGGGTTTGGTTTTACCTACGACTGCGATGCGCAACTCTACCGCCGACGGTCGCTCTGGTGTGAAAACCAGTACGGTGACGCTATTTATCATCGCGCAAAACTAGCCGACCTGCTGCTCGGATAGAATGAGAGGAATACGGATGTCTGGTCAGGAACGTTACCCACATCTTTTTGAGCCGCTTGATCTGGGCTTCACGCGCATAAAAAACCGTGCCCTCATGGGGTCCATGCATACAGGTCTTGAAGAGCAGCCGGATGGCCATATTCGCATGGCCGAATATTTTGCTGAACGGGCGCGCGGCGGTGTGGGCATGATTATCACCGGCGGCATATCCCCCAATGAAGAAGGAGGGATGGGCGCAAAACTGAGTACGGCAGAAGAAGCCGCCCGCCACAAAGTCATCACTGACGCCGTGCATGAGGCTGACGGGCAGGTGAAAATCTGTATGCAGATCCTGCATACGGGGCCATTGGCGGGGCATGGACGCGCTGTCGCCCCGTCTCCCGTGCGCTCCCGTGTTGCGCGCCATATGCCAAATGAACTCGATGAGGTCGGTATTGAAAAACAACTGGCCGACTTCGCCACCTGTGCCGCGCGTGCAAAAGAAGCGGGCTATGATGGTGTTGAGATCATTGGGTCGGCGGGGTATCTCCTCAGTACGTTTCTGGTGGAAAAAACCAATCTGCGGACCGACAGGTGGGGTGGCTCTTACGAGAACAGAATGCGGTTCCCTCTGGAAGTAGCGCGCCGTGTGCGCGCCGCAGTAGGAGACGAGTTCATCGTCATTTTCCGTATTGCCGCTATGGACATGTTGCAGGGGGGCATGTCGTGGGACGAGGTCGTGCTGCTTGCCAAAGAGCTGGAGAAATGCGGGATCAACATCATCTCCACACACTTCACCTGGCATGAAAGCGCTGTCCCCACGATTGCAACCATGGTGCCACGCGCGGCCTTTACCAGTGTCACCGGGCGTCTGCGCAAAGAACTTACAATTCCTACCATCACCTCCAACCGCATCAACATGCCCGATGTGGCAGAGGCTGTTCTGGCAAAGGGAGACGCGGACATTGTATCCATGGCCCGGCCTCTGCTTGCCGACGCCGAGCTTGTCAAAAAGGCTGCGGAAGGCCGCGAGGATGAAATCAATACCTGTATTGCCTGTAATCAGGCGTGCCTGGACCACACGTTCGGCGGCAACCAGGAGGTCAGTTGTCTCGTGAACCCGCGCGCCTGTCACGAAACGCTCCTGAAGTATGAGCCGGCGTCCACCCCCAGGCGGATTGCGGTGGTGGGAGCGGGGCCAGCAGGCCTTGGCTATGCCAGTGTGGCCGCAGAGCGGGGACATCAGGTGACACTTTATGAAGCCGCCTCTGAAATTGGTGGCCAGTTCAACCTGGCAAAACGGATCCCGGGCAAGGAAGAGTTTTACGAAACAATTCGCTATTTCAACAAGATGATTGAAATTCATAAGGTCGACCTGCGGCTCAATACCCATGTGACGGCAGGAATGCTACGGGACGAAAATTTTGATGAGGTCATTATTGCTACGGGTATCGAGCCAAGAACACCTGACATCGAGGGGATCAATCATCCCAAGGTGGTGCGTTACGTAGACGTCATTTCCGGTCGGGCTGAAGTGGGCCGGAAGGTCGCCATCATGGGTGCTGGAGGCATCGGCTTTGATGTGGCGGAGCTTGTCAGCCATGACGGGAAGTCGGCCTCCCTCGACGTGGACATTTTTGCCAGGGAATGGGGGGTGGATTTTAAGAACCATCCGCGAGGTGGCGTTACCGGCGTTGAACCCATTGTTGTCAAATCGGATCGGGAAGTGGTCTTGATGCAGCGTAAGGAAACCCCGGTCGGGCGCGGGCTGGGACGAACCACAGGGTGGACCCACCGGCTGACGCTTGCGCGCCGAGGTGTCAAAATGGTGAACGGTGTTGAGTATCTGCGGATTGATGATGACGGGCTCCATGTCCTGATCCACAATGAACCCACAACCTTCAATGTAGATACGGTCGTGATCTGTGCCGGGCAGGAACCATCGCGCAACCTCTATGACGCGCTGAAGAAATCCGGCCAGTCCGCCACTCTTATCGGGGGCGCATTCGAGGCACTGGAGTTGGATGCCAAGCGTGCGATAAACCAGGCCTGTTATCTGGCTGCGGCGGTTTAACCAACGAGAGTTTGTTGTTTGCTGCCGGGTCAGGTGAACGGGCTAAGGGATTAAATGCGCCAGGAGGAATTATGCGCTCAGCTTTCATAATCATCACCAGCCTGTTGGGCCTGGTAATCTTTGCGGCTGTTTCCGTCATACTCATTCGCTCAAGCATTGAGGCACCAGCCTCCGTTGACCTCGCACCTCTGATCGCCAGGGTGGCAGATTTCGATGTAACCATACATCGGGATGGGTTTGGCGTGCCGCACATCTACGGAAAAACAAACCCGGACGTGGCCTTCGGTCTGGCGTTTGCACATTCGGAAGATGATTTCGCGACCATTCAGGAAGTCACTATCGCCACGCGTGGGCAGCTTGCCGCAATCAAGGGCCCGGATGCCGCCGTGACGGACTACCTTGTTCGCCTGCTCCGCATCTGGGAAGCGGTGGATGCGCGCTATGAGACCGACCTTACCCCCCAGACCCGCGCGCTTGCCGAAGCCTACGCAGATGGTGTGAACTTCTATGCCGCCTTGCACCCGGACGAAGTTACCCCCGGCCTGCTGCCGATGACGGGACGTGATGTGGTCGCTGGTTTCACCTTCAAGGCGCCGTTTTTTTATGGACTGCAAGCTACATTTATGGAGCTTTTTGAACCCGAACGACGGCGCGAAATTTCCATCGGCCCGGAAAATGCTTTCCTTCTTGTTGAAGAAGCCTTTGCCCATACCGGATCGAACGGAGTGGCCGTTGCTCCGTCGCGCTCTGCCGATGGCGCAACACGCCTTCTGGTAAACTCGCACCAGCCCTACGCAGGCCCCGTCGCCTGGTATGAAGTCCGGTTGAAAAGTGAGGAGGGCTGGGATGTGGCAGGAGGCGTGTTCCCGGGTTCCCCCCTGATGTTGCACGGGCACAACCGCCACCTGGGGTGGTCGTCTACGGTCAACAAGCCCGACCTTGTGGATGTGTATGTGCTCACGCTGAACCCGGAAAACCCCGATCAGTATCTGCTGGACGGCACATGGGCAGATTTTGAAAAAACGCAGGCGGAGATAAAGGTTCGCCTCTGGGGCCCGTTCTGGTGGACGGTGAAGCGCGATGTTGAGTATTCAGCACACGGGCCTGTCATTCGCCAGTCTCACGGTGTTTATGCGGTCCGCTATGCGGGCATGGGCGAGGTGCGCCACCTCGATCAGCGCCTCGCCATGAACCTGGCAAAAAATCTGCAGGAGTGGCTGGCCGCAATGGCGATCCAGGCCCTGCCGTCTATCAACTACATTTATGCGGATGCACAAGGCAACATCGCACTGCTCTACAACGGCCAAATGCCCGCGCGACGTGCGGGCTTTGACTGGCAGAAATACCTGCCCGGAGATCGATCAGATCTCATCTGGACAGAGTATCTGTCGTTCGAGAAAGTCCCTCTTCTGCTTAACCCCACAGCCGGTTTTGTCACTGAGGCCAACAGCACGCCTTTTCGGGCGAGCGCTCCTGAAGATGATTTGAACCCGGAGGATTTCCCAGTATTTATGGGGATAGAAACCCAGATGACGAACCGGGCATACCGCGCGCTGGAGCTGTTTGGTGCGGATGAGGCCATCAGTGCGCAGGAGTTTTTGGCCTATAAATTCGATAATGCCTACTCCGCGAAGAGCGAGCTTGCCACTATGATCGCAGAAGTGGTGAGCATTGCCCCAGGCGACGACACTGATCTTGCAGAGGCGCAAGCTGTCCTGCGCACGTGGGACCGTCACACGGACCTGGACAATCGTGGAGCGGCCCTGGGTGTTTTAATGGGGGAGCCCGTGGTGCGGGCACGGCTCACAGGTACCGAGCCACCCGAACAGATGGGCGCACTGCAAGAAGCTATCGCCACGTTGAAAGAAAATTACGGGCGTCTTGACCCCACCTGGGGTGAGGTAAATCGGATCGTCCGGGGAGATGTGGATGTGCCCCTACAGGGGGGACCGGATGTATTGCGCGCGGTCTATAGCGAGCTGACAGAAGATGGCAGACTTAACGCCGTTGGTGGCGATACATTTATTATGATAGTGGAATGGGACACGGAGGGGAGGGTTAGCTCCCGGAGCATCCATCAGTTTGGTACCGCGACAATGGACCGGGCATCACCTCATTTCAGCAATCAGACACCGCTTTTTGCTGAAGAAAAATTGACCCCTGTTCTGCTTGACTGGGCGGATTTGGAACCCAGTATTGCAGAAAGCTACCGACCGGGAGAGCGATAAGCCTCCCTGCTGGAAGAGCAGGCGCAGACCCGCTGGAACAGGGTCTCATGGAGGCGTTGATAGAACGGGCCTGTCTTGCATCCAGCGTTGGCAGTTCATTGCCTATCTCTGTCTGGGCTATCCCCTTGAAAATCATGACGAACTGGATCTTGTGCGGTAAGGCTGGCAGGACCGCATTGAGAGGGACAAGGTCTACTTCTCCCGTGGAGCCATGCGTATTGCCCTTGTGAGGTTTACACATTTGGGATAAAACCCCCTCTTGATGGTGCCCCGTTCGCACGGGGGTAAAAGGGAATTCGGTTCTAAACCGGAGCTGTACCCGCAACTGTAAGTGGGGAGTTTTTCGTCACACAGGGTCACTGAAACGCAATGGCGCTTTGGGAAGACCGACGAAGAATGACAATCCACGAAGCCAGGAAACCTGCCATCAAGTCGTCCGTCCCGGGCCGGGTAAGCCCCAAGGAGCGGTTCACGCAGTGACGACAATGTTGTTTTGGTGAGGGACGGTCGACCACCGTACTCCAGGCGATGTCGCGTGGGTCTGTGTTTGGCGTCCTTCAGGTTCAAAGGATGTTGCAATGTCACGATTAGTAAAAATTCTACCAGGCGCACTCTCCGCGTTTTTTCTCATCTCTCCTCTTTATGCCGCCGAAAGGGCACCCGGCATTGTGGTGACGGCGACCCGTACCGAGGTGGCGATAACCCAGGTTGGCAGTTCGATCTCGGTGTTGACGGCAAAGGAAATTGAGGAGCGGCAATACAGTTTCACGGTTGATGCCCTGCGCTCTCTGCCCGGCATAACGGTCAGCCAGAATGGCCCGTTTGGCGGGACTGCGACCGTACGCATTCGCGGCGCGGCCTCCGGCCAGACCCTGGTGCTGATCGATGGGACGGTGGTCAATGACCCTTCAAGTCCAGGTGCAGGTTTCAATTTCGCCACCCTTGATCCCAATGACATTGAACGGATTGAAGTGTTGCGTGGGCCCCAAAGCACGCTCTACGGATCCCAGGCAATTGGCGGCGTTGTGAACATCATCACCAAGCGCGCGTCCGGCCCGTTTGCCGTCAGCGGGTTCGTTGAAACAGGGTCTTTCAACACATTGCGATCTGGTGTCACGGTTGCAGGCAGACGAGGAGAGACCGACTACCGCCTCTCGCTGAGCGGCATCCGCGCCAGCGGCATCTCCAAGGCCGACGCAAATGATGCCAACACCGAGGAAGACGGGTATCGCAGCTACACCGTGGGAGGGAATGCGGGCTCAAACCTGACGCAAACCCTGCGCGTTGAGGGAACCGTGAGATATTCCGACAGCCGCAACGAATTTGATAGTTTTGGCGCCGCAACGGGGGTCGCGGATGGAGACGAAGTAGGGCACTCACGCGAGCTTCAGACTTCAGGCTCTGTCCACTTGAGCACTTTTGCCGGACAGTTCGAGAACAGCCTGTCTGCAAGCTACACGATGATAGACCGGGACAATGAAACAAACGGGCTGCGGTCGTTCAGCACAACAGGCATTCGCTCAGCGTTCGAGTATCTGGGTGAGGTTTCCATGTCGGAGTACTGGAATGCCATTGTGGGACTGAAGACGGAAGACACCAAAATACGCAGCTCCTCATCTATTCGCACAAACAGTATCTTTGGGCAGGTACAGGTGTTACCCCTCGACGGGCTCTCGCTTGTTGGTGGAATACGGGTCGACGACCATGAAACCACCGGCGGGGTGACAACGCTCCGCTTCACCGGCGCTTACGCGCTTGAAGAGACGGGGACGGTTTTTCGGGCGTCCTGGGGCGAAGGCTTCAAATCGCCGACGCCGTTCCAGTTGACGTTCTTCTGTTGCGGGGCAACCGGGCCAAACCCGAACCTGCAACCGGAGCAATCCAAAGGCTGGGATGTTGGCGTTGAACAATCATTTGAAGACGGGAAATACGACCTTCAGGTGAATTATTACGAGCAGGATATCACCAATCAGATCAATTTTTCCTTCGGCATTGGTGGGTATGAAAATCTCGACCGGGTTGAAACGAGCGGCTGGGAATTTATTGCCACCGCCAGACCTCTTGACTGGGTTGATGTCAGCGCGAACTTCACCCATCAGACAGCAACAGACCTGGCAACCGGGGGCCAGCTCGTGCGCGTGCCCGCGAACATCGCCTCCCTTAACATCACAACGAGACCGATGGAACGGCTGAGTGTCGGGGGCTCTGTGCTCTACAACGACAATGAGGCTGACGCCCGGGGAACAGTTGCGCGCTGGACCAGAGTTGATGTGCGCAGCGCCTATCAACTCAATGATGAGGTGGAAGTGTTCGGGCGGGTTGAGAATTTGTTCGATGAACAATACCAGGACATTTTTGGGTTTGGTACGCCCGGCCTGTCTGGTTTCATCGGGATACGTGTGAAGGGATGAAGAGACGCGCAGCCGTTTTGGCCTTTTGGTTCCTTGCCTTTGGCGGCGGGGGCCATGCGGTTGGCCAGACGGTTGCGTCCCTCGACTTCTGCGCGGATCAATACGTGCTGGCATTGGCTGACAGAGACGATATTGTTGGTGTCTCGCCAAGCGCTGAGACAGAGTTTTCCTATTTTGCGGCCAGGGCAGCGGGCCTTCCAAAAATCAGACCGACGGCGGAAGAAATTCTTTTGCTGGCGCCCGACCTGGTCGTTCGGCAATGGGGCGGGGGCTATGGCGCGGGGGACATTCTGGAGCGCTTTGGCGTGCCGGTTGTGCAAATATCCTTTGCTGTGACCTTAAGCCAGACGCGTACAAACCTGTTGCAGGTTGGGGAAGCCATGGGAAAGCTGGAGCGCGCGAAGGCCCTTGTAGAGGCGATGGACAAACGTCTTGCCAGCGTTCTTGCAGTGCAAAAACAGGCAGCGAACGCCGAGCTTCCTACAGCTCTTTATATAACGCCATCAGGCACAACGTCTGGACGGGGCACATTCGTACATGAGGTGCTCACCGCCGCAGGCGTTGAAAATGCCTCCGCCGGTCTGGGAAATTCTCCCTGGCATCCCCTTAACCTGGAAGCACTTTCTCTCTTCCCGCCCGATATGATTGTTGCCGGATTTTTCGACTTACATGCGCAACGTCTGGATAATTGGTCGTTCTCTAAGCACCAGTTTTTGCAGAGACAGATGGCAAATCTGCCCGTCACCCGGATACCCAGCCGCGAACTGGCCTGTGCCGCCTGGTTTGTGGTTGGGGCCATAGAAGCGATTGCGCATACGCGCATGTCCCTTGCGCCAGTAGACGAAGATGAACCAGATACACTACCCTTTCGATATGGGGACAAAGGCCAAACGGGGCATTGATTATTGACCTTCTCAGATCAAAAATACGGGGCATCCGTTGCTCTCGCCGTGCTGCTTGTCGTGGTTATGGGAGCGGCTCTCTTTCTGGGTTATGCCCCGCTTGGATTCGCTGATGTATTTTGGGGCCTGCTGGGCGTGGGCGATCAGCGGTACGTCTTCATTGTGCAGGAAATCCGTCTGCCGCGCATTCTGCTTGGCGCAATGGTTGGTGGCTCTCTGGGGCTGGCGGGGGCGGCCATTCAGGGCCTGTTACGCAACCCGCTCGCCGACCCCAGTGTAATCGGCGTGTCGGCCAGTGCCGGTCTGGGAGCTGTTGTTGCCATTTATTATGGCTTTGCGGCAATGACGACCTTCGCCATCCCGGTATTTGCCATCAGCTTTGCCATCGCGGCCATGCTCGTTCTGGTCTGGCTTGCGGGCAGGGACGCAAGCGTCCTCACACTCATTCTCGCAGGAGTTGCCATTTCAAGCCTGGCAGCGGCACTGACGTCTCTGGCGATGAACCTGTCGGACAATCCCTTTTCGCTGAACGATATTATCCTCTGGCTGCTGGGCTCCCTTGCCAACCGGAGTTACACGGAGTTGGTCCTTGCCGGCCCCTTCATGGCCCTTGGATGGGGGTTGCTCATTGCGGCACGGGGAGGGCTGCCCGCCTTGAGCCTGGGCGAGGATGCTGCTGCCTCCCTTGGTGTGGACCTACGCCGTTTGCGGCTGCAAATCGTCTTTGGCGCGGCTCTCAGCGTGGGCGGCGGCGTTGCGGTAAGCGGTGCCATCGGGTTTGTCGGGCTGGTCGCGCCCCATCTTGTCAGGCCCTTTGTCGGACATGACCCTGGGCGACTGCTCGTCCCCAGCGCCTTTGCGGGTGCTCTCCTTCTCGTGCTGGCCGACATTGGCGTGCGGGTAGCTCCCGGTGAGACAGAGTTGAAACTGGGCGTTGTGACCGCCCTTCTGGGCGCTCCCTTCTTTCTCTGGCTCATCATCTACACGCGGCGGAGCATGCGATGATAGAGACCCGCAACATCTATGTTTCTCTTGGGCATCATGTGGCGGTTCGAGACGCCTCCGTGCGGATCGGGGCGGGAGAGATAGTGGGCTTTATCGGCCCCAACGGTGCGGGAAAGACCAGCCTGTTGCGTGCCATGTTGCGTCTTGCCCCGGTGAGCGCCGGGCAGATCATGCTGAACGCTGCCGACATGACAACCGATCCGGCCCACGCACACGCGCGCACCATGGCCTACCTCCCCCAGGGCCAAAGCGTTGCCTGGCCCCTCACCGCGCGGCGCCTGGTTGCACTTGGGCGCATGCCGCACCGGACAATCTGGACGGATCTGGGGGCGGACGACGAAGCCGCAATCGACCTGGCATTGCGGACGGCCGATGTAATCTCTTTCGCGGACCGTCCGGTAAATGAATTGTCCGGCGGTGAGCGTAGCCGCGTTCTGCTTGCGCGCGTTCTGGCCGTGGACGCCGCTGTCCTGCTGGTGGATGAGCCGACGGCCTCGCTCGATCCCTACCACCAGCTCACCACCATGGAGGCATTGAAGACAGCGACCGGAAGGGGCGCCGCTGTCGGCGTAGTTCTTCACGACCTCAACCTCGCGGGGCGGTACTGTGATCGGCTTTATCTTATGCACAATGGGGAAATTGTTGCGACAGGCACGCCGGCGGACGTGTTGAGTGATGAAAATCTTGCATCCGTCTACCGGGTAACGGTCCGGCGTGATGATCGGGGAGATGTGGTCGTGGACAAGCGGTTGAGCCCCCAGCCATGACAGCCGCGCTGGTGCCTCAGGGCACAGGACTGGAATTCTGCTAAGATAAGCGTTGGCGCATTGCGGCCCGCTGCCTGGCAGGTTGATCGGGAGCAGGCCCCGCTATCGCCAGCCCGCGCGGTCGAAAATTCGGATCGCCAGCGGCTGGTTCTCGCCCAGCGCCGAAGCGTTGATCTCGTCTTCTTTGAAGACCCCGAGCACGGCAACCGGACCTTGTACATCGACACTCTCTACGGCTGGATACTCGTTATTGCCTTCCGCCAGTTTGGTCTGTGTCCAGTCGCTGGTGAGGAACTCCAAAAAGAGAACTGCATTCTCTGTGTTGGGGGCATGGGCAAGCAGTCCGGCACCGGAAATGTTCACATGGTTGCCACGGCCTTCCTGGTTGAGGAAAATAACCCCCACTTTGTCAGCCACCGCGCGGTCAGCGGGGCTTTTTGATCCCATGAGGCGTGCCACGTAATAGGTGTTTGCAATGCCTATGCGGCATTCGCCTGCCGCAACCGCCCTTATTTGCGCGGTATCATTCCCCTGGGGCGCGCGGGCAAAATTGGCGACAATCCCCTCAGCCCAGTCCTGCGCGTCCTCAGCTCCTTGATGGGCAATGATCGAGGCCAGCAGGGAGATATTGTAGATGTTGCTGGAGGAGCGGACACAGACCTGGCCCTTGAAGGAAGGGTCGGTGAGGTCGGCGTAGGTGGTGAGGTTATCGGGCAGACCGTCCGCCCGGTTGTAGATGAAAGTCCGTGCCCGCTTGGAAATTCCGAACCAGTACCCGTCGTGGTGGCGCAGATGGGCCGGTACCCGCTCTTCGATGACGGGCGAGGAAAGGGGTGCGAAAAGCCCCGCCTGCTCTGCGCGCCACAGCCGACCGGCGTCTACTGTCAGAAGAACATCACCCGGGCTGAACTCCCCTTCCTGAACAAGGCGTGCCAGAAGCTCTTCGCTTTTGCCCTCAATCAGGTTGATTTTGATGCCGGTCTCTTCCGTGAACCGCTCGTAAATCTCAATATCCGTGTCGTAGTGACGGGCGGAGTAGATGTTGAGCTCATCGGCAGCGGTGGCCCCTCCGGTGAACAGAACAAACGCCAGAAAAGCAGGGAAAACACGGGCCAGAACGGAAACAGGAAGGGTTTGCACGGCAGGGCCTTTTTTAAGAATGAGTATCAAAACTAAGTGGAATGTAGGCAGGCCGGGCCGCACTGGCAAGGCAAAAAGCGGGCGTGTCCCGGGTCAGATTGCCGCTGGGAAGAAAAAAGCGCCCTGAGGGTCAAAGGACAGGGCAACCGGCAGGCCCGCAGTGAGGCCGTCAGCGTCTGCCAAATGGGCGTGTAACGGCGTGACTTTGCTGTCATTGCAGCCGATCAAGACCAGCCAATAGGCCCCCCTGAACCGCACATCCAGTATCCGGTAGCCGGTCTCCTCGGAGGCCAGCCGCAGGCTTGTTTGGCTCGGGCGAAGGACAAGCTCGAAATCTGTGGCTTCGCTCAGACCCGGGGCAGGTATCTGCCCGAAGGCAAATGAGGCGACACCCTTGTCGAGTGTGGCCGGGTAGGTCTGTGCCTCGCCAAACAGCCCGGCTATCAGCGATGTTGCCGGTTTTGAGAACAGCTCAAGGGGCTCCCCGCACTGAACCACCCGGCCTTGTTCCATGACCGCAATGCGGTCTGCCATGTCCAGCGCTTCTTCCGGGTCATGGGTCACCATGATGGTTATGGCACCGGACTGCTTGAGAGACAGGCGGCTCCGTTCCCGAAGCTGGCGACGGCGGGACACATCAATGCTCGCAAAGGGCTCGTCGAGCAGGATCACAGAAGGTTGCGGTGCCAGCGCGCGGGCCAAAGCAACGCGCTGCTGTTGACCGCCGGACAGGGTGTGGGGATAGCGGTCTTCAAACCCCGCAAGGCCGACATCGCTGAGCACCTGTGCCACAACCAGACGTCTCTCGTCCGGGGGGAGCTGCGTCAGGCCAAAGCCAATATTGCCCCCGACGCTCAGATGCGGAAAAAGGGCGTGATCCTGAAAAACCATGCCAATAGCCCGGTTTTCGGCAGGGACCTCTTTGCCCGGCGCGGACAGTTCCTCCCCGTTCAGGTCAATACGGCCGCTTTGCAAGTCTTCCAGACCGGCCGCAAGACGCAGCAACGTGGTTTTGCCACTGCCCGATGCCCCCAACAGGCAGAGGATTTCGCCGCCCCGTGCCTCCAGCGAAACATTGCGGAGCACCGGGTCGAGATCATATCTGTGGCTGACGTCTCTAAACCGGAGTGTCATGAGATCCAAAGGATGACGAATATACTTGCAATTGCGGCGCAAAATAACTTTGCTCCAGCGAGCGCTATTTGTATCAAGTGTGAAACATGTGTCACTTAAAAAATAAACCGGGTCGCGGCCCGTTAGCGGGACGATGACCGAGAAATTGCATTCACGCGCCGTTTCCAGGCGTTGGAGGGCCGGGCCGGGCCTGATGGGCCTGTTTGTCGCAGCGCCGATTCTGGCCGTCCTGTGGAGCCTCACCCAAAGCGCCGGGGGAGCATGGGCGCACCTTTTCGACACGGTTTTGCCGTTATATGTGGTGAATACCGCTCTCCTCATGGGGTTGGTCGGCGCAATGAGCGCCTTGCTGGGGGTTGGGTCCGCCTGGGCTGTTGTGACTTTCAGGTTCCCCGGCCAGCGAATTTTAAGCTGGGCTCTCGTCCTGCCCCTGGCGATGCCGGCCTACATTATCGCTTATGTCTACACCGACCTCCTGGAATATGCAGGGCCCGTTCAGACGGTGCTGCGCGACGTGACGGGATGGGGCCGGGACGACTATTTCTTTCCCCCCATTCGCTCACTCGCAGGGGCGTCGATGATGTTGAGCCTTGTGCTCTACCCGTATGTCTATCTGTTGGCGCGAACATCCTTCCAGCGACAGTCGGTCGCGTTGGTTGAGGCCACCCGCGTGCTTGGTGTGGCTCCGCTTCAGGCCTTCTGGAGGGTTGCCCTTCCTTGTGCCCGCCCTGCGATTGTCGGGGGAGTGGCGCTCGCCCTGATGGAGACAATCGCGGATTACGGCGTCGCCGACTATTTCGGTCTGTCGACTTTGACGACGGGCATTTTTCGGACCTGGTTCGGCATGGGCGAACCGGTCGCCGCCGCCCAGATTTCAGCCATACTGTTTTTGTTCGCCGCC
Source organism: uncultured Parvibaculum sp. (assembly GCA_964573935.1). Classification (GTDB taxonomy): domain Bacteria; phylum Pseudomonadota; class Alphaproteobacteria; order Parvibaculales; family Parvibaculaceae; genus Mf105b01. The sequence goes on along the minus strand of CAZNLO010000054.1, from coordinate 2,478 downwards.
GCCCTCATCGCCTTTGAGCGTGTGAACCGGCAAGGCACGGTTGCCAATCCTTTGAGCCGGGACGTTGCAGCGCAACGCATTACCCTGTCGCCAATGAAAGGGATGGTAGCGTTTGTTTTTTGCGCCTTGCCCGTCCTGTTGGGATTTGTTCTCCCGGCAACCGTGCTTGCGCATTATGCCCTGAGCGTCGGCGATCCGTTGATGGGATACCGTTTCGTTGCGTTTGCAACAAACAGTCTGGGGATTGCAATCGTTGCTGCCGTGATTGCGACGGCGGTTGCCCTGTTTCTTGCCTATGCGGAGCGGCGCGACCCTTCGCCAGCCAACCGTCTTCTCATCAGATTCGCCACGCTGGGGTACGCCCTGCCCGGCGCCATGGTTGCAATGGGGGTTCTGGCGATTGCCGGTGTCCTCGATGATCGTATTGCCGTATTTATGCGCGACAGTTTGGGGTTACAGCCACGGTTGTTGTTGAGCGGCACAGTGGCCGGGTTGCTGTTTGCGTATGTGGTGCGGTTTTTGACCATCGCATTCAACGCCACCCAGGCCGGGTTGGAGAAAATTCATCCAACCCTCGACGATGCAGCCCGCATGTTGGGTGCCAGCCCTGGCCGCGTGATGAAAGCCATCCATCTGCCCTTGTTGCGCGGTCCTCTCCTTGCAGCATTTTTGCTGGTGTTCATTGATGTAATGAAGGAATTGCCTGCAACGCTTCTTCTGCGACCGTTTAACTTTGAAACGCTGGCAACCCGTACTTATCGCCTGGCCTCAGACGAACGACTGGCCGAGGCCTCCACAGCGGCACTGCTGATCGTGGTGCTGGGCCTGATCCCCACCATCATGTTGAGCGTCTCCATTGCGCGCTCCTCCTTTCGGCGGCCCGGTTAGTCCGCGCCGCCGTTCAGGTGTTTGTTGGCAGGTGTTTGCTGGTTTCCAGCTTCTCGGTTGCCGGCCAGTCTGTTTCTTAGTTGCCGGAGAGAACAAGGTCCTTCTCAAGGTGCTTGCCCGCAACGTAAAAATGATAGGCGGCCCAGATATTGACAAGGGAGAAGGCAACCAGCGCGTAGCGTAGCGCTTCTGTGCCATAGGTAGGCTCCAGCGCATCGGCCAGCATACCGACCGCGAGTGGTCCAAGACCGAGGCCGATAATGTTGATGATGAAAAGCAGAATGCCTGCTGCTACCGCCCTCATGCGCAGTTCTACTAGCCCCTGGGTCTGGCTGAAAGTGGTTGCCTGATAAAAATTTCCCAGAAAAACGGGAATAATCATCGCCAGCAGAGCGATCATCGGCGTTGGCCCCAGATAGGCAACGACATTAAACGGTGTGGCGATGAACAGTGCGACAGCCGAAGTCCACAGGTACCAGCTTGTCTTCTTCGCTCCGAGCTTGTCTGCCAGATATCCCCCAAGGGCAATGCCGATACCCCCGGGAATACCGAGAATAAGACCAAACCAGGTGCCAATCTCGCCCGTCGACATGCCAAAGGAGCGGATCAGAAAGGCCGGTACCCAGGTGATAACGCCGTATCCGACAAAGGCTGTGAGCGCGGCGGCAAAAGCCAGATGGCGAAAAGACGGCTTCGCCCACAGATAGGTCAGGGTCTCCTGAAAACTGGGTTGTGCGGCAGGGGCAACCCGGCCCTCCGCCATTCCGCGTTCGGGTTCGCGCATGGAAAAGCGCACAAGAAACGCAAGAGCGATACCAGGAACACCCACCACAAAGAAAGCAACCCGCCAGCCGAAAAATTCATTGATCCAGCCACCGGCAAACAGGCCGAACATGATGCCGAACGGGATGCCGAGGGAGTAGATGCCCAGCGCGGTTGCCCGCTTCTCCGCAGGGTAATAGTCGGAGATGATCGAGTGGGCGGGAGGACTGCACCCAGCCTCACCAATACCCACGCCGATGCGTGCTGCCAGCAGATGCCAGAAGTTAAGGGCAAAGCCCGACAGGGCGGTCATAATACTCCACGTGCCAAGCGCCAGGGCAATCACGTTCCGCCTGTTGCTGCGGTCTGCGTACCGGGCAATAGGAATGCCCAGAGTTGCATAGAACAGGGCGAAGGCAAGGCCGGAGAGAAACCCCATCTGGGTATCGTTGAGATCAAGATCTTGTTTGATCGGTTCAATTAGGATGGACAGTATCTGCCGGTCAATGAAGTTGAATGTATAGACAACAACGAGCAGTGCGAGCACGTAGTGGCGCACACCACGCCCCTGTTTTTCCATAGTATCTGTCGTCATGACCCCCCCCGAAGTGTAAATGTGAGGGCACTTTAGCAAGAAAAAAGAAAAGGGGAAGGGGCGTTCGGGGAGGCATGCAAACAGATGCTTTGATGTGGCCAGCAGGAGAGCTCAAGTAATTGTTAGCGTATGGGGACCGGCGCCGTTCCCTGTATCAAGAGTAGGACCCGCATTCACTGGCGGATGTGAATTTGTGGAACTGGAAAACATCGGCCACTTCCCGCAACTTGAAG
>CAZNLO010000053.1:0-18472 GCA_964573935.1 uncultured Parvibaculum sp. | reverse complement strand
ATAGCTCAGCTGGTAGAGCACCTGACTTTTAATCAGGTTGTCGCAAGTTCGAACCCTGCTGGGCTCACCATTTTCTCCCTTATTTCAGTATATTGCAGGCTTACTTTCGGGCATCTCCTTACGGGAGCGTGCAGCGATTGTTTGTTTCCATATTCATTTACCGAAAATTTACCCTGTTTCGCTCGAATGGGTGCTGGTTTACCGCGTTCAGCAGGGTACCGCTATGGGGTTACTTTCATTCTGGAAAACATCTGATGGGGATACGGCGGTTAGCCGCATCCTGCATCGTATGGAGGAGACGCCTCACCGGCTTTACGCCCGGGTTTACGCCAATGGACAAAGTACGGCGATAAGCTATCGCAGGCTTGCAGAAGGTGCTGCGCCATATGCGGCGGCCTGCGTGGACAACGGACTTGAGCCGGGTGATCGCGCCCTCATTCTTTTCGATCACGGGCCGGAAATGCTCTATGCGTTTTTTGGCGCGATGCTGGCGGGCGTCGTGCCCACCCTCATGGCGCCGCCCAGTCCGCGACAAAACCCGACGCATTTCTGGCGGGGTCAGACGCAGGTTATCAACCGCATTGGCGCGAAGATTGTATTTACCACCGCGAAACTCCGCTCAACGCTCGATAGCGTTTCTCCGGGGCATGGGCTTTGTGCGCTCACCCCTGAGACTTTGCCAGAGACACGCCAGCTTCCTTCATTGGATATTGCGCCCGAAGACATCGCTTTTCTACAGCACAGCTCCGGCACGACGGGCACAAAAAAGGGTGTGATGATTTCTCACGCAGCACTCCTGCACCAGATTGACGCCTATGCACGGTCGATCCAGCTTAGCGAAAGCGACCGCATTGTTAGCTGGTTGCCTCTCTATCATGATATGGGCCTGATAACCTCGTGCCTGATGCCGGTTCTCACGGGGGTTCCCGTCACGCTTGTCAGTCCGTTTGACTGGGTCATTCGCCCAACGATGCTTTTTGACATGATCGAGCAGACAAAGGCGACTTTGGTCTGGCAACCGAACTTTGCATTTCAACATCTCGTGAACTGCATGGGCCTGGAGGATGAGTGGGATCTTTCGTCAATCCGGGCGTTTATTGATTGCTCTGAGAAATGTCGCCCGGAAACGCTGGATGCGTTTGCCGCGGCAGTCACCCGTTTTGGAGTTGAAAAAAGTAAGCTCCATACCTGCTATGCGATGGCGGAAACAGTGTTTGCTGTCACGCAGAGCGATCTGAGCTCTACCCCTCGGTCGGAGACTGTTGAGACGCGATCACTTGTCGAAGAAGCTGTCGCGCGCCCGGCACTGCCCAGCTATTGCCCGACGACTAGTGTTCTTTCGTGCGGTAAACCCATTGATGGTTTTACGGTTCTGGTGGTGGATACGAATGGTCACCGGCTGCCCGACCGCCGGGTGGGAGAAGTGTGTGTTACAGGCCCCAGCCTATCGCGCGGATACGACCAGCAACCGGAGAAGACGGCGGCGGCGTTTCGCGCTGGCCGCTATTTTTCCGGTGATCTTGGCTACATGGTAAATGGCGAACTTTTTGTGACCGGACGTATGGATGATCTTCTCATCCTGAATGGCCGCAATCACTACGCACATGATCTGGAGTTCGCTCTGAAGGATGTTCCGGGCATTGTTCCTGGACGGGTGGTGGCGCTGAGCGTCTATAAAGAAGAGATCGGCAGCGATACTCTGGTTGTTCTTGCCGAAACCAGGGAAAGCGACGAAGCAGCCCTCAAACTTGTCAAAAGATCTATTCGTGATGCGATGGTTGATGAGACGGGCCTCGTGCCGGCGGCCATTCAGCTCATGCCACCACAGTGGCTGATTAAAAGCACCAGCGGAAAAATCAGCAGAGGGGCGACAAAAGAGAAATTTCTGCTCGCGCTGAATGGAGAGAGACTGGAATGAACCCCATAGCCAAAACATTGCAAAACATTGCCGTTATTATCGGGGACGAATTGTCGTGCGATCCCGGCCTTGTTGAAGTTTCCACAACGGCTGAGGACATTGATGGATGGGACTCGCTTGCACATGCGCGTTTGATTATGCGTATTGAGGAAGATTTTGGTGTGCGGTTTCCCGGACACAGGTTGTTTGATCTCGACAATGTGGGGGACATTGTGTCCCTGGTCGAGGAATGCCTGGCTGCGGAGGGCAGGGTGAATGCCCACTGAGAAATTCCAAATACCGGGTCAGCCTGACTTTGAGCTTGGCAGCGACAGAAATTCTCCGGTTTCAATTATTGCTGAGGTACCTGAAACGGGTTCGGCTGACGGCCTTGTGTTCATCATTCCAGGAATGGGCGGAGAAAAGGACGCGCACTATTCGTCGATAATCCGTCGTTACATCGCAGACAAGTACAACCTTGTGGCTGTCTCGGTCGACGGGCACTGCAATACCTGTCGGCCAAACAGGTCAACCGAATTTGGTAAAGTGGAAGTTGATATTAACCCGGGCTCCCTTATTGAGGCGCTTGGCCATTATGTCGCGCAGGGCGGAAAACTTGATGCGCCGGTTCAAACGCACAATGATATTCTCTCTGTGCTCACGCAAAGCCATGGCGCAAGCTTTAGCGTAAATGCAACACTGGTTCCTCCGGACGGGCAGTACCAGAATTTTGGTGTTCTCAGTGCTCTCGATCATCTGGCTGCATTGAATTTTTTGATCGACCAGCCTCTGCCTTTTGATGAGGGGAATGTGATCTGTCTTGGGTCTTCCCATGGTGGCTACATTGCTCATTTGATGCATAAATTTGCGCCAAACACGTTGAACGGGATTATCGATGCCTCTGCCTATACAGAAACCCAACCTATTTTTATCGATGGTCGCTGGAACGAACTTGCTCTCACCGAAAATAACATTGTCTACAAGTGCTCGACAGTTCAAAGGTGGCAGTTCTCCCAACATGGAGAGCCCACATTTTTCGGCGCGGACCGCAGCCTGATCCGTGATGTTGCGCATGTTGCTCATGTAGAGGAACTGGTCGCAAAGACACAACGACCCTGTCAGTTCCGCATGATCCATTCTGATGATGACCGTATTTCTCCACCGCATCTAAAGAAACGCCAGGCTGCTCTTTTGTCAGCCTGCGGATTTGATGTGTGCCTGGATGTGGTTGGCGAAGCAGATGTTGATGGCAAGCTGATTAAGTCCGCCGACCACGGCATGGGAATTGCCCTTAATCTGCTCTTTGACAAATATTATCCGACCTTGCGGCGGCAGAGTGGGAAAGGCGACAGAGAGCTGGAAACACAGCTTGTCTTTGATGGACCCAAAATGTCCTACAGCCTGCGCCATGTACGCAACCAAATTCACATAGACGCGACTTGTGAAGATGTTGAGGTCAGCGCACCGGCCTCAATAAACCACCCTCAACCTGTGGCTGTCTGAGCACTTCACGGTCAGCGTTCCAGCGTTACAATCTGGCACCAGATGCCCCGGTCTTTCAGACTGGCACATCTGCTTTCCGCATTCGCCGGGTCCAGGGGACCAGCGACCATACGTTGATAAAGGCCGTCGTGGTCGCTGCGGTAGTTTACAATGCTCAATTTCAGATCAGACAGAATATCCCCTTGGGTTGCCTGTAACTCACGCCAGCCGCGTTCCACATTTTCCTGACTTCGATAGGAAGCCAGATGAATGCCGACTTTGGGGAACGGTGATGCTGCGGGGGGAGCATAGGCCGGGATCGTTGCGTCCGCCGGCGAAATAGATGCGGTGATGGGGCCAAAGGCGCTTTCAATCGCAGCGAGGCGCGCTTCAAGGCCGACCTCGGAAGAGACGATCCGCTCCATGGCAGGGCGCACGATGGAATAGTCAATCCGTAGATTGGCCAATTCCCGTTCCAGCCGGTCAACCTTCTGTACGAGGCTCTCGTCCGTGGACGTACCAGAACCGCCAATCGGACCGGCACACCCTCCCAGAAAGGCCAGACTGACGACTGTCGCGACTAATGCAGAGCGCACCTGATTTTGCCGTTTGCCTTTGAAGCTCAGGGCGCCCTGGAAATTCGAGGGGGCAGTCAGTCGGGCAATCATGGCAAGCCTCGTTCGTAGACACGGCGCACCAAAAGTCCGGGTACGTCAAATAGGTGTGCTCTTCTGGTTAGAGTGAGTCGGGGAGGGCGTCAAACCTGATCTGCCGGGGTGTGTGCCCTCGTTTGTTCTTGATTTTTCGTACCTTCGCGCTTATCTCACATGTTATGATTGGTAATAATATAAAATACCATTATTTTAATGTGCTATTGTGTGGGCGTTGTTCTTGAATATTCTTCCCGATTTGACAGGTGCCGCGATGTCCGTGCGAACGGCTAGTCTGCTGGGCACCGAGAAAGATGTACGGGAGTTCCGCTCTCAAAATGCATCTTTGGACGTGCTGGCCTCCTGTGTCGCGTTTAACCCGGCTGAGTGGGAGGCGGGGGCGCTGGCTGACCGCAATGCTTTTCCGGTTATCCTCCTTGATGCAACGCAAGGGGTTCGGGACCTGGACCGGACACATGCGCACATAGCGCGGTTTTTTCCTTTTGCCTCTCCTCTTGTGCTTGTGGGCAGGATGGATGAGATCGGGTTTGAGCAAGAGCAGTACGATCTGATCGTTGAGGAATACCGGGGTTTTTTGAATGTCATCGGAAGTGAGCCCCTGGCCATTCTTCCTGCACCACTCGATCGCCTGGCGCAATTGGACTGGTATGACGGCCCTGATCTGGAAACGGTGGTTTCCTCTCTGGCTCATCCGCCTACCGCAGAACAAGGACCTCTTCGCATACAAGTTAAATCGATGGTCAATGCGGAGGAGCATTGGCGTCTTGAAGGGTTCCTTCTCAGCGGCCAATTGGCCGCTGGCGATACGGTGTTGAGTTCCCCCTCCAACCAGACAGCATTTGTCAGTGAAGTTCACCGAAAGGCGCATGTCGCGCCAGAGCCATTTGTTTCCAGTGAAATCACCCTGGTCTTTCATGAGCCTGTTTTTATCGAACCTGGAGAGGTTTTGTCCCACGTCAACAATGCACCTGTTGAGACGGATGTCTTCAGGGCCTGCGTTCGATGGTCTGGTGCCCCGGCCAAGGTTGGAGAAACCCTGGAGTGTGTAACCGGTTACGGCTCATTCGTCGCAGAGCTTCAGTCGATTGACCGCACGCTTGATCCTGTTCGCCCAGCGGTTCTGGCTCATGACAGTCTGAAACCCGGTGTCTTTAGCGAGATTGTTCTGCGCACGCAGAAAATTGTTGCGCTGGACAGTTTTAACCAACTCCCTTCAGGCGGGCGTCTCCAATTGCTTGACGAGCAGGGTGAGGACCTTTGTTCGGGCTTTATCTCAATGGAGGGGTATGGCGACCAACGCCCATTGCTGGGCGCCAAGCCCACCAATATCACCCCCGTCCAACATGGTGTCACGCAAGAAGACCGGTCTGGCAGAAACGGGCACAAGGGCGGGGTCCTATGGTTTACCGGCCTGTCCGGGTCAGGCAAAACCACCCTGGCGCTGGCTCTGGAGGCGCAACTGTTCAAGAAGGGCTATCAGGTATTTGTCATGGACGGGGACAATGTGCGTCAGGGCTTGACCTCAAATCTTGGCTTTTCGCCCGCTGACAGAGCTGAGAACATCCGGCGGGCGGGCGAGGTGGCGGCCTTGTTTCGCCAGGCGGGGGTTATCGTCATCAGTTCTTTTATCTCTCCTTATCGATCTGACCGGGACAGGGCCAGACATGCCGCTTACTCCGGGTTTCATGAGATCTACATCAAGGCGGACATTGAGACCTGTATTGCGCGTGACCCTAAGGGGCTCTACAAGCGGGCGTTGCGGGGAGATATTCGAGACTTTACCGGCATTTCAGCGCCGTACGAAAAACCGGGCGCGGCTGATCTCGTGATTGATACGGAACGCGAGGGGGTTGAGGTTTGTGTTGAGCGACTGGTTAAATATGTTGATAGGAATTTCCGGGTATAGTGGGCTGGTGCGACAGGACAAAGCAGGAGAGTTTTATGGGTGTTCTCGTAACCGGCGGTGCTGGATATATCGGCAGTCATATGGTTTTGGCCCTTGCTGACGCGGGTGAGGATGTAACGGTTCTGGACAATCTTTCGACCGGGTTTCGCTCCGCAGTCGATGCACGCGCAACCTTCGTGGAAGGTGACATCGGGGACAGTGAGCTTGTTCGCGCAACCCTCAAAAAACAGTCGATCTCCGCCGTTATTCATTTTGCCGGGTCTATTGTTGTTCCAGAGTCGGTTGAAGACCCGCTCAAATATTATCTCAACAACACGGCTAAAACGCGAAATCTGATTGAGGCCTGCGTACTCGAAGAGATGCCGCATTTTGTTTTCTCGTCCACCGCGGCTGTTTACGGTTCGCCCGAAAAAGTGCCGGTGGCAGAAGAGGCGGTTCTTGATCCTGTGTCGCCTTACGGTCGTTCGAAGCTGATGAGCGAGTGGATGCTCCAGGATGTTGCCGCCGCACACGGGCTTAAACATGTCATCCTGCGCTACTTCAATGTCTCGGGTGCTGACCCGAAAGGCAGATCGGGCCAATCCACCAGGGAGGCGACGCACCTCATCAAGGTCGCTGTTCAGGCTGCGCTGGGGCTGCGGGACCATATGAGCATATTTGGCGATGATTATGCGACGTCTGATGGCACCTGCATTCGCGATTATATCCATGTGAGCGATCTCATTTCGGCCCATGAAGACGCGCTGAAGTATTTGCGGAAAGGTGGAGAGAGCCTGGTTGCAAATTGTGGCTACGGTCACGGTTCTTCCGTTAAGCAGGTGATTGATGCTGTTGAACGGGTTTCGTCCAAAAAAATTGATGTCCGCATGGCCGGGAGACGCGCGGGAGACCCGGACGCCATTGTTGCCGATGCCACCAAGGCGCGCGAGATACTGGGCTGGGCCCCGGTTCACGACAATCTTGACGAAATCGTCGCTCATGCCTTTGCATGGGAAAGCCAGCTTTCGGAAATTGGGTAAGGTAAACCGCGCGAATTTTCCGTTATAGATTGGTACCCTACAGGCTGTCGTGCTATTCACTGATGCTTGTTTTGTGACAATGTCGTCTGGGCGCGTCCGAGGGCGTCCGAGGTATCCATAGGGTTTCGAGGAGCACACACGTGCGAGGGTTCGCGTTCAAAAATGGCAGCGACTGGAAGAGAAAGAGTGGCATCTTTCTCGTAGACCTTACACTTGCCGCGCTGTCCTATCCCATTGCTCTGGTTTTGCGGCTGGGCATTGATGGCTTTTTCTCCCAGCTACCTCTCATGGCGACCTCTACGGTAATGTTTACCATGACCGCTGCTATTGTAATCTGGTGGTCCAGGTTGGACCGGGTACCGTGGCGCTATGTTTCTGTAGACGATGCTCTTCTTCTCGGACGCACCGCCGTTCTTACAAATCTAGGGTTTCTGGCTGTTGTCTTTATGACGACCCGGCTTGATGGTATTCCACGTTCGTCGGTTGTCATCGATGCGATGGTTCTCACAGCGCTTTTTGTCGGGGCGAGGCTTTTTACTCGGCTCTGGCACGAAAGACGTTTCGATCTCATGCGGGCGACACGTCTTGATGACGCGATCCCTTCGGTCCTGCTTATCGGGGCCACTGACGAGACAGAGGCCTTTATCCGAAAAATGGCCCGTGATCCAAATGCCAGATACCGCGTGACGGGTATTATCGATACAGCGAGAGGGTCTACCGGCAGACGGATACGGGGTGTGAAAATTCTGGGTGACGTTGATGAACTGCCGGACATACTCGATGCCTACCGGAATGTAGTATCCGGTGTTGTTCTGGGTGACCCTTCGCTTCGGGGGGAAGTTGTGCGCGATCTTCTGAAGGTTACAAGAACCCGCAATGTTCGGCTGGACCGGTTGCCCGAACTCTCTCAGCTCAGGAAAGCATCTGCCAAGGAAATTGATGTTCGCCCGATTGATGTTGAAGACCTGCTAAGCCGCCCCCAGGCAAGTCTGGACCGGGAGGCCATGGGCGCGCTCATCAGCGGGAAGCGCGTGCTTGTTACGGGAGCTGGCGGGAGTATCGGATCGGAACTGGTTCGCCAGATTGCCGGGCTTAATCCATCACATGTTACCCTGTTTGATAGTTCAGAATACAATCTTTACGAGATTGACCGGGAGCTTGGTGAGCTGTTTCCTGATTTGTCACGCTCGGCAATGATCGGCAATGTACGGGACGGCGGACAGGTAGAACGGGTGTTTGCTGCTGAGCACCCGCAACTGGTCTTCCATGCTGCCGCTCTCAAGCATGTTCCCATGCTCGAACCACAACCGTCTCAGGCCGTTCTCACAAATGTTCTAGGCACGCGGAACATCACCGATGCGGCAAAACGCCATCAGGTCGATGCGATGGTGATGATCTCAACGGATAAGGCCACGCATCCGGTCAATGTAATGGGGGCTTCAAAGCGCATTGCCGAGACATATTGCCAGGCCGTTGATCTGGTAAGCCGCCGTAATTCGGGGACGCGGTTTGTGACCGTGCGGTTTGGGAATGTACTGGGATCTGCGGGGTCCGTTGTTCCGCTGTTTCAGAAGCAGCTACGCCAAGGAGGCCCGCTCACTGTTACCCATGAAGATATGACGCGGTACTTTATGACAATCCGCGAGGCTGTTGAGCTGGTTCTACAGGCGGCCACACTTGAAGATGACACGGCCAATCAAGGGGGCGTCATTCTTGTGCTCAACATGGGAGAGCCGGTCAAGATTATCGATATGGCTGTTGAGATCATCAAACTTGCAGGCTTCACACCAGGTCGTGAGGTTGAGATCAAGATTACCGGGTTGCGCCCCGGTGAACGTCTGTATGAGGACCTGTTTGACAGTTCTGAGGAGCTGTTGCCTACCAGCCATTCAGAGCTCATGGCGGCGCGACCACGGGTGGCGGACCTGGCTTTTGTGGAAAAAGGCATTACGGCCATGATTGAGGCGGCAAATGCCGGTGATGAAGAACGGGTGCGCGACCTGATGGAGCGGCTGGTTCCCGACTTTCCGGGGACGGGAGCCGCTTTGCGCGCGGATTCCGGGTCCGCTGAAGTGGACCCCCGCGCAACAGAGTGAAACATTAAGTTATTATGAGGGAAAATGGCGGTATGTCATTTTCCGACGTCTTAAAAAGGGGCCATGGACTAGGGGGGGGGGACGCCTTCTGAGCCACCGGGATACTCGCCGGATACTCAAACGAATGAATGAGAGAAATGAATAGTAGCGACACGACGATTGTCATTCTCGCGGCCGGGAAGGGCACGCGAATGAAATCTGCTTTGCCAAAGGTTTTACACGAGGCCGCGGGATTGCCGCTTCTTGGGCATGTTCTGAAATCTGCAAATGCGATTGATCCAGAACAGGTTGTGATCGTTGTCGGGCCGGATATGTCTAACGTCGTGGCGTATGCGGTTTCCACCGGTAGTAACGTCGAGACCTGCATACAGGAAGAAGCAAAAGGGACCGGTGATGCGGTTCGCTCCGCGTGCGACCTGGTTTCAACGGATTCTGGCGTTGTTCTGATTGTCTTTGGTGATGCCGCATTTCTCAGCTCTGGTACGCTCAGCGTCATGCGTGATGCCTGCGCTGCTGGATCGGACATTGTTGTTCTGGGGTTTGAGGCAGAGGACCCGACTAATTATGGGCGTCTCGTTTGCGACGCTGAAGGTACGCTTCTACGTATTGTGGAAGAGAAAGACGCAAATGCGGATGAGCGTCAAGTCACCCTGTGCAACAGCGGTGTGATGGCAATTTCCCGGGAGCATTTCCACGACCTGCTGGGAGCCCTTACGGCCAGCCCCGCAAGCGGTGAATTCTATTTGACGGAGCTGCCGGAACTTGCGCGCGCGCGCAAACTTGGATGCACCGTGATCGTGCGCCGGGAAGAAGAAACCTTGGTTGGAGTGGATAGCCGGCAGGACCTGGCGATGGCGGATTCCATTTTTCAAAAGAAACTTCGGGCCAAATTCCTTGCAGATGGCGTGACGCTGCGCGATCCGGACAGTGTCTATTTTTGTGTTGATACCGTTCTCGGTCGCGATGTGGTGATTGAGCCCAACGTTGTTTTTGGGCCTAGTGTCAGCGTTGGCAGCAATGTCACCATCAAGGCCTTCTCTCATATTGAAGGCACGGTGATTGATGACAATTGTTCGGTGGGGCCTTTTGCGCGTTTGCGTCCGGGCACGCACCTTGGTGTTGGTGCGAAGATTGGAAACTTTGTGGAGACCAAGAAGGCCAACATTGAGGCTGGAGCAAAGGTAAGTCATTTAACTTACATAGGTGATGCCCGTGTAGGCGAGGGAGCCAACATCGGGGCTGGAACAATCACCTGCAACTACGACGGCTTCAACAAACATTTCACTGATATTGGAGCGGGGGCGTTTGTCGGCTCAAACAGCTCATTGGTTGCTCCCGTTAAAATCGGGGATGGGGCGTATATCGGCTCAGGAACCGTGCTCACCAAGGATGTGGCGGCGGATGCACTGGCTGTTGCCCGGGCTCCGCAATTGGAGAAACCGGGGTGGGGAGCGCGCTTTCGCAAAGTGCAGCAGGCACGTAAAGCAAAGAGGACTTAGGCGATGTGCGGTATTATTGGTGTAATTGGGGATGAAACTGTGTCTCCGCTCATTCTGGACGCCCTTAAACGTCTTGAGTATCGCGGCTACGATTCAGCCGGCATCGCTACTTTGGTAAATGGTAAAATTGACCGGCGCCGGGCGGAGGGAAAGCTCTCCAACCTGGAGGCCTTATTGAGAGACAGCCCGCTTGAGGGGGTGATCGGTATCGGCCACACCCGATGGGCGACGCATGGTGCCCCCACTGAGCGCAACGCCCATCCTCATGCGACGGCGCGTGTTGCTGTTGTTCACAACGGCATCATTGAGAATTTTCGCTCGCTGAAGGAACGGCTGATTGCCTCAGGAGCTGACTTTCAAACAGAGACTGACACAGAAGTCATCGCCCATCTGGTAAGCAAATATCTTGAGGCCGGATTGCCGCCCTGGGAGGCCGCCAAGGCCACTTTGGACATGCTTGAGGGGGCGTTTGCGTTAGGGATAATCTTCAAAGGCGAAGATAATCTCATCATTGCAGCACGCCGGGGCAGTCCGCTGGCTATTGGCTACGGTGAGGGAGCGGTCTATCTGGGATCAGATGCCTTTGCCCTGGCCCCCATGACCAACCGCGTGGCGTATATGGAGGATGGCGACTGGGCTGAGCTTCGTCGCGACGGGACGGTTATTCGCGATACCAAAGGCGATATTGTTGAAAGACCCATTCGGATTTCAAACGCCTCGTCGCAGTTGGTTGACAAGGGTGACCACCGACACTTCATGGCAAAGGAAATCCATGAACAGCCTGAAGTGGTTGGACATACGCTCAGCGAATATATTGACCCGATGTCGGAGACTGTGCGTTTGCCGAACCTGCCGTTCGATCTGGCAGCCATTCCAAAAATTACCCTGATTGCCTGTGGCACTGCTTTCTACGCAGCACATGTTGCCAAATACTGGTTTGAACAGCTTGCGCGCGTGTCTGTGGAAATTGATATTGCATCGGAGTTTCGCTACCGCGAAGCAGCTATGCCGGACGGCGGGCTCGCCATATTTGTTTCGCAATCCGGTGAGACGGCAGATACGCACGCTGCGCTGACATATTGCAAGGGGCAGGAGCAGCACATTCTCTCAATCGTCAACGTGATGGAGTCAACGATTGCGCGCGCCTCTGATGTCATTGTGCCGACTTTTGCAGGTCCCGAAATCGGGGTAGCCTCCACCAAGGCTTTCACTTGCCAGCTTACCGTTCTGGCGGCATTGGCCATTGCGACCGGTCGGGCAAAAGGCACCTTGAGCAGGGAGGAAGAAACCAGGCTCGTTCGGGCGTTGCTTGAAGTGCCGCGACATATCTCAACAGCGCTTGCCCACAGCGCGGACATTGAGGCTCTCGCGCTTACGCTCGCAAAAGCGCGCGATGTTTTGTACATGGGACGCGGTACAAATTACCCCATCGCCATGGAGGGCGCTCTCAAGCTGAAGGAATTGTCCTACATTCATGCGGAAGGATACGCAGCCGGCGAGCTTAAGCACGGTCCCATTGCCCTGGTCGACGAAGAAGTCCCTATCATCGTCGTTGCACCCAGCGATCCTTTGTTCGACAAAACCATCTCAAATATGCAGGAGGTCATTGCACGGGGCGGCAAAGTCGCTCTTGTCTCCGATGCGGCAGGGATTTCGCGCGCGGGGGATGCGCACTGGAGCTCGGTCGAGGTGCCTGCATGTGACCCCTTTGTTCAACCGATTGTGGCAAGTATTCCGATGCAGTTGCTCGCCTATTTCACCGCCGTTGCCAAAGGCACGGACGTTGACCAACCGCGAAACCTGGCGAAATCAGTAACCGTCGAATAGGCGTGTTTCAATTGGGCGCTCCCGGCCTGAAATCCGGCAATTGGGGGGTGTTTGTTTTCCGGGCTCAAATGCCCGTTTGGCCGTACAATGGCATCGGATTTCGATTCGGGCTCCCGCCCGGTTGATAGGTCAAAAATAGGTCGTTGGACGCTAAAGGATGCGATGCCTGACATGTTCAAACTGATAGGCCAACAAAATTCAGTGATGGTGTTTCGACAGACGCTTTATCGCCTTGGGCTTGTTATGCTTCTCGGGGGCCTGTTTCCAGTGCTCGGAGGGGCGAGGGCCGCAGAGGCTGCGACGACCAGCGAGGCCAGCGCTTCAGCCATCTCGTCTCTCAACGCCGGTACGGCGGCCATTCAGTCCGGCAGGGCGCTTGAGGCGCTCGACTATCTCAATTCAGCGATCGAGAGCAATGCCCTCAGCGTGGAAGGGGTTTCTCTTGCCTATCACCATCGGGCCATCGCGCACCAGAAACTCGGCTTGTCGGGACATGCTGTTGCCGACTACACGAGTGCTATCTGGCAAGGGGGTCTCCCCGTCATTGTCGTACCGCGCAGTTATTACAACCGCGCCGTCGCCTATGCGCAGATGGGGCAACAGGCCCGGGCCGCGCGCGATTATGACAAGGCCATTGAGCTGGCCCCCGACTATGCCGCCGCCTATCACAATCGGGGAAATTTACGTCGTCATATGACGCAACATGCCGCCTCGATTGCAGATTACAGCCGGGCGCTGGAGCTGGGCATGGGCAGCCAGGCGCACCTGACGCATTTTGCGCGGGCGCTTTCTTACAATGCGCTCGGAAACAGGTCGGCTTCGCTTGAGGACGCGGCGTATGCGGCTGAATTGAAACCCGACTTTACCGTAGCACATGACGCGCTCGTTGAATGGAGTGGGGAGGGGACGGGAAATTCTTCTGTCGCGCAGGTTGAAGAGCCGACTGTACGCACCCCCGTAGTAGCCGAGCGCCCGGGTGTCGCCGAACCTCCCATTATAACAGCGTCCATCGCTTCTGAGAGCACGGCCTCTGAGAAACCAGCACAACCGGTACAGTCGATTGTTACGATCGAAACTGTGAAGCCCATCGTTACTGTGACGCCTGACAGGGCAGTTCGCGCAGGAGCGCGCGCGGTGTTGCCGCATCTCGATGCGGTCCGTGTTCCAACGTCTGCGGGCGCCTATCGTCCGGTTACGCTTAGGCCACCGTCCGTCGCGGCCATTGAGGGGCAAAGTGGAAATGTGACCATCACTCCATTGTCGCAGGCGCTGCCACCGGCCCGTGCCACGAACGGTTGGGAAGCGACCGTTACGAGGTTTGTGCGCGCGCCGGTCGCCAGGCGTGTTACGCCGGAGCGTGTTGCGGCAGTTCCTGCGGATACCCGGCTTGCAACGGCCTCTATTGCCCCGGATCGGGGCGGGGCTGCCCTGAGGGCTTCCTCTCCCGTCAACCTGTCGATTCCGGCTCGCAGCCAACCCGTTCGCGTTGCCAAGGGCAGTGAAACAACAGTCACTGATACCAGCACCGGCGCGGCACAACCGGGCTTGCGGGTGCAGGTGGGCTCCTTTCGCAGCGCAGCGGAGGCAACGACAGCATGGGACGAGATATCGGGGGCTCACCCTGCGCTTATTGGGCCCCGACAGCCTTTTGTTACAGAGGTAAATCTTGGGTCTCGCGGGACATTTTACCGCCTGCAACTGGGTCCTTTTGGATCGAAAAATGAGGTCAGGACCTTCTGTCGGGCGCTCAAGTTACGCGGCCAGGATTGCATTGCAGCCTTGCGATAGATCTGAGGCCGGGGCCGTCAGCCCCTCTTGATGACCGGGTCCGAAACTGGCCAGTTTCAGGATGTTCCCTCCGTTACTCTACCAATCCAATTCACCAGCGGAGAGATGAACCCCATGAAAAACGTTGAGCTGTTTTATGACTTTCGCAGCCCTTATGCGTATTTTGCAAGCCAACGCCTTGCGATACTTGAGGGAGCCGGTGCCACTCTCATCTGGAAGCCCGTTTGCGCCAATGTTCTGCTTAACCTTCAAGCTGGCCGAAACCCGGAAGATGAAACTCAAGACCTGATGTGTCCGCCCAAGCGCGCACACTTCATGGCAGATATATTCCGGCTGATTGAGTATTGGAATATTCCCTTCGCGCCCCCTCAACCGGCGCGTCCGATGTGCGATTTAGCCATGAAAATTGCCACCGGTCTGGACGCAGAAGGAATTGAGCATGATCGCTTTCGGATGAAAGTGTTTGAAGCTGTATGGCAGCACCAGAAAGATGGAAACAACCCAGACATTTTGCGCGAATGCCTTGCGGCAGCCGGTCATGCACCTGAACTGGTTGACGCTGCACATGCGGACCATGGCAAACAGTGGATCGAGAATTCCGTTGAAGCATTCAATGCGGGGGTGTTTGGCGTACCAATGTTCAGGTTCAACAATGAAGTCTATTTCGGGGCGGACCGGATGGAACTTCTGGCAGCCCGGCTATAGTTTTTTTTGATGGCTGGGGCGCGTAAGGATGAAGGCAGCGGCAACAATCATCACGGCAATGATACCCAAAACCACATACAGGGAAATATTCGCGCCAAAAATAAGCCAGAGTGCGCTGGCTGTCATCATGGTGAGCGCAATTGTCTTTGCACGGACCGGGATGACCCGATGGTTTTCCCAATCCGTGATATAGGGCCCAAAGTGCGGATTGTTCAAGAGCCATGCGTGCAGAGAGGGTGAGGAGCGGGCAAAAGCCCAAAGCGCTATCAGCAGAAAAACGGTGGTTGGCATAACCGGCAGCACGACCCCGATTGCGCCCAGGCCAACGCATATCCAACCAAGCGCTTGTAGAAGACGCCGGCGGTAGGTGTGCTGTGTCTCAATAGCCAAGCGCCAGACCTCGCGGGAATAGCTGATTTCTAGTTCGGACAGGTCGGTCATGGAGACCCCAAAGAAAATGGCCCTGAGGGGATGTGGAAAACCATTGTGATTTTGACAGCATCGCCCTCGTGATCCCTAAACTATGGCCCGAAACCGGAAACAATCCGTAAACTGAACGCAAAAATTTACCAAAAACCCAAGATACAACCTGATGCTTTCTGTATGCATATGGGTAGGCGTATTAGCGGCGAAAAGAGGCCAGGCGCCAACAATGCCCGCCTCGGTTTAGCCCTTCCACGTTGTCTCAGCGCTTCCAGTACGCCCCGACCCGGCGCGCAACGTCTGCACGGATGTTCATGTGGAACAGGTTGTAGTCGTAAATATGATAGTCGCCCCCATTCATGCCGAAGGTCAGACCGTCATCGTCCGTTGGGGGAGCAACGATCAACATGCCATCAGTGCAGGTGGCTTCTGTCAGGCGGGGGGTGATCTGTCTGAGGGGTTCGCCAGTATCTGCAAATGGTTGGCCGCCCCTGTTCTCCGATTGATCTGCTGATGCGCCGAGAATTCCCGTTACCGGGTTCACGCATGTAATTTTGCGCCCGGCAATCTGCTGCAAGGTGCCATCAATCCATATTTTTGTGGTCTGTTTCCAGCCCGTGGTTCTGGCCTCAGCCGTCAGAGAATTCCAGTTCAGGTAGCAGCCGGTTGAGGCGGCTTCCCGGCAGGGACCGATGCCCTCAACACCCAGTTCTTCGGGTATTGAATATCCAACGATGTAGGCGGCCACCATGCGATTGGCCAGCGGGGTTCCGGCAATTTTTTCTTTCAGCAATTTCATCGCATGCAGGGAGCCCTGACTGTGGGATGCGAGAATGAACGGTCTGCCTTCATTCATATTTTCAATGAAGTGATCGAAAGCGCGCTCTACATCACCATAGGCAAATGTAAGCGCTGCATAGGTCTCAGGCTCATTACCCAAAAATGCATACACCGTTGCCTGGCGATAGCGCGGAGCATAGATTTTAGCACTGCCGTTGAACAATGCGGCCTGATGGCGAAGAACGCCTTCTTCCAGAATTTCAAGGGTCTGCCCAGGTTCGTCATACCGGGCGTTCCAACTGTCTTTCTCGTGGTATGTCGTAGGGTGAACGAAAAAAACATCAACCAGTGCCGTTGCCTGATTGTCCGTTACATTGCTTTGTGGCGGGACGACATCGGCATTATCCGGCCGTTCGGGCAAGGCGGCCCAGGCGTCGGCTGAAAAATAGTCGGGGGCAGGAGGTACAGCGGCCAGGTCAAATCCGCCGGACGGCATGAGGAACAGGCGCTGAGTGAGCTTTGGGTTCATGTAAAGCGTGATGGCGCCTATCGCCCCTACAAGAACAAGCCCGACAAGGCCGTAAACAACTTTCTTCATCATATATTTCTTGTTCCATCTGCCAAAATGCCGGACTCCAGCCCGGCAACAAGTGGCAGCATAACACGTTATTGCCCGCCCTTTATCAATAGCTGGTGAACGTCTGGATCGTCAGGCCCGCCCTTGCGCCACGGCTTTCGTGTAGGCGGCGTATTTCGGTTGGTCTATGGAAAGTTTGGTGAGGGTGGAGGTCCACAAATGTGCCTTCAGGCCCGGTGTCTCAAGATCAACATCACCGCTTGCGATGCGCTTGCACAAAAGCTGATTTAGCTCGCCAAGCGTTCCCTCCAACCCAAGAAGGGTGGTCAGCCGGTCATGTTCATCTGTATTTTTCGTCGGGGCGCTTTCCAGTTCGCGTCGAACAATGTCGAGGGCGTTTGCGGCTACGAGCGCGTGGAACTTTGTTCGTCCCTCCAGTTCGGGAAGAACCTGATTGCGGAGAAAGTCGCTCACGATATCGACGATTTCCAGAGATGTGGGCAGGTCCTGCATGAGGTCTGGGTCTCCTGTCTGTTGTTTCAGTCTTGTTTCAATCTGGGGCCAGCAGATAAAGCAAATCAATTTCAGTTTCGGAAGCGCGGCGCCCGATGGCCGCGCGTTCCACCGAACGATCAAGCCCCGACTTGAAAGCCTCATACATGGTGGTACACATGACCCCCCACTTAAGGGTGCCCAGGACTTCCCAGAATTTCACACGCTTAGGGTCGATCGATGGACCACCGGCAGCCTCATAGGCGGTAAACATCTCCTCGCGCAGTCCAAATCCGCCCACTGGTTTCTCAATACCGCCAAAGCGCCATGAATTGACACATATCCATCCCAAGTCTTCCATCGGGTCGCCAATGTGGGCCAGTTCCCAGTCCAATACCGCACGCACCCCGGTTTTTGGATCGAACATAATGTTGCCGTTTCGGAAATCACCATGCACCAGTGTGATCCGATCATCATCGGGGGTGTTATCGGAGAGCCATTTGAACGCCAGATCAAACACCGGATGAGGATGGGCGTGGGCCTGGTAGGTCTCCTGGTAGCGGCTGATCTCTTCTCTCGCGGGAGAGAAGCGCAATGTTGGCAGGGAGCCCATGGGGACGGCATGGAGACGGGCAAGGGCCTCACCGCATTGTGCGGCGAGGTGTGGACGGATGGCTGCGAAGGCCTCATCCCGCACAATCCTGCTCCCCAGTGTTTCACCAGAGACATGGTTCATGACAAAGCCTGAACCAATTCCATCTGCCGGTGTTGCCACGTAACGCACGGTCGGGACGGCAACGCCCTTTTGCGCAGCCAGACGTATCAGCACGGCCTCTGTTTCCAGGCCGATGGCGGTTCCACTGGCATTTCCATCACCGCCGCCGGGAGCCCGACGAAGAACAAGAGATTCGCTTCCTTTTTGCGTGCGGATGTCGAACGCCCAGGTTTCCTGGCTGGCCCCTCCCGAAAGCCTGCGAAGGTCGGTGAGGCCGTCTGCCCCCAGATGCGTGGTGGCGAGTGATGTGAGAGCATTTGCAAATACATCGGGTGTATCGGACATTTGCGTTCTTCCTGTCACGGTGAGCCTGACATATTTCTGACATGAAAGATTGGAAATGGTAAAGGGTGCCCTTAGGTTAAGAAGCGGAAAAAAATGACCCCTCAGCAAGAAAATGAGCCCCATTCGATACTTTTGCCCGGCAAAAAAGCGGGGATTGTGGCGCGCCTGCGGACCTATTTTCTGACGGGTCTTGTGGTGGCCGCTCCGATCTGGATCACGATTTATCTCACCCGCTGGTTCATAGAGTTTA
>CAZNLO010000052.1:0-18562 GCA_964573935.1 uncultured Parvibaculum sp. | reverse complement strand
GTTGATGCCTGGCGCGTTCTTCAGCAAGATGAAAAAGCCCTTCTCATTGATGTACGAACCAAGGCGGAATGGGCTTTTGTGGGCCTGCCCGATATTTCAGCGGCAGGTAAGGAGGTCATCCGGGTGGAGTGGCAGACCTTCCCTTCGATGGAACTAAATGCGGATTTCCTGGAGAGCGTGAAGCGGATTGTTGAAGAGCATGGTGCCTCCGCAGATACCAACCTGTTTATGATGTGCCGGTCCGGTGCGCGTTCCACAGCGGCGGCAATTGCGTTGTCGGCGGCAGGGTTTTCCGTTGTGCATAGTGTCGCGGGCGGTTTTGAGGGAAGTCTGGACGGGGACGGACACCGGGGCCGGTCAAATGGCTGGAAGGCATCCGGTCTGCCCTGGCGCCAGCGCTAGTCGGCTCTGGGGACTTGGGGTCTGGGTCTCTGGGGACTTGGCAAAATGCGCCTGGGCGCAAGCGGCACACGAACTGTGACACAAATTGGGGCTATGAGCGCGGAATGTCGAATGGGGAAAAAGTGGCGCGGGAAATCGAGACAGGGGAGGTCGGGATGATCGGCCATGCCCTGTTGGGAGATGGGCCCGGACATGGAACGAAGCATCAACCAGAGCATGGGCCGAAACCTGACACGGAGCACTCTGTGAACGACAACAGGGGGCTCGCCGCCCAATGGACACGCGTTAAGGCGCGCATGGCGGTGGAGCTTGGGGAGGCGACCTATAGTAGTTGGCTGAAGCCGGTTGATCTGATCGGCATTGGCGATGGCTGTGTGGTGTTGGCGGCCCCCACCAAATTCATTCGTTCGTGGGTTGTTGCCCATCAGGCAGAGCGCCTTCTGCTTTTGTGGCAGGAAGAAGACCCCGCACTCAAGCGGCTGGAAATTCATGTAAGCGCAGATGCCCGGGCGAGCGCACAGAGGAGTGGATGTGAGCCTGTCCGCGACCCTGGTCAGCCCCTTCCCCCGGCGTCGGAAAATAAACCTGACGCGACCGTTGTTTCACCGGCGATCGCGCGCGCCAGAGACGAGGTTCTTCCTGAAGAAGTCGGCGCGCCTCTTGATGAGCGTTTTACCTTCGATAATTTTGTCGTGGGCAAGTCCAATGAGCTGGCACATGCCGCCGCACGCCGTGTTGCCGAGGCCACTGACGTCACGTTTAACCCGTTGTTTCTCTACGGGGGTGTTGGTCTGGGCAAAACCCATCTCATGCACGCCATCGCATGGGACATTCGCCGCCGTCATCCCGAGCGCAAGGTGCTTTACCTGTCGGCGGAAAAATTCATGTATCAGTTCGTCCGCGCCCTTCGCTTTAAGGATACGATGGCCTTTAAGCAGCGGTTTCGCACGGTTGATGTCCTGATGATCGATGATGTCCAGTTTATTTCGGGCAAGGAATCCACTCAGGAAGAGTTTTTTCATACATTCAATGCGTTGATTGATCACAAGCACCAGGTGATTATCTCAGCTGATCGGTCGCCCTCTGACCTTAACGGGATAGAAGAACGCATTCGCTCGCGCCTTGGCTGGGGCCTGGTGGCAGATATTCATCCGACCGACTACGAGCTGCGTCTGGGCATCTTGCAAGGGAAGGCAAGCTCCATGGAAAGTCGGACCGGGCCGTTCGACATGCCTCCCGGCGTCCTGGAGCTTCTGGCAAACCGTATCACCAACAATGTGCGCGAACTGGAAGGGGCCCTGACCCGTGTGGTGGCCAACTCTTCCCTCGTCGGTCGGCCGATTTCCGTCGATATGGCGCGCGATGTCTTACGTGATCTGTTGCGTTCCAACGAGCCACAAATCACCATTGAGGAAATTCAGCGCCGGGTCGCCCAGTACTACAATATACGCTTGGCCGATATGCTTTCGCCACGCCGCGCACGCACCGTGACCCGTCCCCGGCAGATCGCCATGTACCTGTCTAAACAATTGACCACCCGCTCTTTGCCTGAAATCGGGCGCAAGTTCGGCGGTCGGGACCACACCACGGTTATCCACGCGGTGCGCCGGGTGGATGAACTGTGTCAGGAAGACAGCGGTATGGAAGAAGATGTGGATATGTTGCGCCGCAAGCTGGAAGGTCTGGGCGGTCCCGATCTGTAAAGCTGGGCGCTGAAAGGCGCCGGGAGTGGCCGACGCAAAAATAATGGCTCTATCGCTGGGCTCTGATATAGTCGGCGCCAGACTTCTCTGCGGTTGGAGCCCGTATCGGCCGGACGACAGTTATCGCGGAGATGATAACGAGGGATAAAGAAGAATTTCAGGGGACCCATGAAGATCACAATTGAACGCGGTGCGCTCTTAAAGTCGCTTAATCATGTGCAAAGTGTTGTGGAGCGCCGCAACACCATCCCCATCCTGTCCAATGTGCTGATGCGCGCCGACAGCGGCCAGTTGAGTCTGACCGCCACGGACCTGGACATTGAAGTGGTTGAGGCAGTTGCGGCTGATGTCTCTCAGGACGGGGGCACAACGGCTCCGGCACACACACTCTACGACATTGTTCGGAAGCTACCCGATGGCGCCCAGGTTGAGATTGCTGCGGGCGAGGACGGTAAAATCTCCCTGCAGGCCGGTCGGTCCCGGTTTGCCCTGCAGGCATTGCCGCAGGAAGATTTTCCGGCAATGTCAGCCGGGGAGCTGCCCCACCGTTTTGAACTTCCCGCAGAGGCCTTGGCCCGGTTGATAGACAAGACCCGCTTTGCCATCTCGACGGAAGAGACCCGGTACTATTTGAACGGCATCTATCTTCACCCGGTGGATGCGGACGGCACGCCTATGCTGAGGGCGGTTGCCACCGATGGTCACAGGCTGGCCCAGGCTGATTTCCCGTTGCCCGAGGGGGCTGCGGGGATGCCGGGCGTTATTGTTCCGCGCAAGACCGTGCTCGAACTGCAAAAGCTGGTGGAAGAAGAAGACGGCCTTGTGCGCATAGGGGTGTCAGACACCAAGATACGCTTTGAATTTGGCGGCGTGGTACTGACCTCCAAGCTAATCGATGGCACGTTCCCCGACTACACCCGTGTCATTCCGGAAGGAAACGACAAGGACATGGAGGTTGACGGCAAAAAATTTGCGGAGGCGGTGGACCGGGTTGCAACGATCTCGACAGAGCGCTCCCGTGCCGTAAAACTCAACATAGATGAAGGTCGACTTATCCTGACCGTGACCAACCCCGACAGTGGCAGTGCCACCGAAGAACTGGCGGTTTCCTATGGATCAGATCCGCTGGAGATCGGCTTCAATGCCCGCTACCTGCTTGATATTGCGGGACAGCTTGATGGAGAGAAGGCGGTCTTTTCGCTGGCCGACAGTGGCTCACCGACACTGATCCGCGATGGGGATGATGAAACAGCACTTTATGTTCTCATGCCCATGCGCGTTTAAGGGGACGGGGTTCCCCTTAGCTCCCGTGTGTACAGTAGCTTGGCTCCAGAACGGAGGCTGAAATCGTGGGCGACCCGGTTGCCACAGAGGAACGCGTGTCCGTGCCGACGGTCCATCTGTCTCGTTTGGTGGTCACCCATTTTCGCTCCTACGAACGCGGTGCCCTGGTACTGGATGGACGCCCGGTTGTGCTGAGCGGTCCTAACGGCGCGGGTAAAACCAACCTTCTGGAAGCCATTTCCTTGCTGTCACCCGGTCGGGGCCTGCGCGGTGTGCCTTTCAGTGACCTGGGCTACCGAGCACCGGGAGAGCGTAACGCCCACCATGGGTGGGCCGTGGCTGCAACACTCATGCGATGCCAGGGTGCGCAAAGCCCGCTTGCAAGCCCCCGGAACGGATTATGGGACGAAAGTGTCATCGGTACCGGTCAGAGCGCGCCCACCGACCTCACGGACCCCGCCGTCGAAACGCCGCGTGTGCGCACTGTGCGCATTGACGGCCAAACCCGGTCGAGCGCTGGCATCCTTACCGACTACCTGCGGGTGGTGTGGCTGACACCCGCGCAAGACCGTCTGTTTCTGGACGGGGCTGGAGGCCGCCGCCGGTTTCTGGACCGTTTGGTCATGGGTTTTGACCCGACACACGGCACCCGCGTCAATGCCTTTGAGAAAGTCCTGCGCGAGCGCAACCGGTTGTTGTCTGAGGATGTGCGCGATGTCATGTGGTACGCAGCGGTGGAGGAGCAGATTGCAGAATACGGGGTGGCGCTGGCGGCAGCCCGGGTGGAAACCATCGCGCGCCTGAAGGGGGCCATTGAAGCGGCAGCACACAGCGCCTTTCCGAAAGCCTCCCTGGCTCTTGAGGGGGATCTGGAGGCGGCCCTGGGGGAAGGCGAGGCAGCGACAGATGTCGAAGACCGTTATCGGGCGCAACTGGAAGCAAGCCGGCCACGCGACAGGGGGGCCGGACGCACCCTTGACGGCCCCCACCGCAGCGATCTTCTGGTTCGCCACGGGCCCAAAGATATGGAGGCACGCGACTGCTCCACCGGTGAGCAGAAGGCTTTGCTGCTGGGGCTCATCCTTGCCAATACGCGGCTGCTGACCCGCGCAACCGGCGCACCACCGCTTTTGTTGCTCGACGAAGTAGCAGCCCATCTGGACGCAGAGCGTCGTGCGGCCCTGTTTGACGAGCTGTGCGCCATGGGCGTGCAGACATGGATGACAGGCACCGATGCCTCCCTTTTTCACGCCCTGGGCTCGCGCGCCCAGGCCTTTGTCGTGCGTGACAATCGGGCGGAAACAAGCGCCTTGTAAGGCCTTGAAACTACGGGGGAATTTTCCCCCGCATCCGCGCTCCCAAAAGCCTGCTGTCACGTTGTAAGTGCTTGTTTTATCGCCTATATTCGTGACCGAAATGAATCGCTTGGCAAACGCCCGACAAACGCAAAGAAACGCATTTATATGTCCTACACCCTGAACGATGTCGACACGGCTGACCTCCTGAAAAATGTCTCCAATCCCCTGCTCGAAAGTAGCCTGTTCAAATCCCGCATGGTGCTCATCACCGGTGAGATCAATGACAAAGTGGCGCGCGCCGCGACCGAACGTCTGCTGGCCATGGCGGGCGAAGCCGATGACCCCATTACGGTGCTGATCTCTTCACCCGGGGGGCATGTGGAATCCGGCGACATGATCCACGACATGATAAAATATGTGAAACCAACCGTGCGCACACTCGGCACCGGCTGGGTGGCCAGCGCCGGTGCGCTGATTTTTGTTGCGGCGGAAAAGGAAAACCGTTTCTGCCTGCCCAATACCCGCTTTTTGCTGCACGAACCGCGCGGAGGTGTCGGGGGGTCGGCCACAGAGATCGAAATTCAGGCGCGCGAGGTTCTGCGCATGCGTGAGCGCCTCAACAAAATCTTTGCCGCCACGACCGGCCAGCCGCTTGAAAAAATTGAGGCTGACACGCACCGCGATTTCTGGATGAGCGCTGAGGAAGCTGTTGCGTACGGGATCGTCAGCAAGATCATCACATCCGCTGACGAGATCACCTGACATTCAAGTAGCCGGAGCTGTGGCCGGGGTCGCGGAGACAGCGATCCGGCGCAGCATCAAGACCGCCAGGAGCATATCAATGGCCGATGAAGCCGAGCCCAAATCCACGCCGGACACCGAGTACGGAGCTGACAGCATCAAAGTGCTCAAGGGCCTTGATGCGGTGCGCAAACGTCCAGGCATGTATATCGGCGACACCGATGACGGGTCCGGCTTGCACCATATGGTCTACGAAGTTGTGGACAACGCGATCGATGAGGCCCTTGCAGGACATTGCGACACTGTTGCCGTGAGCCTCAACCCGGACGGTTCCGTGTCTGTCACAGATAATGGACGGGGCATTCCGACCGACATTCATACCGAAGAGGGCATCTCGGCTGCCGAAGTCATCATGACCCAGCTTCACGCTGGCGGTAAGTTCGATCAGAATTCTTACAAGGTCTCTGGCGGTCTGCACGGTGTGGGCGTGTCGGTGGTCAATGCACTTTCCGATTGGCTTGAATTGCGCATTTGGCGAAACGACAAAGAGCATCTCGTGCGCTTTGAAGATGGCGTGTCCGTGGCCCCCCTTGCCGCCGTCGGGGAGACCCCGGGGAAGACCGGCACACAGGTCACCTTCCACCCGTCAGCCGCAATTTTTGCCATCACCGACTTTGACAGTGCAATCCTGGAGCACCGTCTGCGTGAGCTTGCTTTTTTGAATTCCGGCGTGCGGATCACGCTCACCGATGCGCGCAACCCCGAACCCACCACGGTCGAATTGCTTTATGATGGGGGCCTTGAAGCCTTTGTCCGCTTTCTGGACCGGACAAAATCAGCTCTCATCGACGCGCCCATCACGCTTTCCGGTAGCAAAGACGGGAGCACCATTGATCTGGCTCTGTGGTGGAATGACAGCTATCACGAGAACGTTTTGTGTTTCACGAACAATATCCCCCAGCGCGATGGCGGCACGCATCTGGCTGGGTTCCGGGGAGCCCTAACGCGGGTTATCAATTCCTATGCGGCCTCTTCCGGTATTGCCAAGCGCGAGAAAGTGAGCCTCACCGGCGATGATGCGCGCGAGGGGCTAACGTGTGTGTTGTCGGTAAAAGTGCCCGACCCCAAATTCTCAAGCCAGACAAAAGACAAGCTTGTATCTTCCGAGGTGCGGCCCATTGTGGAAAGCGTGGTAAACCAGATGCTGTCCACCTGGTTTGAAGAGCACCCGACGCAAGGTAAGGCCATTGTTGGTAAGGTGGTTGAGGCGGCGGCAGCGCGAGAAGCTGCGCGTAAGGCACGCGAACTGACCCGTCGCAAAGGGGCACTGGAAATCTCCAGCCTGCCCGGCAAGCTTGCGGATTGTCAGGAACGCGACCCGGCGAAGTCTGAACTGTTTATCGTCGAAGGAGACAGTGCGGGCGGCTCTGCAAAGCAGGGGCGTGACCGTAAAACCCAGGCTGTCCTGCCGCTACGGGGAAAAATCCTCAATGTGGAACGCGCCCGTTTTGATAAAATGTTGTCGTCTGAGCAGATCGGAACCCTGATTACCGCTCTGGGCACCGGCATTGGACGTGATGATTTCAACATCGAAAAACTGCGTTACCACAAAGTTATCATCATGACCGATGCGGATGTGGATGGAGCGCACATTCGCACCTTGTTGCTGACGTTCTTTTACCGCCAGATGCCCGAACTGATTGAGCGTGGTCATCTCTATATTGCCCAGCCGCCGCTCTACAAAGTGCGGCGCGGTCAATCGGAAACCTACCTGAAAGATGAAGCCGGTCTTCAGGATTATCTCATTTCCACAGGCCTGGAAGACATGGTGCTGACCCTTCACGACGGTTCTCAGCGTGCCGGAGAGGACCTGCGCTCTATTGTTGAAGTCGCCCGTAAAGTGTCCAGGATTGTGGGGAACCTGCCCAACAAGTATCCGCAATTTGCCATCGAACAAGCAGCCATTGCAGGTGCCCTGAACCCGGACCTCCTGTCGGACGCCGACCGCGCGCGCGACGCCGCTGACTACATTGCCCGCCGTCTGGATCTTCTATCCGATGAAACTGAGCGTGGCTGGGCCGGTCGCCCGACACAAGATGGCGGGCTCAAATTTGAACGCGAAGTTCGCGGTGTGTCGGAGGATGTAGTGATAGACGCACCGTTGATAGCCAGTGCCGATGCCCGTTACTTGGACGAGCGCGCGTCGGACTTGCAGGATATTTACAAAAAGGCCGCGACCCTGACCCGTAAGGATGCGAGCCACGACATTCGTTCACCAAGTCAGCTCCTGGATGCGATCTTTGCTGCGGGCACAAAGGGTCTTGCCTTGCAGCGCTACAAGGGACTTGGCGAAATGAACCCGGAGCAATTGTGGGAAACAACCCTCGACCATGATGCCAGGTCCCTGCTTCAGGTTCACATACGCGCGCTTGACCAGGCCGACGACCTGTTTGTCAAACTCATGGGTGATATGGTCGAACCACGACGGGACTTCATTCAGGAAAATGCCCTGTCCGTAGCCAATCTGGATGTCTAGGGTGCTCCCCTGTCTTTGAGCATCCGGTTGATGGCATGCGTTACGGCCTTGAGGGAGGCAGTGACAGTATTGGCATCAATGGCGCATCCATATCCCCGGCCCGCACGGGTTGTGTCGGCGCTTTCGACTTCCACATAAGCCGCCGCCTCTGCGCCCGAGCCTGTCGCCACGGCATGTTCGTGAAAACGACAAACCGCTGCTGAAATGCCTGTCGATGTTTTGAGGCCTGCGAGATAGGCATCGATCGGGCCGGTTCCTGTTCCCGAGAAATGGACAGGCTTGCCGTTGACACACACGTCCGCCTCAATGCGGGCTAGGCTCTTGCCGGACGTCATTTTGCATCCCTCAAATTCCAGCAGGCCGCCCGTGTTGATGTAGGTGGATTGAAACAGGTCCCAAACCGTGTCGGCGTCAATTTCCTTGCCGGTCTCCGTCGTCTGCGTCTGGACGATATGGGAAAAGGAAACCTGCATCGCGCGTGGCAGGTCCAGCCCGTGCCGTTCTGCAAGAATATGCGCTACCCCGGCTTTTCCTGACTGCGAGTTGATCCGAATGACGGCTTCGTAGTCGCGGCCCACATCTTTGGGGTCAATGGGCAGATAGGGAACTTCCCAGAAGTCGTCGTTGCGTTTTAGAAGGGCTGCAAAACCCTTTTTTATGGCGTCTTGATGCGACCCTGAAAAGGCAGTGTAAACCAACTCACCGACGTAAGGGTGACGCGGATGGATAGGCAGCTTGGTGACATCCTTTGCGATGCTGGCGATCCGGTCAATGTTGGAAAAGTCGAGCTCCGGGTCCACTCCCTGGCTCATCATGTTAAGCGCCAGAGTGACGATGCAGACATTGCCCGTGCGCTCGCCATTGCCAAAAAGCGTGCCCTCCACACGGTCGGCCCCCGCCATCACGCCCAGCTCGCTGGCCGCAACGCCGGTGCCCCGGTCATTGTGGGTGTGCAGGGACAGGATTAATGCCTCGCGGTGCTTGACGGATCGAGCGAACCACTCGATCTGATCGGCATAGATATTGGGAGTTGCCATTTCCACCGTGGCCGGCAGGTTGACAATCAGCTTGGCGTCCGGCGTTGGCTCCCAGATATTCATCACCGCGTCGCAGACCTCGACGGCGTAATCCATTTCGGTCCCGGTAAAGCTCTCCGGGGAATACTGAAAAACCCACTCGGTCTCCGGCTGGCTATCCGCCAGTTTGCGCACCAGCGCCGCGCTATCAGTGGCGATTTTTTTAATGCCCGCCCTGTCCATGTCAAACACCACCCGGCGTTGCAGTTCAGAGGTGGAATTATAGAGGTGGACGATGGCGCGTCGACAACCGCGCAGCGACCGGAAGGTTTCTTCAATGAGTTCCGAGCGCGCCTGGGTCAGGACCTGGATCGTTACATCGCCGGGTATCATCCGCTCTTCAATGAGAGCCCGAACAAAGTCAAAGTCTGTCTCGGAGGCGGCTGGAAAACCGATCTCGATTTCCTTGAAACCGATCTCGCACAGCATCTGGAAGAGACGCTTTTTCTCATCCACGCTCATGGGGTCAATGAGCGCCTGGTTGCCATCCCGCAGGTCTACCGAGCACCAGGTAGGGGCATGGTCTATCACCGCATCAGGCCAGGTCCGGTCATGCAGACGCATTGGTTCGTAGGGCCGGTAGCGGTGAAAATTCATAGGGGTTGGTTTTTCTCGGGCGTCGGTCATGGGAACCACATGGGAATGAACTGAATGAACGAGGAAGGGAGGACAGGGACCACACAAGGGTCAGCTCGTCGGCGCGCTTCAGGCGGCCGGGGCGGTAAGTCGTAGAAGATATGTCCAACTCGTTATTTTCATAAATCGACACTAGGCGCGTTGAGGCTGGCCCGTCAAGCCGGACCCAGACAGTACCCAACACCCCTGTTTCGGGTGGGCAGCCATCTTATAGCCCCACTTTGAGTTCATGAGATGTTTTGGGGGAAGGGAGACCCGCATCTTCATGGCTCGTTAACCAGTTCTTCATAGCTTGTTAACAGGTCACGGGCACGGCCCAAACGGCGTTCAGGGATCATGAGCAATCGGCGACAAAACCAGCGGAACGGACGGGCGCCGCGCGGCACCCGCAGCGAGCTTATGGCCCGGCGTATCCCTTTTCTGGGCACGATCCGTCTTGAGGTAGAGCGCCCCGCCAAAAAGTCGCGGCGTGGCGGGGGCACAGGTGATAACCCCCCTCGAGACAGTATCTGGGGCCGCGTGACCTACTGGTCTCTAGTTTGTGGACTATGGGCGGGCGTGGGCTTTGGCGGGCTTGTTCTTTACTATGCCCTGACCCTCCCAAGTACAGACAATCTCTGGGACATTGATGCGACGCCAGGGGTGAGGGTGGTGAGCGCAGACGGCACGCCTGTGATGGTCCGCGGAGGACGGCACAATACCGCCGTCGATCTTTCCGAACTACCGGCCTATCTGGGTGAGGCGGTAATGGCGATTGAGGATCACCGGTTTTACGGCCATTTTGGTATTGATCCCATCGGGCTTGTTCGTGCAGCGGTCGCAAACCTGCGTGCAGGCACTATTGTGCAGGGGGGCTCCACGCTGACCCAGCAGCTCGCCAAGAATATCTTCCTCACGCATGAGCGCACATTCGACCGCAAGCTGCGCGAGGCTCTCCTGGCCCTGTGGCTTGAGGCCAAGTTCACCAAAGATGAAATTCTGACGTTGTATCTGAACCGGGTCTATCTGGGTGGCGGAGCTTACGGCGTTGAGGCGGCCTCCTATCGCTATTTTGGCAAGTCGGCCCGCGAACTGACATTGCCTGAGGCCGCCATGATCGCGGGGCTTTTGAAAGCCCCTTCACGCTATGCCCCCACAGCCAATCTTGTGCGCGCGCAGGAACGCGCCGCCACCGTACTGGCGGTGATGGTGCGCCGGGGATTTCTCGACTATGACGAGGGCCAATGGGCCTTCAATAACCCGGCCGTTCTTGCCGGGGCTGCGCGCGCGCCTTCATCTCGCTATTTTGCAGACTGGGTGGTTGACCGGCTACCGGGCTATGCAGGTCGCCCCAACACCAGCCTGACGGTGCACACAACTCTGAATCCCGATTTTCAAAGGGTGGCGGAAAAGATAATTGAAGCCGCTTTGGCCCGAAACGAGCAGGCACTGGGCGTGACCCAGGCCGCCATGATTGTGATGACCCCTGATGGGGCCGTGCGCGCCATGGTGGGGGGCCGGAACTATCAGCAAAGCCAGTACAACCGGGCGGCCTATGCCATGCGTCAGCCAGGCTCTGCTTTCAAGCCCGTGGTCTATATGGCGGCGATGGAAGGTGGTCTGACCCCCGATACCCTACGGGTTGATGCGCCAATCCTCGTCGATGGATGGGCGCCCGGTAATTATACGGACTCCTTTGACGGCATAATGACCCTGACGGACGCACTGGCCAAATCCGTGAACACCATTGCCGTGCAGGTGTCAGAGGAGGTGGGGCGGGAGACGGTTATCCGAAGTGCCCGCCGTCTTGGGTTTCAGGGGCGTATGCGCCCGCAAGCTTCTATTGCGCTCGGCACTTTTGAAGTGACCTTACTGGAACTCACCGCCGCCTATGCAGCCTTCGCCAATGGGGGAGCAAGTGTTATCCCTCACGGCATAAGCAGCGTTGAGACGCCCACGGGAAGTCTGCTCTATCAGCGCCGCGGATCGGGGGTGGGGGCCATCATGTCCCCTCGGACTCTGGGTATGATGAACCATATGCTCAGCGCCACAATACACTCGGGCACAGGGCGTCGCGCGGCACTGCCGGGCCGCCCCAGCGGGGGAAAAACCGGCACTAGTCAGGATTTTCGCGATGCCTGGTTTGTTGGGTACACAGCCGACCTTGTGGTGGGCGTCTGGCTTGGAAATGATGATGGCACGCCGATGAAGAGCGTCACCGGAGGGGGCCTGCCTGCCCGTATCTGGCATGACTTCATGGTGCAGACGCAGGCGCAGGTGCAGGTCTCCGCGCTGCCCGGTGAATACACCCGCGCCGACATTGCAACCGGGTCGCTCGGCACATGGCCTTTCGAGCATGAAGACCCCGTAACCTCAAATGAAGCAGAGAACGAGCCGGGCTTTTTTGGTCGCCTGTTTGGATTTTCCGGTAGCGCCAGCGGTCGCGAATTTGATGACAGGCAGTTTCCCCAGCCGGGGCGAAATTCCTGGCGCTGAGGAAGTCTGTTCTCCAGGTCTACCGGGCGGGGGTTTGCAAAAAGGGGAAAGCTCTGTGCGAGCCTTCCCCTCTTCAGCATTGCGAACCGGTATTGTGAAGTCGTTAGTGCGCGTTTAGTTTACCGCCGCCGGATCGGTTCCCGGATTGATCCGACGGGTCCGTGTGCTCGTCGCCCATATGGTCGTCATGCATGTGTTCACCGTCCATAGCGCTCTCCTGAAGCGCGTGGCCACCATCACCGACCAGTTCAAGGGAAATGGCAATCGACCCGGTTGCATCCCCCGTAAAGCTACGAACAAAGAGGTAATAATCCGCCTCTGCCTGGAAGTAGCGCACAAAACGCGGGTTGAGCCCGTCCTCATCGTCGGAGGAGAAGGTAGAGCGCATAGTGGTTACATCGGTCCCGGGAAACGGCGCTTCACTGCCTGCAAACACCGGCACAAGAGCGGCGATTGTGTCGAAGTCATCGTTAGCGGCGCGGATTGAGAGAACGTGGACGCCGGAGCTGGCTGGCTGAAACCTGTACCAGACCCCCTCTTCATCAACCATTGCTTCCACCGGTTCCCCGGCACTCAAGACAGTAATGTCGCCTGAGGGAAAAGAACCCGGTCCCGTTGTTATTGTAACACCGATCGTCTCATCGTCGGCTGCAGGAAGAATGCGCAACACGCTCGGTCCACTGGATTCACCAAAACTGGTAAGTTCAACCCGCCAGGTGTCGGACGCTTCTGCGACACGCACGGGCAGGATAGAGTCCAGGCTTCCAGCCACATCATCATTCGTCGCCGTTACCGTATCGCTGCCAGCGGCGAACAAATTCAGGACCGGGTCAGAAGCCCCGTCCAGCGCGCGTAGTTCAATGCGGTATGTGCCGGCCCCCTCAAACGTCAGCGTGACGCTGACAGGTGTGGCGCTGATCTGGATAAACTCTTCGATGCCATCGGTGGGCACCTGAACATCCCGGGTGACGCCTGCGGTGTCTGTAGCGTTTGCCATAACAACCGGCTGCGGCCACCAAAGGCTCATTGTGGCACCTGCCACAAGTAAAGCGCCGAGGGCGCCGGCGAAGCTTGATACCAGAGCACCAACGCTGAAGCCACTTCCTCCGCCACCTGAATTATCCGCCTGTCCCGATCGTCCCGGACCCGTTTCACTCACCATCGTGCTCTCCCAGTTTCATTTTTTTCCCTCTGCATTGCTGAGGGAGAAAAGTGGCGACAGCAAGGCATTTTATTATCCGTATGCCGAAGGCGTGTCAGGCACGCGTTATTTTCCGGAGAACGGCTCGTTTCCGTATTTGTGCAAGGTAGGCCCCTTGCTTTCGAGCCATCGCATGGTGGCCCGGTAGTCGGGCGCGAGACTGCCGACAACACGCCAGAAAGCGGGTTCATGGTTCATATGGACCAGATGCGCAACCTCGTGCGCGGCAACATAGTCCAGCACTTCCCGAGGTGCGAGAATGAGGCGCCATGAAAAGGACAGTGCGCGTGTTGATGAGCAAGAGCCCCAGCGGCTCGATTGATCGCGCACCGTAATACGGGCGGGCCGTACCCCCAGTTTGGTTGCGTGATGCAGGACCCTCTCGTTCAGATCGCTTTTGACCTCCCGCCTCAGCCAGTCCTTGACCCGGCGCGGCAGGAAAGCGGCCTCGCCGCCAATGCGAAGCTCCTCATATCCGCCTGCCTCGGGAGTGTGTTGATGTACTGCACGCCGCGTGCAGGCAATATGGCGGATCACGTGGCGCACGCCTCTGATGGGAAGGGTGGCCCCGTCGCAAAAAGGTTCCGCCGGGTCGACGTGTTTGCGTTGTTCGGCAATCCATCCGGCATGGCTATGGGCGAACGCAACGGCCCGCTTTATGTTTCGTTTGCTCGGAGTAGTGACGTGAACAGCGCCGGTGATCATATCAACACGAACGATGAAACGATGCGCCTGGGGATTGTGTTTTACGACAAGCGGCACCTGCTCGCCGGAAATGGAAAGGGTGTCCATGTGCAGGGCACGTGACGTTGGCAGCTTGATCATGGGGAGATGGATACTCGCACGAATCAACAAAGTGTTTGTGACGTTGGGTAACCACACAAAGCGGGCAAGCTTGTCTCATGTCAAGCACACCAGCGTTTCATTACACATTTTACGTGTTGGCTTGTAAGGGCGCGCGAGACATCAGTTCTGTAGGCAAAAAACGCGCTACAGCATTTCTCTGATTTTCGCGGCCATCGCTTCTGGTCCTGTTCCTGGTCCGAAGTGCGCCAGAAAGCCCCCGTCCGGCCCCATTAGAAAAACAATGGAAGAATGGTCCATTGTGTAGGCGGCACTTGAGCCGGGGTCTTCGACTTTTGCGTGGTATACCCGGTAAGCGCTGGCGGCTGTCGCGATCTGTTCTTGTGTACCGGTCAGGCCCAGCAGTCGCGGGTGGAAGTTGGCAACGTATTGCGCCATCGTCTCCATAGTGTCCCGCTCCGGGTCGATGGTAATAAGAATGGGGCGGATTTTGTCAGCCTCAGAACCCAGAAGGTCGAGAGCGCTGCTCATCACCTGAAGTTCTGTTGGGCAGACATCCGGGCAATAGGTGAAGCCGAAGTAAATCAGCATAAATTCCCCGGCAAAGGTCTCGTTGGTGACGGATGTGCCATCATGCGCGACAAGCTCGAAAGGGCCCCCGATCAGTGCCACACCACTGGTGCTGCTCGGATAGGAAGCCTGTTCGTCCGGTGCGGCGAAATAAATCGTTGCCACGGAGGCAGCAACAAGGCTGCTCACTGCAATCAGAACCATCGTTAACCGCGACATGGGTTTTCCATCCTCTTTGGTGGGCGCATTTCGAGTCGACGGCCACCCGCGCACTCAATGTTGTTCAGGGTCTGTTCAGCCCGTCCGTCTCACTATACTCCCTCAATATGTTACGGTTTTTCCGCAAGTGGCAAGTTTGATGTGTTGCGGCATCTTGTCTATAGATGAGGTTTGGAGGTGTCCCGGATGCTCTAAGGTTAGAAAATGTTAGGATAAGAAGGCTCTGAAATGCGCTGTTTGGATATTGTGATGGAATATATGGATATAGGGAAACGAGCAGCACTCCTCGCGATGAGCTGTATTGTTTTACTCCTGATGACCCCGTCGGCGAACGCTGCTTTGCAGCAGCCCAATATTGTCATTCCGGACACTGCCTTTATCGAAGCTGTCCGCGATGGCGACCAGGAGCAGGTTCAGGCGGCCCTTGTCCGGGGCCAGACCCCGGACGCGCGCGACAAAGTGGGTATGCCGGCTCTTTTTGTGGCGCTGCATTTCCGCCAGATGGAGATGTTCAGGTTTCTCATCGACAAGGGTGCCCGGATAAAGGTAAAGGACCGCGACGGGGACACGCTTTTGACCATTCTGGCCGATACGAAACATCTGTCTCTCGTTGATCTGCTCTTGGAGTTAGGGGCCGACCCGGACCGTTTCGGGGCGAACGGTGAGCCGCCGATCATTGTTGCTGCGCGGGCTGGAGGGCTGGAAATGGTGCGCCTTCTGCTCAGCTATGACGCCGACTATGACGCCACGGACCTGACAGGGCGCGGCGCCCTTGCCATTGCCGAAGAGAGCCGGTTTTCTGATATTGCGGACCTGCTTCGTGAAGCAGGCGCCTATTGATCTGTAAAACGGTTGCGGGCCCTTTTTTGAGCGACCGTGACACCCTATCTTTCTTTCCATGAGCAGTTCAAAACCTCCCTGGCACCACCTGCCCGACGGCACCTTCCAGAACCCTCCCGGCAGCCCCAGGAAGAGCGTGTCACTGAGAGTGGCCCTTCCGTTTTTTGCGGAAATGTTCTCGCGGAGTTTCTCCAAGGTAGAAGTGCCTCCCTCGCATGTCCTGGACCGGGCTGTTGCCACCCGGGACCTGACCCGCCAGCTTGCAGGCACGGGCGATTTCTTGACCTGGCTTGGTCATGCTTCGTTCCTCATCCGAATTGCCGGGAAAGTGATCCTGACAGACCCATACCTCACATCCTATGCAGGTCCGGCGGGGCTCGGCCCTAAACGCTTTGTCAGAAGCGGCATCGCCATTCGCGATCTGCCACCGATTGACATTCTTGCGATCTCGCACAACCACTATGACCATCTGGATGAACGAACGTTGGCCCGTTTGCCTGGGAAAGAAAATATGACGGTGGTCGCCCCCCTCCGGCTGGGCGATTTTTTCCGCAGCCGCGGGTTCTCCCACGTTGTCGATATGGACTGGTATGACGAACTTGTTGTGAACGATCTCCAGGTGACAGCCTTGCCGGTTGTCCACTGGTCGCGGCGGGTCGGATTTGATCGCAACACATCCCTGTGGGCAGGATTTGCATTCAAAGGGCCTGACCATCATCTTCTGTTTGCAGGCGATTCAGGCTACGGACCGGTTTTCAAAGACACCGGCGAGCGGTACGGCCCCTTTGACACAGCCCTGCTGGGAATTGGTGCTTATGCCCCTCGTGAAATGATGCGGGCCTCCCACGCCACACCGGAAGAAGCGGTCAGAATGGGGCAGGATCTGGGGGCACGTACTCTCGTGGGGATGCATTGGGGCACGGTAGCGCTGACCCGGGAGCCTCCGTTTGAACCACCTGAACGCTTTCTCGCCGCCGGGCACGCGGCGGGGTATGATGAAGACAAAGTGTGGATCATGAAAATAGGTGAGACCCGGCCGCTTGAACCGGGCTGGCCTGCCAACAGCTAAACTTTCTCAAAAGCGAGCCAATCCATGGCGTCTTCTGTTGCCCGTCCGGCCTTCTCCAAAAACCCTAACGGCATTCGTTTGCAGACACTCGTTCTGCTGCGCTGGCTGGCGGTGGCCGGGCAGTTGGGGGCCGTGCTGTTTGTATATTATGTGTTGGGCTTTCCGTTGCCTCTGGGCTTCTGCCTGGCCGCCATTGCTGCCTCCGCCTGGCTCAATGTTGTGCTCACGATCAGGTACCGCGCGACGGTAAGACTGCCCGATCACCAGGCCGCAGCTTACCTGGCTTATGATCTCGTACAGCTTGCCGTATTGCTCTATCTGACGGGAGGGCTGGCAAATCCTTTCTCTCTCCTTTTTATGGTGCCAGTGACGATTTCTGCCGCGACGCTTTCGCCCCGCGCCACCGGCCTGCTTCTGGCGCTTGCGGTTGTATGTGTAACAGGGTTGGTTTTTTCCCCTTTTCCCTTGCCCTGGACACCCGGCGTTCCGTTGGAACTCCCGCGTATTTATCAGGCCGGAAAATGGGCGGCGTTGCTTCTGGGGCTGGGGTTCGTGGCCATGTACGCCTGGCGCATCGCTGACGAAGCGCGCCGCATGTCCAACGCGTTGGAAGCAACCGAGCTGGTGCTCGCCCGGGAGCAACGTCTGTCAGCTCTTGATGGCCTTGCCGCTGCCGCCGCGCACGAGCTTGGGACGCCGTTAGGGACCATCGCACTTGTGGCGCGCGAGCTTCAAAGAGAAAAACCGACGGGCGATCAATTAGACGAAGACCTGACGTTACTCCGCTCTCAAGCGGAACGATGCAGGGAAATTCTCTCCCGCCTGACGCGCAGGCCTGACGAGCGTGACGCTCTCTATTCACGTATTGAAGTCGGGGCGTTGATCGGAGAAATTGTCGCCCCTCACCGGGGGGGGGATGTTGACTTCGAGCTGTTGATGAACACACACGAGGGCGCATCTCCGGTTTTTCTGGTGCGGCGCCCGGAAATCCTTTACGGCCTGGGAAATTTCGTTGAAAACGCTGCTGACTTTGCAAAATCACTGGTTGTGGTCACGGGAACAATCAATGAGAGGGCGGTCTGTCTCACAATCACCGACGACGGACCGGGTTTTCCCACCGATCTCATTGACCGTCTGGGCGAGCCCTATTTGACCACACGGGCACGTGGAACTGTCGCAATCCATGTGGCGCAGCGTGGAAGAACAGGGACCCACGAGGGAATGGGGCTCGGATTTTTCATTGGCAAAACTTTGCTGGAGCGCAGTGGCGCCAGCGTTGCTATTCGCAATCGAACCGATGGCCTGACGGGGGCTATGGTTATTGTTGAATGGGCTCGTGAAACCGTGGAAGCGCCGCCGATGGGAGGGGCACGCGAGCAGGTCTCAGATCAGGAGTTGGCGTGAGCGCCGGAAAGGCGTAAAAACCAGGGGTATTCTTGGCAGTCAACCTGGGTCGGCAGGAAAAATATGACGGACGAATTGAAAGAAATCGCTGCGCGTGGGCAAGAACGTAGCGGTGCGGGCGGTGAAGAGCGAACGCTGCTTCTGGTTGATGATGATGCGCCGTTTCTGGGTCGTCTGGCCCGGGCGATGGAGGGGCGTGGCTATGTGGTCATGCAGGCGGGCTC
This sequence comes from uncultured Parvibaculum sp., assembly GCA_964573935.1. GTDB lineage: Bacteria > Pseudomonadota > Alphaproteobacteria > Parvibaculales > Parvibaculaceae > Mf105b01. The sequence continues at coordinate 80 of CAZNLO010000052.1, read as the reverse complement.
CATTGAGGAGGGTATTCGTCTGGCTCGGGCGTCCAAACCTCGCTTTGCGGTTGTTGATTTGAGCCTTGACGATGGCAATG
>CAZNLO010000051.1:16674-18967 GCA_964573935.1 uncultured Parvibaculum sp. | reverse complement strand
TCAGCGCAGACCGCCAAGTCGCGCCAAATCTCAGCGTACTTGCAACCATGTCCGACGATGACGAGAGCATGGAGCTACCATCTTTTCTACGCCGCGACAAAATTCCGACGAACGACACCTCAACGCCTGACAATACGAACTAGAAAATCAGGCCGAAGCGTCTGCATCCACCAATTGCACAATGTCGCCCATGATCTTGTTGAGATCAAAATCTTTGGGCGTATAAACTCCGGCCACACCGGCCTGCTTAAGCATTGCCGCATCGTCGGGCGGAATAATGCCGCCAACCACAACCGGCACATGAGCAAAGCCTGCCTCGCGCAGCCTGTCCATCACATCGCGCACCAGACGCACGTGAGAGCCTGACAGGATCGACAATCCGATCACATGCACCTTGCCTTCAATGGCATCGCGCACAATCTGCTCAGGCGTCAGACGAATGCCCTCATAGACAATCTCCATGCCGCAATCGCGCGCCCGGACGGCAATCTGCTCGGCACCGTTTGAATGGCCATCAAGCCCCGGCTTGCCCACCAGAAATTTGAGCCGCCGTCCCAGTTTGGATGAGACCGCATCTACCTCTGCCCGCAAATCATCAAGCCCCGTCACATCGTTGCGCGGCGAAGTGCCAACCCCCGTGGGTGCGCGGTACTCGCCAAACTGTCCGCGCAGCACCTCACCCCACTCGCCCGTGGTAACGCCCGCTTTGGCGCACACAATAGAGGGCTCCATAATGTTACGCCCGTCCGCTGCCGCTGCCCGAAGTGCTGCCAGAGCCGCTTTCACCGCCGCCTCGTCACGCGCCGCGCGCCAGGCATTGAGGTTGGCAATCTGGTCTGCTTCCACGCCCTCAGGTACAACCATTATCGCTTCATCGCCGATGCCGAGCGGCGAGGCGGCGGTTTCGAGAAACTTGTTTACACCGATCACAACCATCTCGCCGCTTTCGATCCTGCTCAGGCGTTCCGCGTTGGATACAACAAGCGCCTGCTTCATGTAGGCACTGTCGATGGCGGCAACAGCTCCCCCCATTTCCTCGATCCGGGCAAGTTCTTCACAAGCCTCTGCTTTCAGTTGATCCACCTTCGCCTGCATCACCGTGGAGCCGGCAAAGATGTCTTCATATTCCAGCAGGTCCGTTTCAAAGGCCAGAACCTGTTGCGCCCGCAGGCTCCACTGCTGATCCCAGGGACGCGGCAGTCCAAGCGCTTCATTCCATGCCGGCAGTTGCACCGCACGCGCGCGCGCATCTTTCGACAGCGTTACCGCCAGCATCTCAATCAGAATACGGTACACATTGTTCTCTGGCTGTTGCTCTGTCAGTCCCAGCGAGTTCACTTGTACCCCGTAGCGGAACCGTCGCAATTTCGGATCTTCGACACCATAACGGGTCTTACAAATCTCATCCCACAGATCAACAAACGCACGCATTTTGGCGATCTCGGTAACAAAGCGCACGCCAGCATTCACAAAAAAACTGATCCGCCCCACAACACGCGCGAAATCAGCCTCAGGCACCTGACCGCTGGCCCGCACCCGGTCGAGAACGGCCTGCGCTGTCGCAAGCGCAAAAGCAAGCTCCTGTACCGGCGTGGCACCTGCTTCTTGCAGATGATAGGAACAGACATTGGTGGGGTTCCACTTGGGCAGTTCCCGGTAGGTGTAAGAAATTACATCGGTAATCAGCCGCAACGACGGGTCCGGTGGAAAAACGTAAGTGCCCCGCGAAAGATATTCCTTGATAATGTCATTCTGCACCGTGCCGGTGAGCTTGGCCCGGTCGGCCCCTTGCTCATCCGCCGCCGCAATGTAGAGCGCCAACAGCCAGGCCGCCGTCGCATTAATCGTCATGGAGGTATTCATCTGCTCCAGGGGTATCTGCTCAAACAACTGTCGCATATCACCAAGATGGCTGATCGGCACACCCACTTTGCCCACTTCGCCCCGCGCCAGAACATGGTCCGCGTCGTACCCGGTCTGGGTTGGCAGATCGAAGGCAACAGACAGGCCTGTCTGCCCTTTGGAAAGATTGTCTCTGTAGAGCGCATTGGATGATGCCGCTGTCGAATGCCCTGCATAAGTGCGGAAAATCCAGGGCCGGTCTTTATCGTGCTGAAATGTTTTCTTGTCGCTCATGGACTTGTTCTCTCACAGTTACCAGCGGTCATCTACCACAGCTCATGCTGCACCGCAAAAAAACACTTGAATACGTCGCGACTCTATCGTTTTATCCGCGCAACAAACGAGGGAAGACATGAGTAATCAAACATCGACGCCGCCGGAAAACAAGATC
>CAZNLO010000051.1:0-16626 GCA_964573935.1 uncultured Parvibaculum sp. | reverse complement strand
CGCTCGGCCACGTCCCCAAAAACATGTACGCCTGGACCATCCGGGAAGAACGCTTCGGTCCCCCTGAGCAATCCATGCAGGTAGAAGTCGTGCCCACATGGGAACTCGACGCCCACGAAGTACTCGTTCTCGTGATGGCCGCAGGTGTTAACTATAACGGCGTGTGGGCAGGCCTTGGCGATCCCGTATCTGTTTTCAACGTGCACGACGAGCCCTATCACATAGCCGGTTCCGACGCGTCGGGCATTGTCTATGCCGTCGGCTCAAAGGTGAAACGCTGGAAGATCGGCGACGAAGTTATCATTCATTGCAATCAGGACGACCATGACGATGAGGAGTGCAATGGTGGCGACCCGATGTTCTCGCCCACCCAGCGCATCTGGGGGTACGAAACACCCGACGGTTCTTTCGCGCAATTTGCTCGTGCCCAGGACCAGCAGCTCATGCCGCGTCCAAAACACCTGACCTGGGAAGAAGCGGCCTGCTACACGCTGACCCTCGCCACCGCGTACCGTATGCTTTTTGGCCACCGTCCCCACGTCCTGAAACCCGGCGACAATGTGCTGGTCTGGGGCGCAAGTGGAGGGTTGGGGTGTTTTGCCGTGCAGCTCTGCGCCATTGCCGGCGCCAACGCCATTGGTGTGATCTCCGATGAAAGCAAACGCGATTTCGTGATGTCCATGGGCGCCAAGGGCGTCATCAACCGCAAGGACTTCAACTGCTGGGGTCAATTGCCAAAAGTAAACTCCGAAGAATTCAACACCTTCATGAAAGAAAGCCGCAAGTTCGGCAAAGCCATCTGGGGCATTACCGGCAAGGGAATTGATCCAGACATTGTGTTTGAACACCCAGGTGAAGCAACCTTCCCGGTTTCCACCATGGTGTGCAAACGCGGCGGCATGATTGTCTTCTGCGCCGGCACCACCGGCTTCAACATCACGTTCGATGCACGCTTCGTCTGGATGCGCCAGAAGCGCATTCAAGGCTCACACTTTGCGCACCTTCAGCAGGCAGCAGAGGCCAACCGCCTGGTGATCGACAAACGCATTGACCCGGGGCTGTCGGAAGTTTTCCCCTGGCAGGGCATTCCAAAGGCGCACACAAAAATGTGGAAAAACGAACACCTACCCGGCAACATGGCAGTGCTGGTCTCTGCCGCAAAACCAGGCTTGCGCACCGTTGAAGAAGCAATCAAGGCAGGGAACGAATAGGACCTCCTGTGTCACTCCTTTCTAATCTGCCAAGCAAGTATACAAATTGAATGCACCAAAACCGCAAACTTCGCACTAGCGCCACTGTAGCGTTAGCCTTCGCGGTAGCGCTAACCATCATCGAAACTGTTCATAATTGGGGTGACTGGAGAAACCCGGCTTTCTGGATTGTCGACTATCTCGCTTGCGCGTTCCTGTTCTGGGGTGCCTATCTTGTGCTCTCGAAAGAACACCCGGCCGGAGCCGTCGTATTGATCGGTGGCTGGGGATTCACATGCGGAATGTTCTTCATGGCTTACTTTCTCATTCTAGCTGAAGCACAAACAACCGCAGCGACTGATGAGCTACGCACTGTCCTCAATTTCGCTGGAGCGTTACTTGCATTCTCAATCTTTGGGTTTGTCGTCAGCCTTCTGGCAGCTTTCCATAAGCAAAGTATTGACAACGCAAGAAACTAGCCGTCGGGTTACCCTGATGCGTCAACGGTGAGAAGCAGGGAACGGCTAACCGTTCCCCAAAACGGTCACACCCAGTCGTTGGTGAAAACAACTTTCGGGCCGGGGTCATCCATCACGTCAGCAGCGTCACTGAAACTCGCTTCGAGAGTGGTGACCTGCTCGGGATGGAAGTGCCCGCAGGCCACGTCGTGGATTACCTCTGGCAGTACCGCGCGCGCATGAACCCGGGACGTATGGAAGGTAATACCCTTCGTATACATTCGCATCATCGGAACCGGCACCGCATTGTCAAAGTAGATCGCGTTACTGGTGCACGTGCCACAAACGCCTGTCGACCGGATCGCAAGGTTTAGCCCCTCAACATCACCCGATGAATCCACGGTGATATTGAAAGACCCAAGCGATTTCACGTCTTTGGGCACGGGCACATGGGCCACTTCCGCACCCATCTCCTTTGCCATCCGCATGGCCTCACTACCATGGCCAATCTCAGCATAGAGCACACGAGATGCCCCCCGAGCCAGTGCAATCTGCACCGCATAAAGACCAATGCCGCGCCCGCTCCCCAGCACCAGAACAGAGGCGTTCGGATATTGCTCCATGTAAGGAGCGACTGTACGCCAGGCATCCGAAATATTGTCGGACCCTCCCGCCAAAACCTGCGGTGGAACCCCCTCCGGCAAAGGCACCAGCATGTGATTTGCAAAAGGCACATGAATAAATTCCGACAGTGCCCCACCAAATTCTTCACCGCAAATCGACTTCATGCCATAGACAGCACCTCGCGTGACCGAAAGACACGCATTCGTCCAGCCCCGAAGGCAATGGTCACAGGTGCCACAGGAAATCTGGAAAGGCACCACCACTTTATCACCAGGCTTCACGTTCGTGACGGCATCACCAACCTCAACAACTTCGCCCGCACATTCATGCCCAAAAGCAAAGGGGCCAGGCAAAGGCGCGGCCCCTGTCACCATCGCGTAGTCAAGATCACAACGGGCCACCGCAATCGGGCGCACAATGGTATCACTATCCGCTTTGATTTGAGGGGCGGCCACATCCCACCACTCAAGTTTCCCGGGCTCCACAAAAGTCAATTGTCGCATTGGAGATCTCCTTTCCTCCTCAATGCCACCATGCACTGCGCCCGCACAAGCGCTTCCTTTTCACCATGAATGAATGACATTCAGCCATCTGGAACCTGGGTCTGCGCCAAAGCCTTTGCGCAGATAGGTGAATGTGTCTCATCCATAACCGGCTTACGCTCAAAACAATCAAATCGGGAGGCAAAATGCCCTATCTGTCCAACCTACCGCCACTGCCTGGCCTGGTGGCTTTTCATCATGCTGCCAGTACTTTGAGCTTCAAACAGACGGCGGAGACACTCAACCTGACGCCTTCGGCGGTCAGTCATCGGATCAAGTCGCTGGAGCGCACATTGGGAACCCCCCTGTTTCATCGTCGCACCCGGGCACTGGAACTATCTGACGCCGGGCGAACCTACCGTAAAACCATTGACCGGCTCTTTTCTGAATTGGCCATTGCCACAGCAGAGCTGGGGGAGATCAGCCACACCGGCACTCTTCGCGTATCCGTCCTGCCGCTGTTTGCCAGCACGGTGATTATTCCGCGCTTGCCCAAATTTCGCAAAGCACACCCTGGCATTGATATTGTGATCGACACCAAAAGCACAGTCGCTGATCTGAGTTCAAATGAGACTGACATTGGCATTCGCAACATGGTGGTACCGCCAACAGGACCCGGTGTTACGAAACTTCTCGACACACGACCCATTGTGCTGTGTACGCCAGAGCTCGCCACAGACATTCACAAGATCGCCGACCTCGCGCACCATACACTCATTCACTGCGCACCCCGACCGAACGGATGGCGCGACTGGCTGCACCTGCAAGGTCACCCAGGCCTGCAAGGAGCCGATGACTTATGGATCGACACAATTCCGGCGGGTCTGGAAGCCGCAGCTCTTGGCCACGGTGTCGCCCTCACCATGTCACCTCTCGCCCAGACAACATTGGCTGGCGCACAACTGGTTGAACCGTTTGCAACGGACGGTCAGGGGGGGACCTCCTACTATCTGGTTCACCGCCCCGAAGACATCAGCGATTTCAAAGTACGGGCTTTCAAAGAATGGCTGCTGGCTGAAATGGCAGACGTCAAGCAACCCGGAAGAGGAACGCCCCTTGCCGCCGAGTGAAGCCAAACACTTGGCCCCCGATCATTCACCCATCACAAGACTTCGGAATTTGGGCTCTGTCTCCATGCGCCAATTGGCCGAGATTGGCATCACCAATATCGGCGAACTGAAATCGCTGGGGTCGGTGCGGGCCTATGCAAGCCTCAAGCTTCGCTTTCCCCGCATCAGTCTCAATGCGCTCTACGCCATTGAAGCCGGCCTGCGGGGTATCCACTGGCAACGCATCACCCCGGATGAAAAAACCATCCTGCGCAAAGCCGCCATCGACGCAAGCGCAAGCGCAAGCGCAAGACAGCGTGGTGGACGTTAAAGCACATCGTCCACAATATAGCGGGCCGCCCGAACCCCCTCTGAAATTGCGCCATCCAGTGTTGCCGGGGTGGAAACACTCGTCGCCTCACCTGCAAACAATATCCGGTCGCCAACCGGGCGCTTCAATGCTTGCCGGGCACTGGCCCGGCCTGGCCGTGCAGCGGTATAAGCACCGCCAAACAGCGCATTGCGTTCCCACGCAAATGCCTTGGCCTGTTTGAGGTTGGCAACCCCCTTCGATCCCAGCATGTCGCACAACGCATCACGGGCGAATTCAACCATCGCAGCACCCCCAAGGGCGGTGAGACCGGCACCAAAATCTCCGGCCACATCGAAATAGGTCAAGCCCGATCCACCCGCATTAACCAGGAGACCAGCAGTCCCCCCAATCCCGGCATAGGCAACCATCGTATCCTCTTCGAGTTCAAAGGGGTCCCCGTCCAGTTGAAGTACAATATGATTGTAGGACCCCAGTGGCAGATCACGGATCGCCCGCTCCGTCGCATCCGGCAGGCCGGGGCCAAATCGAATTGCCCCGCTTGCCAGCACATTTGTAGCGACCGTTACGATCACAGCCTCGGCCCTCAGCGTACCCTTGTTGGTTTCAACCTTCACGCCCCCGCCAGACCAATCGACCCGCGTTGCCTGTGTGCCGAACGCGACCGGTACGCCTGCCCCCCAATTGGCAACCAGGCTCCCCAACCCGCCTTGGGGGAACACGTCCGTGCCCTCGTTCTGCCTGCTCCAGTCAAGCGTGGAAAGAGACCCGAGCGACGCTGCATGTTCATAGGGTCCGATAAGAAATTTCGCCAACGCACTGGTATCGCTATCAACAACCGACGCAGCGGCAATGTCAGCATCGCGGTCAACAGCCCGTTCGATCGCGCGATTGGCGTCGTCGATCTCGTCCCAAATATCTTCCTCGTCCTTGCCTTCAAGCCACTCACCGCCGGAAAACAAGGCCCACTTTTCTTCTGCCTCATAGGGAGCCTGGCCAGCACGCCGGGCAAAATCCACCAGCGGGTTGGTGTCACTATTGTGAAGCCAGTGCGCCCCCACATCGCAAGGCACGCCGAAAGTCTGTGTTTGCGTAAACGCCCGTCCCCCGATCCGGTCGGTGGCCTCAATCACCACGTGCGCAATACCCTTGGCGCTGAGTGTCTTGGAGGCCGAAAGCCCTGCCACCCCGGCGCCGATTACCACAACCTGGGGCGCAGCCGCCCGCCCCCCTCGAATGCCGGCCATCCCGGCACTAGCTGCAAGCCCAGCCATAACCAGACGCCTGGAAGGCCTGTCAACGCTAAGAATTCTCTTTGATCCCGGAACCATCTGCCCCTCTCGGCTTTTTAATCCCTCCAAGACTGTCTGCCACACGATCCGTCGAAACAAGCCATTTTGAGGCGCCTGGCCAATCGGGCAGCCATGTCTCGTATTTTTCCCCTCACCTCTATAAAGTGCCCCCAAACGCCCCTAGACCGATGAGTACAGGTACCTTTGATGAGCCTCGCGACGACTGACACCGATACACTTATTCTGACTGACCTAACGGGATTGACCGCGCAAGCCGTTGGAGCGGCAGACACTCTGCTGAGCCAGGCCCGACAGTCCGTGCGGTTGCGCACCAGCGTTGAGGGCAAGGTCAGCCCCGCCCTTCTCGAAAGCGACCAGTTTGCCGCCCACGGGCTGGCCTGGCTCGCCACCTATGTCGAAGCACTTCGTCAACTTCATGCCTACGCAGACAGGATGAGCAGCCAGGGCCGGTTCGGTGAACTGGAAGCCCTGCTCGTGCAGGCAGCCTTCGGCGAATATCTCTGGCAGATGCACGGCGGCATCCCCATGAGCCAGGGCGAAATTGTCCGCCCCCAGGACTTAGGCCTTACCCAGGACGATCAACGCCAGTTGATGGTCCCTGCTGTGCAGACCTTATGTGCACAAGGCAACACAGCACCGGTTCGCGCCCGCATCGCGATCCTCATTGAACAGACCGCGGGGGCGGCAACCTATGGGGACTGCGGCCTCGATGAAACCCTGACCGAAATCCGCGATCAGATGCGTCGTTTTTCCGACGAACAGGTCGCCCCCTTTGCCCACGGCTGGCACCTGAAGAACGAATATATTCCCCTGGAAGTGCTCGCCCAAATGGCGGAACTTGGCGTCTTCGGCCTCACCATCCCCGAAGAATATGGCGGGCTGGGCCTCGGCAAGGAAAGCATGTGCGTCGTCTCCGAAGAATTTTCACGCGGCTATATCGGCGTCGGCTCCCTGGGTACCCGCTCTGAAATCGCGGCTGAGCTTATACTGGGCGGTGGCACAGACGCGCAGAAAGCCCACTGGCTACCCAAAATCGCCAGTGGCGAAACCCTCCCCACCGCCGTCTTCACCGAACCCAACACCGGTTCTGACCTTGCAAGCCTGCGCACCCGGGCCCGGCTTGAAGGTGAGACCTACAAAGTCACCGGCAACAAAACCTGGATCACCCACGCCGCGCGCGCAGACATGATGACCTTGCTGTGCCGCACCTCAGACACGCCCGGTTACAAAGGCCTCTCAATGTTGCTGGCGGAAAAGCCGCGCGGCGATGATACAGAGCCGTTCCCCGTTGAAGGCATGAGCGGTGGCGAGATCGAAGTACTGGGCTATCGCGGCATGAAAGAATTTGAAATCGGCTTTGACAACTTCAAAGTGAAAAAGGAAAACCTGCTCGGAGGCGTCGAAGGTCAGGGCTTCAAACAACTGATGAAGACCTTCGAGTCCGCCCGCATCCAAACCGCGGCCCGCGCCATCGGCGTTGCCCAGTCAGCCCTTGACCTCGGGTTACGTTATGGACAAGAACGCATTCAGTTTGGCAAACCACTCATGAGTTTTCCCCGCGTGTCGGGAAAAATTGCCGCCATGGCCATTGAACTTATGGTCGCCCGCCAGCTCACCTATTTCGCCGCCCGGGAAAAAGACGAGGGTCGGCGCTGCGATCTGGAAGCCGGCATGGCAAAACTGCTGGCCGCACGGGTCGCCTGGGCGGCGGCAGACAACGCCCTGCAAATCCACGGCGGCAATGGGTTTGCGCTGGAATACCCCATCAGCCGTGTCATGAACGACGCCCGCATTCTGAATATCTTTGAAGGGGCCGCCGAAATTCAGGCCCAGGTAATAGCAAGACGCGTCCTGGAAACCAGCAATTAGAAACGCACAACTTGCGCAGACGCAAAACAAAGACAGGGTAATTGGAGACCATGACAGACATTATCGCCATTCTGGTTCCCATCTTCATCATCGCGGTTGTTCTCGTTCTGCTGGCGGGTTTATGGAACATGATGCGGGGCGGCTCTGCAAGCCGCTCCCAGACGCTCATGCGCTGGCGGGTTGGATTACAGTTCGTCGCCGTCCTGCTTTTAATGGCCGGTCTTTATTTCGCAGCGGGGTAAACTTTCATGAGTCGCTTCTTTGGAGACGTTCGCCAGAACGGTTATGTCGTCCACGACATTGAAGCCGCAATGGCGTATTGGACACAAACCATGGGCGTGGGCCCCTGGCTCTATCTGGAACGCGCGCCCATCGAAGATTTTTGCTACCAGGGAAAACCCTCTGCACTGGATGTTTCCATTGCCCTGGCCAATACTGGCCCTCTCCAGATCGAGCTGATCCAGCAGCGCAATGACGCACCCTCCATGTACAACGATTTCCGGGAGGATGGGCACGAGGGCCTGCAACATGTGGCCTACTGGACGCAAAACTTCGATCGCGACCTTGCCCTCGCAACGGATCGCGGGTTAGAGGTCGGTCAGTCCGGCTGGGCCGGGAGCCCCGACGGGCGTTTCGTCTATTTCACAGCCGAACAGCACCCCGGAACGGTAATTGATCGCTCGGAAATCAGTGGTGCAACAGGGCCACTTTTTCGCAAAATACGGGAGAAATGTGCCCGATGGGACGGCACGAACCCCGTCAAACGCATATAGTTTACCTATTGAAATTCAAGCGTCGGTAGTGTTCTGTGCAGAACATGAATACGTGAGGGGTAGCGCATCGCGACCAGGCTACCAATAAATGATTGCGTGCACAGACCCCGCGTCTGGCAGGCAAATGGGGGAACTTCGTGGGATCAATATCTATGCTTGCGACCGGCTTGCTGGCTGCAGCTTTAACAACAGGTTTTTCAACCTTCGCACAGGCAAAAGACGGCATCGTGGATGAAGTGCGCATCGGCCTGCTGAACCATGAAATGTCACTGACACGCGCCACCACGCAGGAAGATGGCGTCGATATTAATCTGGAAGTGCTGTTCGACAGCCCTGCCTGGCTTGAATGGGCAGGCGCACCCCGTCCCCATATCGGCGTGACAATAGCCCCCCGCGGCGGTGCCACAAGCTTCATCTATACAGGCCTTGCCTGGGACTGGTACTTCTGGGGTCCCGCCTTTATTGAAGGAGCCTTCGGTTTTGCCATCCACGACGGAGCGACCAATAAATCATTGGACCGCAACGAGCTTGGCTGCGTCTGGAATTTTCATGAGTCTGCATCTCTGGGATATGACCTCAGCGAAACCAATCGGGTGATGCTGACGTTTGAGCACATCTCCAATGCTGGCCTGTGTTCGGAAAATGAAGGCCTCACCGGTCTCGGCGTGCGATACGGCTACCGCTTTTAGCACTGCGCTCTTCTTAAGAACGGAACACAGCACACCATAGGACTACTGAGCCTCCACATGGGTGGCATAATGCCGGCACGCACGGCAGGGGCGACAGCTCTCCCTCAAAATGACTTGCTGGAAGCCGCCACTTTTGTCAGCACGCCACCATCAAAACATGAGGGAAACCATGAACACCGAAATTTCGCCCCGGGAACACCAAAAAAAGACCGTGAGCGTTAAGGGCAAAACCATGGCCTATGTGGAAATGGGCTCGGGCGACCCTATCATTTTCCAGCATGGCAACCCCACATCATCCTACCTGTGGCGCAACATCATGCCCTACCTGAAGGATCAGGGCCGCTGCATCGCCCCTGACCTGATCGGCATGGGCGACAGCGACAAACTCGATAATTCCGGCCCCGACAGCTACACGTTCGCGGAGCACAGGGACTACTTTGACGCCTTTCTGGAGACCCTCGACGTCACAGAAAACGTGACCCTGGTCATCCACGACTGGGGTTCTGCTCTGGGGTTTGACTGGGCGCGACGCCATCCAGACAAGGTAAAGGCCATCGCCTATATGGAAGGCATCGTAAAGCCTGTCTCGTGGGAGGAATGGCCCGAATTTGCGCGCGAGCCGTTCAAGGCCCTGCGCTCCCCCGCCGGCGATGAGATGGTGCTTGAGAACAATTTCTTCGTGGACGCTATGTTACCTGGATCCGTCCTGCGCGGTCTGACAGAGGCGGAAATGACCGTCTATCGCCGCCCCTTCCAGAACCGGGGCGAGGACCGCCGTCCTACCCTGACCTGGCCCCGCCAGATACCGCTGGCCGGAGAACCCGAAGATGTCATCAAAATTGTCGAAGACTATGGTGCCTGGATGGCCGAAAACGATCTGCCCAAACTCTTCATCAATGCTGAGCCCGGTGCAATCTTGATAGGTGCTCCCCGCACCTTCTGCCGCACCTGGAAGAACCAGGATGAAGTAACCGTCAAAGGCAGCCACTTCATCCAGGAAGACAGCCCTCACGAAATCGGCGAAGCCATTGCGAGCTGGCGAAAAGGTCTGGCCTGAGCCGTCAGGCCCGCTCTGTCGAGGAGCGGGCCGATCCATTTGGAATGTCAAAGACGGTCCGCTCTCATCGCCTGGTCACCGGCCAGGTCGGCTAGATCCTCCTGCAAACCACTGCGCAAATCTTCCTCCACGGGAAAACCATATGACACGGTGGTGATGCGTTCACGGCGTGTTTCGAGCTTCAATGAACCAGATGCAACATCAATAATCCGTAAGACATAGGCATGTGCAATCTCTCCGGAAACCGGGACCAGAGACAGACCAACGGAAACACTCCCGCGATAAAACTCCGGTAGTACAAAAACAACTGTATCAATGCCCAATGCCCGCCCGGCAAGCACGGCTTCATAATCACTCATAACTGCAATCGGCACCTTTGCCGCCTCCTGTAACAAATCTGGCTCAACCAATTCGACACCAGGGTTTTGGGCAAAAGATGCCGTCACGATCGTTTCAAATTCAGCTCGTTTGGCAGGGTCGGGGACGGCAGGCGCGGTCGGGTCATCGCGGTAGATGATCGCCGTTCGGCCAAGCTCCTCCAGCGCGTGGGGAACAGCCACCGGCGTCAACGTTTTGACGTCCTGCGTTGTGCAACCAGCAACAAAGATAAACAGAACGAAAGTCGGGATCAGCCTTGATACCGGGTTTGAGACAGGTGTGACAAAGCGCATAAGTTTCTCCATTGTGCAAATCTGTACGACTAAAAATTCTAATATCAGAGAAAATAATTATTGTAAAACAGAAATTTATTATTGTAATATACGTTTCAGTCCAAACAGAGGAGACATCTGATGAAGGCCGACCAACGCATTTGGAAAATCAGGCGAGCTAGTCTGGTTTTCCAAAAATTCATTACCGCCCTGATGGCGCTCCTGCCCTTGACGGTTCTATCCATGTGGGCTTTTGTCGATCTGGAGACACTGAAACTGGGGCTAACCGAAGCCCAGGTAGGGCCCCTGACAACATTTGAACGTTGGCTCGCCGCAACCCTAAGTCTCATTCCTCTGTCAGTGGCCCTGATCGTCTTGTTCAATCTTCGCAGGCTTTTTGGCCTCTATGCGCAAGGGCAGATTTTTGAGGCTTCAAACGTTCGCTGTTTTCGCAACATGGGGTGGGCGCTGGTTGCCATAGTTCCGACCAACATCCTTTTCAATTCCGCGCTTTCCGTTCTGCTTTCTTTCGACCGCGCAGTCGGCGAACGCATGTTGGCACTCACCGTATCAAGCGATGGTATCTGGATCGCTATCGTGGGCGCTGTCATTGTCATCATCTCTTGGGTCATGGCCGAAGCCGCCGAGTTGTCCCAAGACAATGCTGCGATCGTGTGAATATGGGCGCTACAAAAATTACGGTCACCCTCGACGTCATGCTCGCACGACGAAAAATGCGCTCAAAAGAGCTTGCCCATCGTATCGGCATAACTGAAGCCAACCTGTCTCTGCTCAAATCCGGGAAGGTAAAGGGAATTCGTTTCGCAACCCTGGCTGCTCTTTGCAACGTTCTGGAGTGCCAGCCTGGCGACCTGCTAATGTTCACAACGTCAAGTCCTTCCTCAGAGGAGGCAGACAGCGGCCCGTGACCTGGGAAAACTCACGACCGGGCATTTCGTTGGCAAAAAAACCACAATCACCTTGATATGCAGGACCAGATGAGCCCATCCTTATCCCTTCACTTGGGGGGATAAATCCGATGGCCGATCAATCAGTTAAACCAAAGACTCAATACGATGCTGTCGCAAAGGTACTGCACTGGACCGTCGCACTTCTGATGCTTGTCATGCTCGGCGCTGGCTGGACCCTGGGGGACTTGCCGCTGGATGAAAAAGTACAAACCCTGGTCATCCATTCGAGCCTTGGCCTGTCGGTTCTCCTGCTAATGGTTGCGCGGCTGTTGTGGCGCCGCACGCATACCCCCCCTGCCTTGCCCGACCACATGCCCGGCTGGCAGGTTTCCGCGTCCAAAATCAGTCATCGCGCATTGTATTTTTTCGCCATCCTGCAGCCCATACTGGGTGTCGCTCAGTCAGCCTATGCCAACTTTGAGGTCCGGCCCTTTGGCCTCTTCACCGTAAGCCAAGGCGCGGACGAAAGCCTGTATGAAATATTTCACGAACTCCACGAACTCAACGCCATGATCCTCATCGGCCTTGTCCTGACGCACCTGGGAGCGGCCCTCTACCATCACTTTATTCAAAAAGACACCGTGCTAAAACGCATGCTGCCCTTCGGGCGCACCTGACCCATGGTTGTTCTGAATAAAATCTACACACGCACCGGCGATGCGGGCACAACTGCGTTGGGAACGGGCGACCGGGTCACCAAACACAATATCCGTGTTGAAACCTACGGCACGGTGGATGAAGTCAATTCCGTGCTTGGGCTTGCCCGCCTTCACGTCCAGCAAGAACCCGACATTGATGCCATGCTGGGCCGTATACAAAACGATCTGTTCGATTTGGGCGCTGATCTTTGTTTTCCCGAAACAAAAGAACCTCTCGACTATGAACCCCTGCGGATCACCGGCACGCAGGTTGACCGGCTGGAGGCCGACATTGACAGATTGAATGCTGAAATTGCCCCGCTGAATTCTTTCATTCTGCCCGGCGGGACAGCCCTGGCCGCTCATCTGCATCTTGCGCGCACAGTATCACGCAGAGCCGAGCGCCTGTGTGTGGCACTCGCAGAAGCTGAAACCGGCAAAGTAAGCGAGGCGGTTTTGAAATATCTCAACCGGCTGTCAGACTTCTTGTTTGTGGCCGCCCGGTGGTGCAACGACAAGGGCAAAGCCGATGTCCTGTGGACACCCGGCGCCAATCGCTAACCTCCAAATCTCAGCCCGGCCTTAAATCTCACAAATCGCCTTTGGTCGGCCCCGACCAGGCATCTTCAATCCGCTGCCACATATCACTCAAATAGCTTGCCCGGCTTTTTTCGGCCAGCGCGAGATAAACGGCAAATCCCTCAACCTTCCCGTCCCCGCGCAAGACAGGTTGCACCTGAACGTGAGCCCAGAAAGCAACCCCTGCCTTGGTATAGGACAGAAGATCAAAATCGGCCGCCTCCGCCATTTCCAAACAGGCGTGCAGGTCAGTAAGTGCAACAGGGTCAGTGCCCGGGCCCACCAGCCAGTCCGTAACCTGACCGACAAGCTCATCCGCCTCATAACCAGTTATTTCGCCAAACCGTCGCGTCGTAAAGACAATGCGGTACCGGCCCGTGCGCTCTTCACCTTCAGTGCCCTCCGCAGGGATGAGCACCAGCCCCCCGACGCGGGCGTCAACAAGCTGGAGTCGCTGAATTTCTTCTTCAATGCGCGGCGGCAAAGGGTCTGTCAGATCGTAGGCAAACGCACCCATAACGTTTCTCCCAAAAAAATTGGACTTGCCATCAAAACAATGGCTCCGAGCAGAATCACATCCTAACCTAAAGATGTAGAAGCCTATCACCCCCAAATGAAAAATCGCAATCACATTATGGGCTTAGGTCCCTCGTCCATTGGCAGTGGAGCAAAGCCCAGCCAGCAATTGACAGCCCCAAACGGTCAGACTAGGTTGCCGCACCGCAACAAGGGTGACGGTAGAAATCACCCTGATCCGCATGTTTCCTCTGTCGGACAGACCCAACCGCAGCGCTTGGCTGCAACACCGGCAAAGCGAAGCAAGCCCAGTTTTCAGGGCCCCATTCAGCAAGCCCGGTCTGGTAGAAAGCCAGGCCGGGCAGCGCGCAGGAGTTCATCTCAATGAAAGTGCTCGTTCCCGTCAAGCGGGTGGTCGATTACAACGTCAAAGTCCGGGTTAAATCGGATCAGACAGGTGTCGAACTCGCCAACGTGAAAATGTCCATGAACCCGTTCGACGAAATTTCGGTCGAAGAAGCCCTTCGGCTGAAAGAAGCCGGAACGGCGAGCGAAGTCGTCATTGTTTCCATCGGGCCACAGCAGGCCCAGGAAACAATCCGCACCGCCCTCGCCATGGGCGCCGACCGGGGCATCCTCGTCAAAACAGATGAAGCCGCAGAGCCCCTGGCCATCGCCAAAGCGCTCAAAGCCATTGTTGAGTTAGAGCAGCCCGGTCTCGTCATCCTCGGCAAGCAGGCCATTGATAATGACATGAACCAGACCGGCCAGATGCTCGCCGCTCTGCTCGGGTGGCCACAGGGTACATTCGCCTCCAAAATCGAACTGGATGGTGACAAAATCAATGTCACCCGTGAAATCGACGGAGGGTTGCAAACCGTCCGCCTGAACACGCCAGCTATCGTCACCACTGATTTGCGCCTGAACGAACCGCGTTACGCCTCGCTCCCCAACATCATGAAGGCAAAGAAAAAGCCCATTGATGAAAAATCCCCTGAGGATTTGGGCGTGGATTTCACTCCGCGTCTTGAGATTCTTAAAGTCACCGAGCCTGCAGAACGCCAGGCTGGCATCAAGGTGGAAACAGCGGCTGAACTGGTCGCCAAGCTCAAAGAAGCAGGAGTGATCGGATGACAAGCCTCGTAATTGCAGAACACACCAACACCGCCCTTGCTGACGCTACAGCCAAGACCGTCACAGCCGCCCTCGCTTTGGGCGCTGACGTGCATGTTCTCGTGGCCGGGGCAAACTGTGGCCCAGCCGCAGAAGCTGCCGCCAAAATCGAAGGCGTTGCCAAGGTCATTCAGGCCGATGATGCCCAGTATGACCACGGGCTTCCAGAACCGATCGCAGCCCTCGTCGTCAGCCTTGCAGGCTCCTATGACGCCATTCTGGCGCCGGCGACCACCAGGGGCAAAAACGTGACCCCGCGTATCGCGGCCCTTCTGGATGTCATGCAACTCTCTGAAGTCACAGGCATCCTTGACGCCCAAACCTTCGAGCGCCCGATCTATGCAGGCAACGCGATCCAGACCGTGAAGTCATCGGAAGCCAAAAAGGTAATGACCGTGCGGACTACCACTTTTGCGGCAGCAGGCACAGGCGGCAGCGCATCTGTCGAACAGGCGCCAGCATCGGACAATCCGGGCCTTTCAGAATATGTCAGCGAAGAGCTGACCAAATCTGATCGTCCAGAATTGACCGCTGCCAAAATCATCATCTCCGGAGGCCGGGGGATGCAGTCGGGCGACAATTTCCCAATGCTGGAAAGAATCGCCGACAAGCTGGGGGCTGGCGTTGGTGCGTCACGCGCCGCAGTGGACGCGGGCTTTGTGCCAAACGACTATCAGGTCGGTCAGACCGGTAAAGTCGTGGCACCTGAGCTCTACATTGCGGTCGGCATTTCCGGGGCCATTCAGCACCTGGCAGGCATGAAGGACAGCAAGGTCATTGTTGCCATCAACAAGGACGAAGATGCGCCTATTTTCCAGGTTGCAGACTACGGGCTCGTCGCGGACCTCTTCACGGCAATCCCCGAATTTGAAGAAGAACTCGGAAAAATCGGTCTCTGAACACCTGTTCGGACCCTTAGCTCAAACGGCGTCACCGGATTTCCGGTGGCGCCGTTTTGCATTTCAGGTCAGACTTCGGCTGAGCGCATCTTGAGCGAAGGTTGAGGAACCCCATGACTATCCAGAAAATCGCAGTGGTCGGTGCCGGTCAAATGGGCAACGGCATTGCACATGTCTGTGCCCTTGCAGGCTACACTGTGTTGCTGCACGACACATCGGGAGCGAGGATCAATGCCGGGCTTGCCACCATTAACGGCAACATGACCCGCCAGGTTTCAAGCGGGCGGGTGACACAAGAGGCCCGAGACACAGCACTTGATCTCATTGTACCTGCCCCCTCGCTGAGTGAGGTCGGGGCCGCGGACCTCATCATCGAGTCCGCCACGGAAGATGAAGAGGTCAAACGGCAGATTTTTTCCGACCTCACACCCTACCTTGGGGAGGCGACCCTGCTTGCAACAAACACGTCTTCCATCTCCATCACCCGTCTTGCCGCCGCAACCGATCGCCCCGAACGATTTATGGGTGTGCATTTCATGAACCCGGTGCCGATTATGGAACTGGTGGAACTGGTGCGCGGCATCGCAACCGATGACGAAACCTTCGCCACCATGTGCGGCGTTGTTGACCGTCTGGGCAAACAATGGGCAACGGCGGAAGACTATCCGGCCTTTATTGTAAACCGCATCCTCATCCCCATGATTAACGAAGCTGTCTATGTTCTGTATGAAGGGGTCGGATCTGTTGAGGACATCGACAAAATCATGCACCTGGGGGCCAACCACCCCATGGGCCCTCTGCAACTTGCCGATTTTATCGGTCTGGACACCTGCCTTGCGATCATGCAGGTGCTCTATGACGGCCTGGCCGACACCAAATACCGCCCGTGCCCGCTGCTGGTTAAATATGTTGAAGCCGGATGGCTGGGCCGAAAATCAAACCGGGGGTTTTACGATTATTCCGGCAGCCACCCTGTACCCACCAGATAGGTCAATGCCTGCCTGATCCCGAAAACGCCAGTTTTTAACGTCTTGGTGTTTTTCGTGAATTACTTTGTGCAGATGATGACAAAATTTCCTCCAGAACCGCTCCTGCTCCCTGACAGGCCGCTGGACGACCTCGAGGTTTTCAAGGCCCCCACACACGAAAGAACCCAGATACTCTTTGACTACTGGAAATCAATACGGAACGGCAACCAGATACCCTTTCGCAAAGATATGGACCCCGTCCACATCCCCTCACTGCTTCCCCATCTGGGGATTTTTGACGTTGACCGGTCAGAGGGGATGAGGTTCAAAGTCAGGC
>CAZNLO010000050.1:0-19481 GCA_964573935.1 uncultured Parvibaculum sp. | reverse complement strand
GTTTATTACACCGTGGAACTGGCCAATCAATCAGATCGTTTGTAAGGTTGATACCGCATTGGCTGCCGGCTGCACGATGGTTTTGAAACCCTCCGAAGTCGCCCCGCTTAACGCGCTTCTGCTTGCTGAAATACTGGATGAGGCAGGTGTTCCTGCGGGCGTGTTTAACCTAGTGAATGGCGATGGCTTGGAGGTTGGGGCGGCCTTGTCTGCGCACCCTGACGTGGACATGATGTCGTTCACCGGCTCGACCCGTGCGGGTATTGAAGTTGCCAAGGCGGCCGCACCGACGGTTAAGCGCGTGGCGCAGGAACTGGGCGGAAAATCAGCTAACATCATTCTTGAAGATGCTGATCTTGGTTCTGCCGTTACTGGTGGTGTCATGAATGTGATGAATAATTCCGGTCAGTCATGTAACGCGCCTACCCGGATGCTGGTGCCTGCTTCTAAACATGAAGAGGCCCTGACGATCGCGGCTGCGGCTGCGGCGAAAGTCAAAGTTGGTGATCCGTTTGCTGAAGGGACAAAGATTGGCCCGGTTGTTAGCGAAGTGCAGTTCAACAAGATCCAGGATTTGATCCAGAAAGGGATTGATGAAGGCGCGACACTGGTTGCAGGCGGGACCGGGCGTCCGGACGGATTGAACAAAGGCTACTATGTCCGGCCGACGATTTTTGGCAATGTCAGCAACGATATGACCATTGCACGGGAAGAAGTTTTTGGTCCGGTTCTGACAATCCTGCCTTATGAGAGCGAAGCGCAGGCGATCGAGATTGCCAATGATACGGTTTACGGTCTTTCTGGGTACGTATCGGCGGGTAACCTGGAACGTGCTCGTGAAGTGGCCTCACAGTTGCGCACGGGTAATGTGCATCTGAACGGAGCGGGGCCTGATTTTGGTGCGCCGTTCGGTGGCTACAAACAGTCCGGAAATGGCCGGGAATGGGGCGAGTTTGGCTTTGATGAGTTCCTCGAAGTCAAAGCGGTTATGGGGTACACAGCCGCCTGACGGTTCGGGATTGATTGAGGAAACGGCGCTCTTATGGAGCGCCGTTTTTCGTTGTCGGCCCTGTGACGGGTCCGTTCGGGGCAATCTCAACAGAATTTTAACCGTCAGATGAAGTGTGTATGACGGGGCGTCATTTTGTAACGAAGTTTTAGATACCCTCCGCCAGAATTCCCCCGGATGCACCATTTCGCAAGATTTCCGGAGTTTGGAGGGCGTAGTATGGTTCGTGTTATTTCAGGTTTCCTGAGCCGCCTGTCCGTGACGTGGAAGATACTCCTCCTCTTCGGCGTGCTCGCCTGCGCCATCGGTATTTTTCTGATTGGGCTGTCCTTCATTTTGTTTGCGAAGTACCAGGATATGGTTGTGGCTGACCAAGCGCACCATACGAGCGACAGTATCGTGTATGTGCTTGAAACGATGGAAAGGCGCAGCCAGCTCGAAAAATATGTGGCGATTGTTGCTGCTGAACCGGTTGTTGATCTCATTCTTGTTCTTGATGCGGAGACGGGGTTTGTTCTCCTCAGCAACAAGGGGGATATGCAAGGGCGCTCTCTTCTCTCGATTGAGGATGATGGCCTCCGGGGTGAGCTATCGCTGCTTGTAAGCGGGGACGCTCCTTTGTCTGATGTCCGCCGGGAAGGAGACAGGGTGAGTTTAGCGGTTCCCGCGCGCGCTATGGTGCTTGTTCCCGGTGAAGCTGTTGGGGCATTTGTTTTTATCCGTCTCAAGACGAAGTACATTACGGCGCAATCGAGCGCTATGGCGCAGCGGCTTTTTGTCGGTCTTGGGGTGGGGCTCATGTTTGCGGTTCTGATCGCCTCCAGATTTCTTTACGCTCTGGTTATTCTGCCGCTTTCAAGGCTGGGGGATATTGCTCAGTCGCATGCGGTAGACGCCGCTTCTATGGCTCCATTTACCGCGCGGTCGGATGAGTTTGGGGAGCTGGCGCGCAGTATTCTGTTTGCATTTACCGAGGCGCGTCAAACGGCTGAGAAGTTTGTGGAGCAAACGCGGCACGACAGTCTGACAGGGCTTGCCAACAGAGTGATGTTTCACGATCAGTTGCAATCGCGCCTTGAGAACGCTGAGGGGTCTGGCAGGGGAGTAGGCCTGATGGTCCTGGATCTCGATCATTTCAAGGAGGTGAACGACATGTTCGGGCAGCATGTCGGTGACCAATTGCTTGTTCAGGTGGCGGATGTTTTGCGGGAGAACACTGGAAGGGCGGACCTGGTTATTCGGGTGGGGGGTGATGAGTTTGCGGTTATTTTTGATGATGTTGTCTCAGTTGAGCGGCTGCTCGACCAGGCAGATGAAATACTGGTTGCGCTGCGCGGACTGGGGAAGACGAGCTGGATTGATGGGCATCAGGTCCATACTGATGCAAGCATCGGCGTGACAATTTATCCGCAAGATGGTCGTGAACCTGATGTTCTGCTTCGGAATGCTGATCTTGCATTGCACCAGGCGAAGACCGCAGGTGGTGGTAATGCCCAGCTCTATCGGCATGAGCTACATCTGCGAGCGATTGAGCGCACCGCAATCGAGCGTGATTTGTGTGTCGGCATTTCTGATAATCAATTTATCCTTCACTATCAGCCAAAAATTGACCTTGCGACGGGAGACATTTCCGGCGTGGAGGCGCTGATCCGTTGGCAGCACCCGGAACGAGGGCTGGTCTGGCCGGATGTCTTTATTCCCATTGCAGAGAAGAGCGGTATTATATGCGACCTGACGGATTGGGTGTTGTCTGAGGCCTGCCAGCAGATACGCACATGGATGGACAAGGGTGTCGGGCCGGTACGGATAGCGGTGAATGTGTCGGCTCTTGATCTGCGCCGTCCCGATTTTACCGACCGGGTCGCGGCGACCTTGATTAGCGCCGGGGTCTCTCCAAAATTTCTGGAGATCGAGGTTACAGAAAGCACGATGATGCACGATGTCGATCAAGTGATCGGAACGTTGCGGCGGCTGCGCGCTTTTGGGGTTAGTCTCAGCATTGATGATTTCGGCACGGGCTATTCGTCTCTGGCCTATTTACAGCGCTTCCCGGTTCAACGGCTTAAAATTGACAGAAGCTTTGTGATCGACATGTCGGCAGACACAAACAGCCAAGCCATTCCCCGGCTTATCATTGATCTTGCCCGCAATCTGGGGGTGAGTGTGTTGGCGGAAGGTGTGGAGACGCAAGAGCAGCGGGACATTTTGGCATTGATGGGATGTCATGAAGCACAAGGCTACCTGTTTGGTGCTCCTGTGCTCGCTGAAACGCTTGAAAACCTGCTGCGCCAGAAAATCCGTTTTCCTTCCCGCCCGACGGATGAGAAGAGGGGCCCAGCGACCAATGTAATTTCCGTTGCGTAATGGGGCCTTGCCCAGGTCGGTCATGAAGATGGTATTTTTATTGCCAGATGGTTCTTTCCACTAGCGATCGTTCTCGGTAAATTCGAGGACTAAATGGACTTTGGTCCAACCCGGCCGATGTCGGGGACCGAAATGGGAGGGCTAAATGCGCGCAACGATTTTTCGCAAGGGAGAGCTTGTCGTTGACGACTTGCCGGAGCCTGAACCCGGCGACGGACAGGTTGTTGTTAAGACGCTTGCCTGCGGCATTTGCGGGTCGGACCTGCATGCCTTTCACCATATCGACAAAATGGTTGATGCCGGTAAGCGGTCCGGTTCTGTGATGACGCTGGACCCAGCCAGGGACATCGTTTTCGGCCATGAGTTTTGCGCTGAAATACTTGATTATGGACCGGGGACACAGAAAACGCTGAAGCCGGGAACCCGGGTCTGTTCCATGCCGATCGCAATTTCCGATAAGGGTATTCAAGGTGTCGGGTACTCCAACACCTATCCCGGCGGTTTTGCAGAGCAAATGGTGCTCAGCGAAATGCTGTTACTGGAGGTGCCTAACGGTCTGCCGACAGACCAGGCTGCCCTGACCGAGCCGATGGCTGTGGGGTGGCACGCGGTGCAGAAAGCGAGGTTGACGGACGATGACGTGGCGCTTGTCATTGGTTGTGGTCCGGTGGGGCTGGCGGTTATTGCCGGGCTCAAGATTGCAGGTATCGGTCCGATCATCGCGTCTGATTTTTCCCCCGCCCGGCGCAAATTTGCGCAGATGATGGGAGCGGACATCGTTCTTGATCCCGCCCAGACCTCTCCTTATAAAAAATGGGAAGAGGAGGCCGCCCCGGAGGGTTATGACGGAAAAAACTGGATGACCCTCATGGGACTTGGGCCACAGCTCCGCCCGGGTGTTATTTTTGAATGTGTGGGCGTGCCGGGCCTTATACAGCAAATTCTGGAAGGAGCGCCAAAGGCTGCTCGCATTGTTGTTGTGGGTGTGTGTATGGAGCCAGATCATCTGGAGCCGTTTTTTGCCATCAATAAAGAACTTAATCTACAATTTGTGCTGGGATACACGCCAGAGGAGTTTGCGCAGACGCTCGGGTTTCTGGCAGAGGGAAAGATGCTGGTTGAGCCATTGATTACCGGCAAGATCGGTGTTGATGAGGTGAAATCCGCCTTTGCTGATCTGGAGAGTCCTGACAGGCACGCTAAGATTTTGGTCGAACCCTGGCGGTGAGCTCTCTTCGCTGCAAGCGATTGCCTTCAAACTAGTCTATAGTGAAATTTCAATGTGAAACCGAACGGCCTTAACAGGAGAATTCTGCATGACTGGTGGTACTATATTCGCACTCGTCTTTCTGGCGCTTGCGCTGATCTTTTTGCTCAAGGCGGTGGTGATGGTGCCGCAGGGCTTTGTCTTTACGATTGAGCGATTTGGCAAGTACACCAAAAGCCTGGAACCAGGCCTTTCGTTTATCACACCCTTTATAGAAGTCATCGGCGCGAAGATGAACAAAAAGGAGCGGGTTCTTGATGTTCCGAGCCAGGAGGTCATCACGCGCGACAATGCCATGGTCACGGCAGATGGTGTTGTTTTCTACCAGGTGGTGGATGCCGCAAAAGCAGCCTATGAAGTCAACGATCTGGAATATGCAATCCTCAATCTCACCATGACCAATACAC
This sequence comes from uncultured Parvibaculum sp., assembly GCA_964573935.1. Classification (GTDB taxonomy): domain Bacteria; phylum Pseudomonadota; class Alphaproteobacteria; order Parvibaculales; family Parvibaculaceae; genus Mf105b01. The sequence goes on along the minus strand of CAZNLO010000050.1, from coordinate 14,434 downwards.
GGACAGTGATGGGGAGCATGGACCTGGACGATTTGCTGAGCCAGCGCGACAAAATTAACGCGAAGCTTCTCTCTGTGGTTGATGAGGCGACCGATCCCTGGGGGATCAAAGTGACCCGCATCGAAATCAAGGACATCAATCCTCCGCGTGACCTGGTCGATGCGATGGCACGCCAGATGAAGGCGGAGCGGGACAAGCGGGCGACCATTTTGGAAGCTGAAGGGGCTCGCCAGTCGGAAATTCTGAAAGCTGAGGGCCAAAAAAGAGGTGCCATCCTGGAGGCGGAAGGGCGCAAAGAAGCGGCGTTCCGTGATGCAGAGGCCCGCGAGCGTGAAGCCCAGGCGGAAGCGCAGGCGACGAAAGATGTCAGTGAGGCGATCTCGGATGGGAATGTTCAGGCGATCAACTATTTTGTGGCAACAAAATATGTTGAAGCGCTGAAAGAGATTGCATCTGCGCCAAATCAGAAACTGGTGCTCATGCCCCTTGAGGCGGCAAGCGTCATCGGTGCTATTGGCGGTATTGCTGATCTTACGCGCGATGCTTTCGGTGACGATGGAGCGGGTGCCGCCCCCAAGGGCCGCGCGCGACGCCCTGCAGCTGCGGTGCCGCGTACGACCCCGGAGGCATAGTGTGATGGAGGAGTTTTTCTCAAGCTGGGGTGACTGGGTCTGGTGGATTGTTGCTGCCGGGTTGGCTGCGCTGGAGCTTGTGATGCCCGGCGTCTTTCTCATCTGGTTGGCGGGGGCAGCAGCAACCGTTGGGGTTGTTGGACTTTTCGTCTCCCTGCCCTGGCAGTGGGAAGTCGGCCTTTTCGGGCTGCTTTCCATCGGCGCAGCCTATGCAGGCTATCGTCTTTCCAGCCGTTCAAATGATGCGACGGATGCTCCCTTCCTTAATCAGCGGGGTGCAAGTTATGTGGGGCGTACTTTCGTTGTCGCGGAAGCGATTGAGAATGGCCGAGGTAAGGTGCATGTGGGCGACAGTCTGTGGTCGGCCTCTGGCGCCAATTTTTCTGTCGGGGCGTCGGTCAAGGTTGTCTCCGTATCGGGAACCGTTCTTGCTGTTGAAGCTGTTTGAAGGCTATCGATGCGGGAGAAGCCGTTGGGCTTCTCCCGCGATGTCAGGAGTTAAAGTCTTTTGATGCTGATTGCGCTGTCCTGAAATTGCTGGATAGCTGGCTCTGATCGGCGTCGGCGTAACCGACAGCCCGGTGAAGGGCATTGGCGGTGGCGTTCACTGCCTGCTTCACCATCTGCACAGCGGGTGCGGGCATGGCGGCGGCGGTGGCGGCCATCTCCAGAGCTTTCTCGACAGTTTTGCCACCGTCTGCAATCTCGTCAACGAGCCCCCAGTCCAACGCATGTTCTGCTCCCATGCGTTCACACAGAATGCAGATACGCTTGGCGCGGGCAGGCCCCACGAGGGTGACAAGGCGGGGCAGGGCACCCCATTGCAGGTTAATCCCGATTTTCACCTCTGGAACGTAGAGGAAGGCATCCCTGCCCATAACACGCCAGTCAAGAGCAAGCGGGAGGGCAACGCCAGCACCGACAGCCATGCCTTCAATGGCAGCAATGGTGATTTGTGGCATGTCTTCCCATGCCTGGCAAAGACGGACACCTGCATAGTAGGTGTGGCGCAACTCCAGATCGCTCTGCTTTCCCGTAAAACGTTGTTGGCGCTCTTTGAGGTCGATGCCGGCTGAAAAGGAAGCTTCGGTTCCGGTTAAAACCACGGCGTGTGTTTCCAAATCATCGTGAAACGTTCGGGCAACTTCCGTCAGCTCGGAAATTACCTCCTGATTGAAGGCGTTGCGGCTGCCGTTGCGATCGAAACGAACGAGCGCGACAGTTCCCCGCTTTTCAAGCGTGACTGTATTCCAGGTCATGTTGTTCTCCCATTTGGTTTTCTAGGGTCATTTTTTTTGAGTGCCCAATGCGGCTAGAGATAGGGTGACATCAGGCGCGCGAAATTGTCCCGAAGTCTGGTGCTGAGGGGGCGTGCGTGCAGCGTTTCCACCGTCTCGCGCGAGGCGCCGTCTATTTTTTCCTCGATGATAGCATCCAATTCACGGGCAAGACCCTCACCGTAACATTCCAGATTGAATTCAAAGTTGAGGCGCAGGCTGCGAGGGTCCCAGTTGGCAGAGCCAACGAGGCTCCATATTCCATCAACGGTCATTATTTTTGCATGATCGAACGGGCCTGCGCTCATCCATATCCGGCAGCCGCTGGTGGCGAGTTCATCGAGCTGGGCGCGGGCGGCCCAGGCCATGTAAAAGAGGTTGTTCTTCTGCGGCATAACAATGTCAACAACAACACCACGCATGGCTGCCAGGCTAAGAGCTGTCAGTAGATCTGTGTCGGGCAGAAAGTAGGGGGTTACAATACGAATGTGGTTCCGGGCCTGAGAAAGAGCTGCAAGAAGGGTCCAGCGGATTGTGTTGCGGTTCATGTCCGGACCGGCGGGAAGGCCCCGGGCAATGACAGGTCCCGTTTCGTCAAGAGATGGTCTCCAGCGATCGCCAACAAGGATTTCGCCCGTGCTAAAGCGCCATTCATGAGCGAAGGCGGCCATCAGATGGGCCACGATCGGGCCTTCGACGTTGTAGTGGAAATCGCGCACCCCATGTTTGGGGGCGCTGGCCAGAAAATTACCAGCAGCGATATTCATTGATCCGGTGAAACCCACTTTGCCATCAACCACCAGAATTTTCTGGTGGTTGCGCAAGTTGAGGTAGGGCATTTGCCAGGGGAGGAAGGAGTGCAGGAAGCGGGCGTAGGGAATGTCTGTTTTTGCCAATTGCTTGACCATCGAAGGGAAGGAGTACCACGAGCCCACACCGTCGACGAGGACACGCACTTTGATACCGCGCGCGTGCGCGTGCTGTAGTGCTTCAAGGAAAAGCTGCCCGGCCTGGTCGTTGTTGAAGATGTAGGTGGATAGAGCGACGCTTTTCTCCGCTCGTTCGATGGCTTCAATCATTGCCGGGTAGGCCTCATCGCCATTGCGCAGCACGGTGATGCGGTTGCCCAAAGTATAGGGAATGTCGGCGATCTGCCGGCCAATCCTGGACATTTGAGCTAGATGCGTATCGCCGGTCAGGGCGGAAATGGCGGTTGTTGTGCGGGTCTCATCGGGGAGTTCGAGGTTGCCGGTTGTGTGCCCCCCCGCGCGTAGTTCCTCAGCACGACGGGCAATGCGGTTGATGCCGAAGATCAGATAAACCGCCCAGCCAAAGACTGGCAATAGAATGATGACGCCAAGCCAGGCAACCGCAGCGCGGACGTCGCGCTTTGTCATAAGGGCATGAGCCGCAGCGCCGCCAGCGGCAGCCAAATTAATCAGGCCTAACAATAGCGGCCAAAGCTCAAAGGCCATCTGGGGTGCTTGGGTCTCCATGCCGTAGACTATGCGGGCCGGGGCAGGCCTGTCATGCTTTGTTTAGAACCGCAATGTTGTTCCGACATGTAAGGCACGGTCCTCTCCGGGGAAAAACCGTTCGATGGCGTTCCCGCCCAGTACAAGAATGTCGGCGCGGTTGGCGTAGCGTTCGTCTGTAAGGTTTGTGATCCGTCCGAACAGGCCGATGGTTTTGCTTAAGGCATATTGGGCGCGAAGATTGAAGAGATCATGTCCCGCATAGGTCGATGTGTTTCCGGCATCCATGGCATAGCTCCCGACATGGACCCATTCAAGTTCGGCGCGCCCGCGATTCTCGTGGAAGGTGTATCCAAGGCGGATGTTGGCCAGTGTTCGAGGAGCTGTGTCAATGTCGCTGCCATCCGTGATTGTGCTTGATGCGGTGGCGGCAGCGCGACTAAAGGCATACTTGTGTACGGCGTAGGTCGCAGACCCTGACAAATCAAAGCCGGCCCCTAAGGGGGTGGAGGCCTCAATCTCGAAGCCGTAATGTGTAGTTACGCCGTTGGGGACGTTCAGGCCGGCTGAATCGCGGAAGAAGAAGTTACTTTTTTCCATGTAGTAGGTTGCGAATTCAAAGTCGACGCCATGCAGGTTGCCACGCGTTCCAATTTCAAAGCTGTCAGTGCGTTCGCTTTCAACTTGTCCTGGAACCTGGGCGCTCTGCAACCGGTAGAGGTCGGTTGTTTGAGGGGCGCGGGCCCCACGGGCTAGATTTGCAAATCCAACCAGATTTTCGCTAAAGGCATGTGTGATGCCCAGTTTGGGGGTCACATTGAAGAACTCGTCCAACCGGTCGGGGGTGCGTTGAAAGCGCCCGACCGTATTGTCTGGTGCATTGTTGGTGTAGTCGTAGCGGGTGTACTCGAACCGCGCTCCCGCAGTGAGTTTTGTGGCATCTGAGAGCGACCAGACCGAATGTACGTATGGCGCTGTTACCACAGCCTCTACATCATAGTCATAGTGCAAGCCCTGCACGAAAACGCCGAAGAGGGTTGGTCCAGCCTGGAACTCCCGAAGGAACCCTTGCGTATACTCAAGATCAACACCTGCGATGACCTGGTGATCTCCCGTTAAGTTCATGGTGTAGGCGGTTTGAACACCAGTGCTCCAATGACCATTTTCTTCCAGCGGGTCGCCAGGCAAAAAGTGTAGCAGAAAATCCATGTCGTTTATGCGCGCGTAGGGGGTAACCGCAAGTGTATTGCCATTGTCGAAATCATGCTCCCAGCGTACCGCGAGGCGGCTTGACCAGGTGTCGCGAAAAGCTTCCGGAGTGGGGTTTGTTTTGCGCAGAGCATCATTGCGGAACGCATCGTCGCCTCTGACAAACCCGGCGGTCTCCTGATTGAGGTTCTGGGCCGCAAAAGTTGCTCGGATGTAGTCACGGGCACCGCGGTAGTCGTAGCGGAGCTGCAATTTTTGTTGGCCAAATCCGGAGTTTTCTCTAAAGCCCCCATCTTCTGCCAGGACGAGATTGGCACGAGCGGCGTGTTTGCCGGAGCCAGCACTTGTTGTGCCCACAAAACGACGCTGGCCGTTTGGTCCTGCTGACAAGCGCACCTCAGTTTCGGGAGCAATTGTTGGTGCGGCTGACAGGACGTTGATAAGCCCATGGACGGCATTTGAGCCAAAGCGCGCACTGGCCGGACCTCGTACAATTTCAATGCCGTCGGCGGTTTCCGTAATCGCATCAAACAGGCCGTTTACGTTTGCAAACCCGGCTGCGCGAAATGGGACGCCGTCTTCCAGATAGAGGAAGGAGCCTGCCCCTGCGCCACCGGTCAGAACAGGAGAGCGGATGGCGGTCAGATGTTCCTGGCCGGACCCGCGTTGAACAAACACGCCAGGTGCGCGGTTTACAATTTCACTTGGATGATCTGGGGCAACGAGCCTGATGTCTGCCCTGTCAATGCGTGTGATATTGCCCGGTTGTATTGACCTTGGCGTCCCCTGGCCTGTTGAGGTGACCACCAGTTCATCCAGTCTGACTGTTCCTTCAGCCTGAGCGGCATTGGGTAAAGTGACAAGGGCGAGGCTCATGCAACAGGCACTCACCGGTAGACTAAAACGCAACGCTGACATGTTATTTTCCCCATTCGGCTGCGGCGCTCAGATCGTGATAGGCTTCGCAGCTTCAACCCCTGCTCTATGTAGGGGGTTGAGATGGTTTTTTCAAACCTTTCTCAAGCCGGACGAGGCTCAGTGATATAGAGGCAACAGCGAATGTTTCCCATTTCAGATGACAATCCGACCCTAGTGCGCCCCTATGTCACCTGGTCTATCATTGCCCTTTGCGTCTTGATTTTTGTCTGGCAAAGCGGATTGCCGCCTGGGCAGACGCAGGTTGTTTTTCTTACCTATGGTGCCGTTCCAGCGCATATTTTTGATGCTGAACCTACTGCGACCTTTCTAATACTGCCCGAACTGACCCTTGTCAGCAGCCAGTATCTGCATGGCGGGATCGCGCACCTGCTAGGCAATATGCTCTACCTTTATATCTTTGGAGATAACATTGAAGCGTCAATGGGCCGATTGCGGTTCCTGCTTTTTTATACACTGACGGGCGTGGCAGCGGCGTTGACGCATGGCGCGCTGGGGATGTCGTCGGAGATACCCATGGTTGGTGCCAGTGGTGCCATTTCGGGGGTGCTTGGCGCTTACCTGTTGCTGTTTCCCCATGCCCGCATCCGGGTTCTCTTTATTCTCCTGCCGCTTCCTTTTTTCAAGATATTCGCATTCCGCGCAATCTTTGTCCTTGGGATATGGTTTGGAATACAGTTTGTCAGCGCTGCGATGAGCACGACAGATCAAGGTGGTGTTGCGTTTTGGGCCCATGTTGGCGGCTTTGTCGCGGGTATTGCTCTGCTGCCCTTTTTCAAAAAACCCGATGTGCCTTACTGGCGACCTGCCGCCGTTACCGAGTTTGATTCCCGTGAGGGAGAGGCCGGGAGTGCGTCTGGCAAGGTTGACGACAATCAACCATCTCCCCGACGCGGGCCTTGGGGACGCAGGTAAAAGAGATTGGGTATTGTATCTGGTTATTCATCGCCAGACATTTGGGACTGGAGATAGTTCTGGATGCCGACCTTATCAATGAGTTCGAGCTGGGTTTCCAGGAAGTCGATATGTTCTTCTTCGTCTTCTAAAATGCGCTCGAATATTTCGCGTGATACGTAGTCGGAAACGGTTTCGCAGTAAGCGATGGCCTGCTTGTAGAACTTATGCCCGTCATGTTCTGCGGCGAGGTCAGCTTCCAGACATTCTTTCACATCTTCGCCGATGCGAAGCCGATGGAGATCCTGGAGATTGGGCAGGCCCTCAAGAAACAAAATGCGTTCGATGAGCGTGTCGGCATGTTTCATCTCGTCGACAGATTCTGCAAACTCAATTTTTCCCAGACGCTTCAGTCCCCAATTATCGAACATGCGCGCATGAAGGAAATACTGGTTGACTGCGGTGAGCTCCAGCTTGAGGGCGCCGTTTAGAAATTCGATGACTTTTGTGTCGCCTTGCATGTCTCACTCCGTTGAGATTGCCGGGTTGAGATTACCGGGTTGGGATTACGCGCAGGCCGACCTCTCCCGGGGGAGGGCCGTAGCGCGCTGCCGCAGCATCCCGAATTATGTCTGGATAAACAAGAGTACAGGCAGGTTGTTAGTCAGCCGCGATTGCAAGTTCGAGAACGAACGCAGTATCGGGTTGTGATTGAGAAGCGACACTGACTTTGTCACGCAGGTGTTCAACGCATGAGCCGCAGCGCGGCGTACATCCATGATGTCGGAAAACATCTGATACCGTCGTTGCGCCACTGCTTATGGCAATTTCAACCTTGCGGTCATTTAGGGCGTTGCAGATGCAAGCGTACATGCGAGTGCCTGTCATTGTCAGTACTCACCCTTAGGTAGTCTTTATAAGAATGATTGTCAACTGCATTGCGTAATCTGGTCTGTTTTGTTTCAGACCTTGCGAATCGGCCATTTTTGGCTGTTTCTCGTGAACCAGGGGTAACCGGTGTCTAAATAACGCCTGCACGGAGGAAATCATGGAGATGGACCAGCCCGACCGGTTGCTCGTTTTCGACAATGAAGATGGAGGTGATCTGGTTGTCGTTGAGGAAATTGAGCGCTTCTGAGGCCAGGGTTTCAGGGGAAAGGGTTTTTGGTGCAGCCGTCATGACTTCACCAACGGTGCGGCTCAGAAGGTCTCCCCCCATATGACGGCGGAGGTCACCGTCGGTGACGAGGCCAATAAGCTGCCCGGCTTCATCCAGAACACCGATGCAGCCCAGACCCTTACGGGTCATCACAAGAATTGCCTCGCTCATGGGCACGTCTTGGGTGGTGAGCGGCATCTCCTCACCACGATGCATGATGGTACTTACGTGGGCGAGCATGGCGCCAAGTTTTCCCCCGGGGTGAAAATTCTTGTAGTCGCTGGCGTTAAACCCTTTGCGCTCCAGAAGGGCTATCGCAACCGCGTCTCCAAGCGCCATCTGCATGGTGGTTGAGGTGGTGGGGGCGAGCCCGTTGGGGCAGGCTTCCTCGACTTTGGGCAGAAGTAGGGTGATGTCAGCGGCCAGAGCCAGGCCGCTGGTCTTGCCCGATGTCATGGCGATAAGGGGAATTGCGAACCGTCTTGTGTAATGGATGAGGTCACGTAATTCCGCTGTTTCACCTGACCAGGACAGGGCAAAGACCACATCGTTCTTTGTTATCATGCCCAGGTCGCCATGGCTTGCTTCGGTCGCGTGTACGAACTGGGCGGGGGTTCCGGTCGAGGCCATGGTGGCCGCGATCTTCTTGCCGATATGCCCGCTTTTTCCAATACCGGTGATAATTTCCCGCCCGGTAGCGGCACCCATTTTTTCCACGGCCTGCACGAAGTCTTCGCCGAGTGAGGCGGACAGGGCTTCCAGACCGGCCACTTCCAACGACAAAGTGCGGCGAGCGGTTGCCAAATGTGTATCACGGGCGGATGTGGGCATTTTCTCCCCGGGCCTCGAATTTATGGTTTGTGCCCTCTGCCAGAACGGGTTGAGCTTGACGAAGGGGTTATAGCAGAGCGTTTGCGTTTGTGTACAACGGTTGGGCTGTACAATCGTGGGCCTCTTTGCTGGTCCTGTGCCGTCATTGTTTGCTTTCCGGTAACCATTTCTCGCCATGCTCAGGCCATGTGGCAAAAATTGGTTAATATCGGAGCCCTGCGCAGGGTGCCCAGCGGCGATGGCGGCGATGCTCGTTGGGACACCGCAGTGATACTTGGGCTGGCAGTCGGGCTTTGTGTCGCCGTGCCGGGCTCTGTGCTGGCTGAAGATGCTCGCGGTCAAGGTGTTGGCGAGCGCCAGTATGAAGCCTTCACCCCCCAGGGTGTGCGGGTGGGGAGTTTTATCCTGCGCCCGTCGCTTAGTGTATCGGAGGCATATGACAGCAATGTTTTTGCTTCGGAGAGCAGGGTTGTTGATGATTTTGTCACCGAGATTAATCCCAATCTTGTTGTCTCCTCAAACTGGGCTAATCATTTGCTCACGCTTGAAGTGGACGTTGAACAGAGACTGTATGGCTCTCAGACCAGTGAAGACGGGCTTGAGTGGCGGGTGGGGGGATTCGGGCGCATAGATGTGCGGACCGATACACAGATTACCGTTGGGTTTTTGTACGGGGCGTTGATCGAACAGCGCGGCACACCTGATGAGGTCGGGGGTACTTCTCAGCCGACCGAGTTTAGCGAAATAGGGGCATCGGTGTCTCTCGAACAGAGTTTTAACCGCCTTTCGGCGGAAATTTCAGCCGATTACACGGAGCTTGATTTTGATGATACGCCGCTCATCGGTGGTGGGGTTGATGATAATGATGACCGGGACCGGAGTGTTCTGGAAGTTGTTGTGCAGGTGGGCTATGAGCTTGTCGCAGATACCGTGGTGTTTCTTCGCGGCACATACAATACTAGGGATTTCGTGCAGGAAGCTCCCGTCGTTCTGGCTGACCGTGATTCTGATGGTTATGAGCTGGTTGTCGGGGCCTTGTTTGAGCTTGGCAGTCTGGCCACGGGCGAAGTATTTGTAGGATATCAGGAGCAGTCCTTTGAAGACCCTGTATTTCCTGTTGTGTCCAGCGTTGCCTATGGAGCTTCGGTGGACTGGTACGTGATGCCGCTTACGACAGTTCGTCTGCGCGCGGGCAATACGATCGAAGACACGACATCTGGTGGGGCATCCTCATTTGAACGCCGAAGCGTCAGGGTCGGGCTTGACCATGAGTTTCTGCGTAACCTTGTCGCCAGCCTTGATGTTGGATATGCGCAGGAGGTCTTCTCAGGGTCTTCCCGAGAAGACCAGACTTATGATGTAGAGCTTGGGCTCGACTACATGATTAACAGGGCATTCTCGGTGGGCATGTTTTATGGCTACGAAGAACGCAGTTCCAATTTTATCGAGGGCAGTTTTTCACGCAATGTCGCTGGTGTTCGGGTGAGGTCGGAGCTCTGAAGTGAGCAGGCGCGCCGCGCGCAGTATATTCAACGCCTATCTGGAGCCGCGTCTTTTAACTGTGGAACAAGGGCCGTGAGCTTTGGTCCAATATCATCGCGTTGCAGGGCGTAGGCGATGTTTGCGGCAAGATACTCTGCCTTATCGCCACAATCGAACCGGGTGCCATCGAAGCGAACAGCATGAAACGGGATAGAACCGATGGTTGCGGCCATGGCGTCGGTCAGTTGAATTTCGCCGCCCGCTCCAGGCTTGCTTTTTTTCAATTCATCAAAAATGGCCGGGGAGAGAATGTATCGCCCGGTCAGAGCCAGTTGTGAGGGGGCGTCTTCGGGTGCGGGCTTTTCCACCAGCCCTTTGACTTCGGCAGTGCGGCCATCATCCTTTCCAGGTGCCACAATTCCGTATTGGTCCACCCGGTCAGAAGGTACATTTGCGACTGCAACAATGTTGCCGCCGTGAATATTCCAGGCATCGACCATTTGTGCGAGACACCCCTGGTCGTGCAACACCAGTTCGTCGGGCAGGATGACGGCGAAAGGTTCGTCACCGATAATATCGCGGGCGCACCAGATGGCGTGGCCGAGCCCTAAGGGTTTTTGCTGGCGGACAAAACTTGCAGCGCCGTGGCTTAGTTGCGTGGTGGACAGGGCTTGCAGGGCAGCTTCCTTGTGGCGCTCGCTCAAGGTGGTTTCAAGCTCGAAGGCGTGGTCGAAATAGTCCTCGATGGCGCCTTTTCCCCGTCCTGTTACGAAAACAAAGTGTTCCACCCCTGCTTTGCGAGCTTCCTCCACGGCATAGTCGATTAATGGCCGGTCGACGATGGGCAACATTTCCTTGGGGATGGACTTTGTGGCCGGCAAAAAGCGACTGCCGAGCCCGGCAACAGGAAAGACCACTTTGCGAATTTTTTTGGCCAATTGGAGGGCTCCATTAAGTTGAAGGAACGAATGTCTTTGACCCGACAGTTTATAGCCGAGTGCTGAAGGATTTGTGACGCAAATTGTGCGGGGAGGCGTTCAGCGTCGTTTTGAGGCCGCGAAGGACTTCCCGTCGTCGCGGGCATTAGGCTAGGATAGCTCATGGGTGAGCGGTGACGCTTGCCTGATGTTCGTTCACTGCTCGTTTGGAATGCATACATATGAAGGTTTTCCCGGTCATTTTGTCTGGTGGGGTCGGGTCGCGATTGTGGCCGACATCGAGGGCGCTTTATCCCAAACAGCTTTTGCCGCTGGTGTCTGAGCAGACAATGCTTCAGGAAACAGCCTCGCGCGTGGCGGATAGCTCGTTATTTGCGGCGCCCATGGTGATTTCCAATGAGGACCACCGGTTTATCATTGCCTCCCAGATGCAGGAGCTGGGCATTGCACCCCTGGCGCATGTGCTGGAGCCGGAGGGCCGCAACACGGCACCTGCTGCCGCCGTTGCTGCCGAGATTGCGCTGGCGGAGGCGGATGACGCTGTTTTGCTTGTGCTGCCTGCCGACCATCATATTGGCGACCAGGCGGCGTTTCTGGCCGCCATTGAGGCCGGGGCGGAGCTGGCGGGGCAGGGGCGGCTTGTTACCTTTGGCATTATCCCGACAGTGCCAGAGAGCGGGTACGGCTATATCAAGGAAGGTGATGGCATTGGCGGGTCGCGCGGGCGTGAGGTTGCCCGGTTTGTTGAAAAACCAGCGGCCGATGTGGCGCAGCAATATCTGGATGAAGGGGGATATTACTGGAACGCCGGTATTTTCATGTTCCGAGCGGACCGCATCCTCGATGAAATGAACGCGCATTGTCCTGATATTCGCAAGCATGCGTCTGAGGCCGTGCGGTCGGGCGCGCGCGACCACGATTTTTTTCGCCTCGGAGCGAAAGCTTTTGGGCAATGCCCGTCGGATTCGATTGACTACGCGGTGATGGAGCACACACAGGTTGCCGCTGTTATTCCCGTGGATATGGACTGGAGTGATATTGGAAGCTGGTCGGCGCTTTGGGAGATTGGCCAGAAAGACAACGCGGGGAATGTTTGTTCGGGGGATGTTCTTCTGCATGACTGCGATAATAATTACATCCGCGCGGAAAATAATCTGATTGCCGCTGTCGGCGTGAGCGATCTTGTGATCGTTGAGACAGGGGATGTGGTTATGGTTGCGCCGCGCGACAGGGTGCAGGAAGTAAAAATGCTCGTGCAGCAGGTGGCAGCAGCCGGGCGCAGCGAGCATCGTGTTCACACGCGCGTCTACCGGCCCTGGGGTTTCTACGAGAAGCTGAACGAGGGAGAAGGACATCAGGTGAAACATTTGATGGTTAACCCCGGGGCGCGCCTGTCGTTGCAGCTTCATCACAAGCGGGCAGAACACTGGGTGGTTGTGAAAGGCGAAGCGCGGGTGACGGTGGGTGACAAGGTGCAGACGCTGAAGGAAAACCAATCTGTCTATATTCCCATTGAGACAAAGCACCGGCTGGAGAACCTCGGGGCGGAGCCGCTCAGCATTATTGAAGTGCAGTCGGGCTCTTACCTTGGCGAAGATGACATTGTGCGCTTTGATGATGTGTATGGACGGGTTCGGGAAGGTTCTGGAACATGACGAGTAGGCGTTTGAATGTGTTTAAAGTTGCTCTTCTTCTGGTTGTTTGCGCGCTTGCGTTTACACCCTTTAACGTTGCCAGGGCCGCGCCTTTACCCAACCCCCCGCCTGGGTTTGTGGATGAGGCGTTTGCAAGCTGGCTGACCGATTTTCGTGCCGAAGCGATTAACGCGGGTATTTCCGGGTCTGTTTTTGACCTGGCCATGCGCGGCGTGCGCCCTGACCCGAAGGTTGTGACTGCCAATGACAATCAGCCGGAGTTTGTGCGGCCGGTATGGGACTACCTGGCGTCCGCCATTTCCGATAGGCGGGTGGCGAACGGGTTGGAGATGTTGCAGACCCATCAGCAGCTTTTGGGACAGTTGGAAGAACGCTATGGCGTCGAGCGCGAGGTGCTGGTCGCCATCTGGGGACTTGAAACCGGCTATGGTTCTTTTATGGGCACGCACCGGGTGACACAGGCTCTGGCGACCCTTGCCTACGATGGCAGACGGACAAAGTTTGGCCGGGAGCAATTGCTGGCAGCGCTGAAAATTCTTCAACGTGGAGACATTGAACCGCACCTCATGACCGGCTCGTGGGCAGGGGCGATGGGGCACACGCAGTTTATTCCCACCACCTACAATGCTCATGCGGTTGATTTCGATGGCGATGGCAAGCGCGACATCTGGAATAATATCGGTGATGCGCTGGGGTCAGCCGGCAACTACCTCGCACAAGTGGGGTGGGTGCCTGGCGCTCCTTGGGGCGCGGAGGTGGTGCTTCCGCAGGGGTTCGACTATGCGCTCGCAGATAAAAGTATTCGCAAGCCGCTGGCAGATTGGGCGGCGCTGGGTGTGCGCCTTTCTGGAGGCGGGGCGGTTGACGTAGATGCGCGTGATGTGTCCGCCAGCCTGATCCTGCCCGCGGGGCACAAAGGTCCGGTTTTTCTGATACGCAAAAATTTCCGAAATATACTGCGGTACAATAATTCGACCTCCTACTCCCTTGCGGTAAACCTGCTGGCGGACCGGTTTCAGGGCCAAGGGCTCATTCAGGCTGCATGGCCGCGGGATGAGCAACCTCTTGGGCGCTCGGAGCGTGAAGAGTTGCAGCGTCTGCTGACGGCGAAAGGGTTCGACACGCAAGGGGTTGATGGCATTATCGGCGGCAATACCCGCAACGCCCTGCGCGCCTGGCAGCTCACGCAGGGGTTTCCGGCAGACGGCTACCCCACGGGCACCCTGCTTGCGCGGTTAAGGCAGTAAAGGACGCCATTTCGGTACGTTTCTGGAGAGGGACTTGTTCATTTTTGTACAGTTAAAAGCTGGCTCCGGGCGGCGTTCCTCGCCATACTCCCCTCAAACCAAACAGGGGTAAACGCAGGCCCGACAAAGGGTTGCAGGCGAGGGAGAGCCACATGAAAACACTTATTACCGAAATGTTTGAGATCGAGCATCCGGTCATTCAGGGCGGTATGCACTATGTCGGCTTTGCCGAGATGGCGGCCGCCGTTTCCAATGCCGGTGGTTTGGGTATCATCACAGCGCTCACGCTGAAAACACCTGAAGATCTGGCGAAAGAAATCGCTCGCTGTCGGGAGATGACGGACAAGCCGTTTGGCGTCAATCTCACTTTCCTGCCGGGTTTTGCAGCACCTGATTATCCGGGCTACATCAAGGCGATCATTGACGGGGGTGTGAAAATTGTTGAGACGGCCGGGCGTTCGCCGGAGGCCTATCTGCCTCCAATGAAGGAAGCGGGCATTAAGATCATTCACAAATGCACATCGGTGCGTCATTCGCTGAAAGCCGAGCGCATTGGCTGCGACGCGGTGAGTGTGGACGGGTTTGAGTGTGGTGGGCATCCGGGGGAGGATGATATTCCCAACATGATCCTTTTGCCACGCGCGGCGGAAGAGTTGAAAATTCCGTTCGTGGCGTCGGGCGGTATTGGCAATGCGCAGC
>CAZNLO010000049.1:0-19547 GCA_964573935.1 uncultured Parvibaculum sp. | reverse complement strand
GCTTCCCTTCTCCACGTAGCGCACATCGCCATCAACGTGTTTCAGGATTTCATCAATAATCATCGCCTTGGTGTAATTGTTTTCATCCGCACCGACATTGAACACCTCGCCGCGCACACTCGCCTCCGGTGCTTCCAGCGTGCGGATCACAGCCCCTGCAATGTCACGCACATGGGCATAGGGGCGCCATGTATCCTTGTCATAAACGTCCAGCGTTTCGCCGCGCGCAAGCGCTGCGGTAAATTCATTTACTGTCAGATCAAAGCGCATTCGATGCGACAGCCCGAAGGCCGTTGAGATGCAAAATCGTGGGGATAAAATCGGCATCATCAACATGTTCTAGAATGAACTTCTCAAACCCGACTTTCGTTTCCGCATAGATCGAGAGGGGTTTCAGCTCTGATGTTTCATCAGCCGGCTCATCACTGTCACGCATGCCATAGTTGGAACAGGTGGACGTAAAGACAAATTTGTGAATACCGCGCCCTTGCAGAGCCCGGAAAACTGTCTCCGACCCCTCCTGATTGATCGACCGCGTGAGGTCCGGGAATTTCTTTGAAATAGGGTCGCCGACCACCGAGGCCAGCAGCACAACATCCGTGATTTCATCCAGGGCGTGCTCAAGCGTATCCGGGTTGCGCAGATCGCCCATGACGAGGCTAAAGCCCGGCTCGTCATAAAGGCCCTCCAAAGACAGAGAATTGGAATAAAGAAAATTGTCGAGAACCCGCGTGGCATACCCCTGCTTCAAAAGTTCACGCACCATCACAGAGCCAACGTAACCGGCCCCTCCGATAACCAGTACGTGGCGCGGTCGAACCGTCCCCTGTTCCGCGCCGCGCGCAAGCCGGGCCAGCTCATCCTGCAATGCTTCCGCAGCAAAACGCGGCGTATCGCCGTCCAGCCGGGCCGCACAATTACGAATTGCCTGCCCATAGACCTCTTCAATCACCTTTGCATCAGCGCCAGATTTTTCAAACATCGCTACCATCTCCCGAATGCCCGAAGCACAACGGCTCCAGGGGCCCCGATTGGGTCACGAGGGCACGCAGCGGCCCCCCAGTTCATAGCCCCAAGAATGCGACCGGAATGGTAGCGGAATGGTTAACGGCATCTTTAGAAACCCGCCATTAAGCATAAAAAACGCCTCTTTCCTGCGGGAAGAGGCGTTGTAACAGGGTAAATCCCGCGTTAATGCGTGTTTTGGGTCAGAATTGCTTCTCGGGCAACCGGATAATCAACCCGTCCAGCTCATCGGAAATTTTAATCTGGCAGGAAAGGCGGCTGGTATCGCGTACATCAAAGGCGAAATCGAGCATATCTTCTTCCATCTGCTCGGCACTACCGGTTTTGTCCTTCCACGCACTGTCAACGAAGACATGACAGGTGGCACACGCACAAGCCCCACCGCAGTCAGCATCAATGCCGGGAATGGAGTTCTTGATCGCCGCTTCCATCACCGTCATGCCGTTTTCGCAGTCAATAGTGTGAGTTGTCTCATCGTGTTCGATAAAAGTGATTTTTGCCATTGTTCCCGTCGGACCTTTTGAAATTACATTTACCAGACGAGCCTTCGCCTGCCTGCGCCAAGAAAGTGACGCTTGTGTCATCATTTTTCAAGAGGAACTTCATTGAAAGCCTCTATCTGCCGACCCGAAAGATCGACAGGCAGGGAAATATCATGCGTGCTTACCCGCCGTCCAGCCGGTTTTCGCCAAATGTGCCTGACCGTGGGAAATAGGCTCCGGCTCCAGCGCAGTAGCAAACGTGTCATTCCACCGGTTAAGAAAGCCAAATGCGGAAATAATGGCAACAATGTCGACAATCTGATGCTTGTCAAAATGGGGCTTCAGCGCCTCAAAATCGGCGTCACTCACCCCATTGGGCACTTGCGCTGCAAGCTGGGCAACGCGCAAAGCCGCCCGTTCCCCTTCGGAAAAAATGGGTGAGGTTTCATACTCCCAGATTTTCTCAAGTTTCTCAGCCGCCAGCCCCTCTTCTTGGGCAGCCCCGTGGTGGGTGTGCGCCTGACAATAAAGACACCCTGCAGACTGGCTCACCATAAACGCGATGAGGCGGTTCAGCCCGCCGGGCAACGTATGCCCCAGATTAATCTGCACCATCAGCCCGACAAAGGCTTTCACCAGTTCCGGGCGATACGCCATGGTCAACAGACTGTTGGGCAGAAACCCCATGCTGTCTTCTGCCAGAGACAATACGTCTTCAAGCCCCTCGGTTTCTTCCCGTTTTAGTGGCTCCAGTCGGTTCATCTTTCCCCCTTGCCGGTTCCTGCAATTTGGCGCTTCGCCATGATTGTCGCTCCGGCCTCCTCATCACATAATGGGTGGCAGGCTAAGCTGGTTAAGCCACCACACCAACACTTCCCGGATCACAAATTGATGAACACGCCCCCCTACCCAGCCACCATCGCCTCAAACGCCGCCGCATCAATCCCGTTCGCCTTGGCGGCTTCCTTAATCTCACCCCAGGTCGTGTCGTCGATGGGAATGCCGTTGGCGCGCCGGTCGGCCTCTGAAATCCGCTCAGGGTCGCCGGGTGACAAAACCGGTTCGTCCGGGTTTTGTGCGGGCGACGCCTTAAAGTAGTCAACCATCGCATCAATTTCAGATGCCATCCATTGCCGGTCCCCAAGACGGGACGGATCAATGACAATCGCAATCATGTGATTGATGATCGAATTATGTCGCTCATTGCCCGGCTGGATCGTCCCCCCACCGGTCAACACACCCGCCAGAACCTCCGCCATGAAGGCAAGGCCGTATCCCTTGTGCGCCCCGATGGTGAGCAACGCCCCGCGCGGTTCTTCAAACATCACCGACGGATCGCTCGAGGGGGCCCCCGTCTTGTCAAGCAGCGTCCCCGGCGCCACATGCTCCCCCTTGTTCATGGCAACACGTACTTTCCCCAGCGCCACTTTCGATGTCGCCATGTCGAGCAATATGTTCTCGGTCTTGTTGCCACCGGGCACCGCGATACAGATCGGGTTGGTGCCAAAACGCGCATCGCTTCCCCTGAAAGGCGCAACCAGCGGGGAATGGTCCACAACATTGACAAAATGGATGGACACCATGCCCGCAGCCAGCGCCTGTTCGCCGTAAGTCCCCACCCGGCCAATATGATGGGCGTTGGCAAGGCTCATCAGCGCAATACCAGTCTCCTTCGCCCGCTCAATAGTTTGCACCATCGCCTCCCGCGCCACTACCTGGCCATAGCCGCGACCGCCGTCAAACCGCAGGATCGCACCATCATCGCTCAAAAGCTTGACGCTCGTATTGGGCTTCAGCAGGTCCATATGCTGGATAAACACATAAGCCGGCACCATGCCCACCCCATGGCTGTCGTGACCGGTAAGGTTGGCACGCACAAGATGGGAGGCAACAATCTCCGCTTCCTCCGCCGTACTGCCCCCACCAGTCAAAATGGCTTCCACCACGTTTTGCAGTCTGTCCGGTGAAATCAGCATGGTTTTCCCCCTCATTGCGTGTTGCGCTTGTTTTCTTGCCTCCAATTCGGCACATCTTGAAGCAGAAAGCAATTTGACGGGGAAAATCGGGTGGAAAAACTGGACTGCGTGGTCATCGGGGCCGGAGTTGTGGGGCTCGCCGTCGCCCGCGCGCTGGCATTGCAGGGGCGCGATGTCGTGGTGCTGGAGAAAGCCAAACGGATCGGCGGCGAAACCTCATCCCACAATTCAGAAATTATCCACGCCGGCATCTATTATGCGGCCAACAGCCTCAAGGCCCGGCTCTGTGTGGAAGGCCGCAAACGCCTCTACCCGTTTCTTGAGCAACGTGGAATTGACTTCCAAAAATGCGGCAAGCTCATTGTCGCAACCAATGATGCGCAACGAGACGAACTGGCAGGCATCGCCGCACGTGCCGCGCACAACAGCGTCGATGACCTGCGGCTCATCGAAACATCTGAACTCAACGAGATGGAGCCAGCCCTCAACGCCTGCGCCGCACTCCTGTCGCCCTCTACCGGCATTCTGGATAGTCATGGGCTAATGCTTTCCCTCCAGGGTGATCTGGAGACCCATGGCGGGGCGATTGCCTTCATGAGCGAGGTGAGCGCGCTGGAAGCAACGCCCTCAGGTCTGCATGTCCGTGTTACCGGTGACACACAGATGAACCTCCGCGCCAGAACGGTCATCAACGCAACCGGGTTTTCCGCACCGCTCCTCGCCGCAAAAACAAAAGGCCTCCAAGCCAAAGATCAACCCCGTGGCTATTATGCGAAGGGCAACTACTTCACCCTTGCCGGGCGCGCACCCTTTTCGCGGCTGATCTACCCGGTCCCGGAAAAAGCAGGACTTGGCGTCCACCTGACCCTCGATCTGGGAGGCCAGGCCCGCTTTGGCCCTGATGTGGAATGGGTGGAGACGCCGGACTATTTCGTAGACCCCGCCCGGGGGGAGGTTTTCTATGCAGCCATTCGGGATTACTGGCCGGGTTTGCCCGACAATAGCCTGCAACCGGGCTATGCCGGGATCAGACCTAAACTTCAGGGGCCAGGTGACCCCCCGCACGATTTTCGTATTGACGGCCCAGCAAGACATGGGCTGCCCGGCCTCGTCAACCTGCTGGGGATCGAGAGCCCTGGCTTAACTGCCGCCCTTGCAATCGGGGAGTATGTCGCTGCCCTGCTGGACCGCTAACCCGTTTCAGTCCGCAAGCAGGATCGCGACATGTGCAATCGTTTCATCAATCGCACCGCGTACTTTCATCAAGGCGTCCTCGCGTGACGCCCCGTCCAGCTCCGACAGTTGCTCTATGGTTTCCGCCTGGTCGCCTACTGCCCACGCACCAATGCCGCGTGCAGATCCTTTCAGGCTGTGGGCTGCCTCTCTCCATTCAGAAAGCGAGGCCGCCGTTTCCAGGCGTTGCAAATAGACGCCGGACTGACACCTGAAAAGGCTGAGCAGCTCACACTCAAGCGAGCGGTCTCCCAGCGTATATTTTGAAAGATGAACCAGATCGACAAGAACACTCTCTCGTCTGATACCTACACAAGCAGGCGCTTCAACCCGCATCGTTACTCCCCCGGACATACTCAAACTCCACTACACGAGACAACAAGAAGATCAGTATTGCCAGTAAACCTTACAAAACATCTGTCCCCGGCCTGTTTCGAGCAATTTGTTTGAAAAAAAGACCAATAGTATTAACGAAATGAAACGGGCGAAATTTCAAGGAAACCTGCGGTAAATCCAATGCTGAGTCAGAATTAATGAGTTGACATAGGAGCAGAATCGACTCTCAAAATCGAATTCACTTGATTTTATAGTTAATTTTTGGTAAATATATGAGTGAGGTTTGCACAACCTCGTGACTCGTAAACCCCTCGTAGAGCCCCCGGCGCCCCCCAACGCCGGGGGCATTTACATTTCTCCAGAAGGCTCAGTTTCCTTGGCGCCGCACCGTTCCGAGAATTTTGTAACCCGACGGGGTCAATTTGCACACCAGCCAGTCTGGCTTGACGGGGTTGGCAAACCAGGGCTCCGCCCAACCGCGCACAACACACGACCGGATCGTTCGCAGATCAATCTCCTGCCCCTCATCATCAAAAAGTGGCAGTTTTCCACCCGGTTCCTTGAGGCCACGTATCAGATAACGGGTTTGCGCCCAGGTCGGCTTGGCGTTCCGGTCCGCCTGGCGGACGCCAGCAACGATCTCCGGTACACGCCCCGTTCCTTTATTCTCCGTATCCCTCTCGGTGGCCATTATGACGTCCCGTCAGTTTTTCCGGCCAAACACAACGCACCAGTTGAAGGGTAAAACTTGAACCTTTAACGCACCGTCGGCAAGTCCGGTTCACCAAATGACTTGAGAGGCGAACAAGAGTTGACTCAGACACACCATTCCAACACGCTTAAGCACCCCCGAGGCTGAAAGAAAAACCTCTTATGAAGCAAGTAGATCGCCCCACTCCCTCGCTTTCCCTCACGCCTGAGCAAAGCTCCGCCACGGCACCGGCAAATGAAGACTCCGCCGCAACCGGTCAGCTCTATAAACTCATGGCTCGCCGCCCAAACCGCTCAATTCCTGGCACCGCCATCGCTCTCACAAGCATGTGGATGGCCTCCATCGCCGCCTATCTTGGGGGCTTTTATGGTTTTGAGGGGATCGTTGATGCACCGCGTGCGGAGCTGGCTCTTTTGGCGGCGGCAACCTTGGCCCCGCTGACCGTAATCTGGCTCGTTGCCTTTATTGTTTGGCGGAGCCAGGAAATGCGACTGATGGCGGACGCCCTCGCGCGCACGGCACTGCGCCTGACCGAGCCCGAAGAAACAGCCCTCGGCGACATGTCGCGTCTGGGTCAGGCCGTCGCAGGACACTTGAGCATCATGAGCGCCGGACTTGAAGAAACGCTCAACCGCGCAACGACACTCAACGAATTGGTGCAACACCAGATTGCTGACATTGATGCAGGCAGTACCCGCGCCGAGGAACGCGCAGCCCATCTCAATAGTTTGTTGGAAAAACATAAAGACAGCCTGGAAGAACTGGCCCTCACCCTGGGCGGTGAAACCGACACCGTTACCCAAATGATGAACGAACAGGTCGCTGCTGTGCGTAGCGTTACCTCCACAGCCGAACAAAAAATCACCGCCGCCAGCGAAACCCTCCGCAAGCAGACAGAAACCCTGTCACGCGCGAGTGAGGCCGCCATTGTTGGGGCAGATGCAACCACGTCCATGCTGGACAGACAGTCCTCACGTCTCGAAGTCGTCGCCCAGGCAGCACTGTCAAAGGCAGATGGTCTGTCGGAGCGCTACGAAACACAACGCAATATGATTGCGCAAACCGCTCTTTCCCTGGAAACCGAGCGAAACCGCCTCGATGCCTCTTTTGAAAAGCATCGCACATTGATCGACAGCACTTCCGGTGATCTGGCCGCCCGGACGAAAGAAATTGACGAGGCCGTGGCACGCCTTGCCCGAGAACTCACCCATGCAATGGAAACAGCCTCCTCCAGGGCAAAAGAACTGGGGGGGACTTTTGCAGGCGAAGTCAGCAGCATCACCCGTGCAGCCAACGATGCGGCAAATGCAGTCGGCGACGCCTCAAGAAGCGCTAAAGACAGCATTGAGGCGGCAGCACTCTCATTTGGCAACGTGACAGAAAGTACGACAGATGCAGCCAAAGGGGCGGTCACGGCCCTGGGAGAAGCAGCCTCCGGCATTGAGAAAACAGTTTCCGAGCACACGAGCGCTGCTACATGCAACCTGGACGCCCGCATAGATGAGTTGCGTACGGAAATGGAGAAAACAGCCAGCAGTGCCGAAACCGCCAGCGAAAAACTGGGAGCGGCCATGTTCGGCATAGGGGGGGCTGCCAGGGAGGCAGGCCGTGCCCTTCACACCGCCTGCGAAGAACTTGAAAAGCGAATGACAGACCTTCCCGAGGAGGCCGCCGAAGGCGCTTACGCTCTCCAGACCGTGCTGGAAGATCAGGTTTCCGCCCTTGCCTCCATCGCAGAGATCGTTGTCCGTCACGCCCGTACCCTCGACCGCGGTGCCCCACAACGCGGCGCACTGTCCGCCACCACCCTGCCAGCGCCGCTTACCCCCACCTCGTCACGCCCACGCGAAAGCGGGAATTGGGGTATTTCCGAGCTTCTCGCCGCAGTCGGCCACTCTGAACCTGCGGCAAAAAAGACAAGCAGTGGCGAACTGCACCGGCGCTCGCTCCATATCATTGAAAGTCTGCAATCCATCGCCATCGACCTTGATCGGGCGCTGGAGCAAAGCCCCCCGGCAGATCTGTGGCGGCGTTATCAGGCTGGTGAACGCAATGTCTTCGCCCGGCGCCTCTACAATTTGCAGGGCCGTGAACTCTACGATCAGATTTCACAAAAATACACGACTGAACGAGAGTTTCGGGAGGACGTGGATAAGTTTGCAAAACTTTTTGAGCAACTCCTCCTGGAAGCTGCGGAGGGTGACCGGGAAGGCATTCTTGTCGAAACGTACCTGACCTCAGATACAGGCAAGGTATATCTCCTGCTTGCTCAGGCAACCGGACATATTACCTGACCCGTGCGCCGCGCACATTCGACTTGGCAAAGCCAGACTACTCCGCAGAAGTACGCGTTGCCCGCACGGCTTCATCATAAACCCAGACGGCCATCTCTCCCAGCACGGCAGACGCCGCCCGGTCAAATGCACTCACAATTTCGATCATCCCCTTGCTCTCCAGCTGCGAAACAGCTTCAAACCGCTGACCCGCAACAATCTCATCGCTGAAGCGACGGACAAGTTGCGCATTGAAAACCACCCGTACACTCTCTGCCTCGCTCCCCCCGGTTTCAGCCCCGAACGTGAGGATCGAGAGGCGCACAAGGTAATCAGACCGCATCCCAGCGGCCCTGCGCCCCACCGCCTGAAACCGGCCAGACCGGTCAAGCACATCCACCAGCAGAACCTGAACCATTTGCGGAACCCGGTCGGACCACCGCGCCCCTGAAAAATATCGAATTTCATTCGGCGAAGGTTGATAGACGATCCGGTTGGAATCAAGCGCCGCCGGCGCATAAGGATTATCAACAACAAGTTGCAGGGACACAGGCGGCCTGGCCTCGCCCAGATTTACATCAGGTGTGGTTAGAACATAGATATCGGGCGCTGCCTCCGTCGCCACACTCGCCAGCGCGCAAGCCTGTAGACCAATGGCCAACACAGCACATGCTCCCAACCGGCCCCATATTCCAGCTATTCTCACCATCACATCCGCCTCTATTCCGGGTCATATTCCGGCGCATCGCGCCCCAATAGAAAGCGCGCAGGGTCGCCCTCCGCGCGCGAAACAAACCGCTCAAGCGAGCCAACCATTTCCCGCGCTTCTTCTATCAGCAACGGCAATTGCCCCAGCCCATCCCGTGCAAAGCTGTCCAGAGCACCGTGATTGTCCGACAGTATTTTTTCAAGCTCCTCAGCCACCTTGCGGTAGGAAATTGCCGCCGCCTTTGCCTCACGGACCAGCTCTGTAACATCCGTTGCAAGCAACCGGTCTGCGGTCCCCGCCAGGTTTTCCAGCTTGCCACTCGCCGCCGCGACGTCACGACTGATCGTATTGATATTCTCCAGCGTACCCGCAATGTTGCTGGAGTTGCCGGCTATGTCCTCCGAGAGGGTTTCAAGGTTTCCAACAATGCGTCCGATAGCCCGGTGATTATCCTGCACCAACAACCGGACATCGGAAATGAGCGCGTTGGCGCTATGAAGCGTGTCAGGCGCGCTTGCAAAAAGTTCCTGAAAGGCCGACGGAGCGGCAACAATAACCGCATAGGAGGCACCGCCCTGGGGCCTCAACGGTGGAGAGGCCGCACTCCCCCCCGTAAGTTCAATGAGAGCGACGCCGGTAAGGCCGAAAAGTGCAAGCTGCGCGCTGGTGTCTTCCTTGACGGGCGTGCGCGCATCAAGTTCAACCATCGCAACAACCTTGCTGGGGTCATCTTCCGCCAGGTGCAGATCAACAACCTTGCCTACGGGTATCCCGTTATATTGAACCACGCCGGATTCCGTGAGCCCCGAGACAGAGCCGGAAAAAACGATCTCATAATAGGCATATGTCCGGTCAAGCTGCACACGCCCGATCCACAGCGCAAAGAGAAAAAGCAGCGCAATACCGCCGAGCGCAAAGGCACCGATCAGAACATTATTGGACTTTATTTCCATCGCCTGTTGTTCCTATCCGCTCGCAGACATTTGTGCCGCTCGGGCACGCGGTCCGGTGAAATATTCTTTTACCCAAGGATGGTCGCTTTCGAGCATATCGCGCATCGTTCCGTGAACCGTAACATGTTTATCCGCCAACACCGCGATCCGGTCACACGTCGCGTGCAGCGTATCCAGATCATGAGTGACGAGAAAAACCGTCAGGCCCAATGTGCGTTGCAAATCGCGGATAAGCGTATCAAACGCAGCCGCACCGATCGGGTCCAGCCCCGACGTTGGCTCATCAAGAAACAAAATATCAGGATCAAGCGCCAGCGCGCGCGCAAGGCCAGCACGCTTGCGCATTCCCCCCGACAATTCAGAAGGGTATTTCGTGCCCGCCTCCAACGGCAGGCCTACCATTGTGATTTTCAATGCCGCCAGTTCATCCATCAATGGGTCAGGCAGTTGCAAATGCTCGCGGTACGGCACCTGGATATTCTCCGCAACCGTCAATGACGAGAACAGAGCGCCGTCCTGAAAAAGAATGCCCCACTTTTGTTCCAGCAAACGGCGTTGCGCCTCATCCATCTCTGAAATGGTTTGCCCCAGAACATCAATGGTTCCCGCTACCGGGTGCTGCAAGCCGACAATGGAACGCAGCAGAACCGATTTGCCCGTGCCCGAGCCACCGACAATGCCCAGCACTTCTCCCTTGTACACATCAAGATTGAGATCATCATGCACCACCTGGGAGCCAAACTGGTTCTTCAGGCCACGCACCTGGATAATCGGCTCTCCCTTCTCCATCATCTATATCCCCAGTCCCGTGAAGAACACCGCGAACAGTGCATCGAGAACAATCACCATAAAGATAGACTTGACCACCGACCTCGTGGTCTCCAGTCCTACAGACTCAGCACTGCCCGTCACCTTCATTCCTGAGTAACACCCGATTATTGCAATCACCAGCGCCATAAACGGTGCTTTTATCATTCCGACCCCAAAGGTCCAGAAGTCAGCGGCTTCCTTGAGCCGCACAATAAAAATGTCAGGCGAGGTGCCTTGCATGAACCACACCACCATGGCTCCCCCAAGCAGACCCATCATGTTTGCAATGAAGGTGAGCAACGGCAACATCACGACCAGCGCCAGAACGCGAGGAACCACCAGCATGTCCATCGGATCAAGGCCGAGTGTGCGCATGGCATCAACCTCTTCGCGCATTTTCATGGATCCGATTTCAGCGGTAAACGCGCTGCCGGATCGGCCTGCAACAATTATCGCCGTCAGAAGAATGCCTATTTCGCGCAGAAAAGTAATCGCAACCAGGTTCACCGTAAATATCTCTGCCCCAAAACGTTGGAGCTGAACCGCTCCTTGCTGTGCCAGCACACCGCCGATTAGAAAGGTAATGAGACAAACAATCGGCAATGCGTCCAGGCCGGTTCGTTCCATGTGATGGACAAAGGGCACAACACGCAGGCGGCTTGGCTGCCTGATCGTTCGCCAGAGGGCCAGAAGGACCAGACCTAAAAAACCAACCAGGCCTCTAACCTCCTGTCCTGCAACAACAATCAGGCCACCGATTCGGTCTGCAATCTGATAATAAAACGGCTGCGACGGCAATCGCAGGTCAAAGCCGGACGCCCGGGTCCCCACAACGTCCAGCAAGGTCCGAAACGCCGGCGTTTCACCGCGATAGCTGACCTGAAGCCCCGCAACGCGCAGTTGCTCACCGGTCCGGTGGAGCATCCAGGCACCCGCCGTGTCCAGCCGGGTCAAATCCGTGAGGTCGATCACCGCGTCCCGGCCCCGCGTCCGTTTTGGCATCAGCCCACGCAACGGGCCATCCAGCCCTTTTACAAACCCGACAGTCCACGTACCCCCGGCCCGCACGAGATAACCGGCCTCGGTTTCCTCCGTCTCCAGCGTTGCTGTTGCCGCTTCGCCTGTGCTCACTTGTTCGCTTTGCCCCTTTTTGTGCCTGTAACCCTATTTTAACCATATTTTTCCCTATCCTCTCCTATCATAAAAACCGCGTCAGACCGTCACATTGCTTGATCTCGCAGCCCAATTAGGTTTAGAGGAAGACGCTGCGTGGCCACACGCGCCATTTGACAGAAACATAAAGGGGTACGGGCGTTGCATACAAACGCCGGACTGGAGAAAAAGACATGAATCAGTTTGCTAAGGGTCTGGGTATTTTCTCGTTGAGCCTGATACTTCCCTTCACCGCTCTGGCCGTTGAGCCGGACCTGGACAAAGGGGCCAGGGTTTTCAAGAAATGCCAGGCCTGTCACACCCTTGAAGAAGGCGGTACCAACCGGATCGGCCCGAACCTTTTCGGTCTTTTTGAGCGGACAGCGGCAACGACTCCAGATTTCAATTACTCCGATGCCATGATCGAAAAAGCAGAAGAAATCGGCGTCTGGAACGATGAAACCCTCGATGCTTATTTTGTCAAACCACGCGATTATGTCCCAGGCACCACCATGTCATTCGCCGGACTGCGCAAGGAAAGCCAGCGGATAAACCTGATTGCCTTCCTGCGTCAGGAAACAGGCGCACCGGCTGCTGCCGAATAGTCAGACACCTTCCCAACGCTCAAAGGCGGCTTTCGAGCCGCCTTTTTCATCTGCCACACTTCCAGACGAACTTATTTTTCGCGTCTGCGCCGCTGGGCAAACCAGACACCGCCAAGCACAAGCCCCGTTGGCAAATACACCAGATAGGCATTCGCCTGGTTTTGCGGCAGTTCAACCGATAGAATCTGCCAGTCGAAATCCACTCCGGCTGCCGCAGCCGGACCGCCAAAAGTCACGTCCTCGACAAAGACGCCCTCTACTTCCGACCTCAACACCAGCCCCGCAGTTTCAAACCGCTCAGTAAGGGCCGCCCGCTCCCCCAGGGGAAGCAGAACCGTCAGTGTCTTAATGTCACCTTCCAGCGTCTCTCCCTTCACCACCAGCCGAACATCGCTCATCGAAGGAGCCGCCTCGATCAATGGGACGGCCTCTACAAACGGAACCGTTTTGAAGGGGGGCTGAACGAGATCAACCCAGTATTGCGGCCGAAACAGGGAGAACGCCACAAGCAGAAGCACCGCAGATTCCCAAAGTCGACTGCGCGTCACAAAGTAACCCTGGGTAGCGGCTGCAAAAACAAGTACCGCTGTCACCGCACCCACAACCGTCAATAGAAGATCAACCGGACCTTCGATACCGATCAGCAGAAGTTTGGTGTTGAAAATAAACAGGAAGGGCAATGCCACAGTCCGTAGCGAATACTTAAACGCGGTGATGCCCGTACGAATGGGATCAGCGCGCGAAATGGCCGCCGCAGCAAACGAGGCAAGGCCCACCGGGGGCGTCACATCAGCCATGATACCAAAGTAGAAGACGAAGAGATGAACCGCTATCAACGGCACCACCAGCCCGCTTTGTGCGCCCAGATCAACCACCACGCCAGCCATCAGGGCAGAAACAACAATATAGTTCGCCGTCGTCGGCAACCCCATGCCCAGTACCACACACAGCATCGCCACCAGAACCAGCATCAACAACAGATTGCCGCCGGATAGAATTTCCACAAGCTCCGTCAGCACCTGCCCCACACCCGTCAGAGACACGGCACCAACGATAATACCCGCCGCCGCCGTTGCAACGGCAATGGACACCATATTGCGAGCGCCCAGATCAAGCCCGGAGATAAGCGCTGACGCCCCCAGACGCAGGTTCGCAAAAAGCTGGCCTTCCCCACGCACCACCCCCAGAACAGCCTTCTGCGTCACCAGAATGAACGAGATCGCTACGGTCGCCCAGAACGCCGCCAGTCCCGGCGACAGCCGTTCCACCATCAGACACCAGACCAGCACACCAATAGGCAGAATGAAATGCAGCCCCGTCCGCCCGACTTCACCAAACGGCGGCGTCTTCAAAATCGGCGCATCAGGGTCTTCTTCAGGAAGGTCGGGATGACGCGCGGCAGATGTCAATGTCACAAGGTAAAAAAGCGCAAACCCACCGGCAAGAACATAAGGCGCATCTCCGCCAAACACCGCCTGGGCGCCCAGAATACTATAATACCAGCCACCCGCGACAATCGCGAAGGAAGAAAGTGCAATCCCGGTCCGCATCAGCCGGTGCCCGAACGTGCCCACCGGCACGGCCCGGGGAAGCCCTTCCATTCCCGACTTCAAAGCTTCCAGATGAACAATGTAAAGCAGAGCGATATAGGAAATGATGGCCGGTAGGAACGCGTGCGTGATAACCTCAAGATAGGAAATCCCCACATACTCAACCATCAGAAATGCGGCTGCCCCCATGACCGGTGGCATGATCTGGCCATTAACCGAAGCAGCCACCTCCACCGCTCCCGCCTTCTCACCGGAAAACCCAACCCGCTTCATCAACGGAATGGTAAAAGTCCCCGTCGTCACCGTGTTTGCAATGGATGAGCCTGAGACCAGCCCCGTCATGCCTGATGCCAGCACCGCTGCCTTAGCGGGACCGCCGCGCATATGCCCCAGAAGTGAAAACGCCACCTGAATAAAATAGTGCCCCGCCCCTGCCCGGTCGAGCAGCGCGCCAAACAGCACAAAGAGAAAGACAAAACTTGTGGACACGCCAATCGCAATGCCAAACACACCTTCCGTGGTGAGCCACATGTGGCTCATGGCCCGCGAAAAGGAAGCCCCTTTCCAGGCGATAATATCCGGCGCCATGTTGCCAAAAAAAACATATCCCAGAAAAATAAACGCCATAATAGTGAGAGGTGGCCCCAGTGTGCGGCGTGTCGCTTCCAGCAACATCACCATGCCAACCCCGGCCACCACCAGATCAAGGGTCGTGGGCAGGCCCGGGCGGTTGGCCAGAGCATCATAAAAAACAAACAGATACCCAGCAGACACGGCAGCGACAATGCCAAGCGCCCAGTCCGTCCCTGGAACCCGGTCGCGCGGTGATCGCTTGAACGCCGGAAATCCCGCGAAAGCCAGCAGAAATGCAAATGCAAGATGAATAACCCGGGCTTCCGTGTCATTCAGCACCGGAAAAAAATCGGCAAAAAGAAACGGCAGCGGCGAGGCGTACCACAACTGAAACAGCGACCAGGCAATCGCAATACCTGCAATCACTTTTGCGGTAGAGCCGCTATGGCTGCGTACACCCGTTTCTGCGGCAACCAGCCCCTCTGCGACAGAGGCGGAAGGTTCTTTCATCGTCCCCCCGCTACTCGATCAGGCCAACTTCCCGGTAGTACCGTTCCGCACCTCCATGCAAAGGCGCAGACAGCGCATTACGCACCATGCCTTCCTTGGTAAGAACGGCAAAGGCCGGGTGCAATCTCTTGAACTCATCAAAATTTTCAAACACTGCCCTGACCATCTGGTAGGCAATATCGTCAGACATCGCCGTCGAGGTTACAAAAGTCGCAGCAACACCAAACGTCGAAATATCATCAGGATTACCGTTATACATGCCACCGGGAATTGTGGCCGGTCCGTAGAAACTATTATCCTCGATCAGTTTTTCAATCGCCTCACCGGTAACATTGACCAGAACCGTATCGCAGGTCGTTGTCGCCTCCTGGATAGATCCACTTGGATGCCCGACGGTAAAAACAATCGCGTCGATTTTATTGTCACACAGAGCCATTGACTGCTCCGCAGACTTGAGTTCGGAGGCAAGGGAAAAATCACGGACAGTCCAGTCAAGCGCTTCCATCACAACCTCCATCGTGGCGCGCTGGCCAGATCCGGGATTGCCAATATTGACCCGCTTGTCTTTCAAATCTTCAAAAGACTGAATATCCGCGTCCGCGCGTGCCACCACGCTAAACGGTTCGGGGTGAAGGGAGAACAGGGAGCGAAGATCGGAGAACGCACCGGCTTCCGAGAATTTCGAGGTACCATTATAGGCATGATACTGCCAGTCCGACTGGGCCACGCCCATATCAAGATCGCCCTGGCGGATCGCATTAACGTTGAACAACGACCCTCCGGTGCTTTCAACAGAACAGCGGATACCGTGAATTTTCCGCTCTTTGTTCACCAGCCGACAGATCGCCCCACCCGTTGGGTAATAGACGCCCGTGATGCCCCCGGTACCAACCGTCACAAAGACCCGTTCAGGTTCTGCAAAAACACTCGTTGAGGTCGCAAAAGCCACCACCCCGGAAATCGCCAGCGCCCGCAGCCCGTTCATTGTCCAATTCATGCTCCTACTCCCTCTTTCACACTGACCCGTGCGGAACCTGTTCCAACCACTAATTTGAGCCGCATCGTAATGCGTGCGCTTCCTCAAAACAAACAGTGAAAAACGGCAGAAATATGTAACGTTTCGTGCAACTTCCCCACTGGAGGCTCCACGACCGTCCTGAATTGGGACGATTTGACCAAATAGTGTTACGGTCAGAAAGGTCGGGGGGCAAATTCAAGACAAGGCTAAGTTAGAAATCACGTCAGTAAAGAGTACGCATACATGCAGCCCACGACCATATTTCGTCGCCTCGCGATGGTCCTGCCTACCCTGGTTCTCCTGGGAGCGCTGGGCCTGTCCCTTTATGATCCAAAGGGCATGGCCACAGCGATTGCAGATCGTACTTTCGACATCTACCAGCAAATCAAACCGCGCGCCTCCGGGGCACAAAAATCTGTTTACATAGACATCGGTACCCCCTCAGCCGCCCGACACGGCAGTTGGCCATGGTCCCGCGCACGACTGGCAGAACTCGTTGAAGCCACACGCAAAGCAGGGGCGCGAACGATCCTGCTCGACATGCCCCTGCCCGAGCCGGATGCAACCTCACCACGCGAAGTGCTCAATCTGTGGGCACCACTCCCCTCCGGCACCAATGTCACCGCTCTCGCGTCCGCTCTCTCGGCATTGCCGGATCATGATATCTTGCTGACGCAGGCACTAGGCGAGGGGCCATCTGTCCTCACTGTTACGCCTGGCAAGGGAACCAGCGGTCGAACCCGTGCCCTTTTTGCCCCGATAGCTCAAAGTGGCGGTAATCCGCTCCGATACACCCCCCAGTACAACCAGTGGACAGCAGTTCTGGGGCGGTTGCTCGGGAGCAGCGAAGGCATCGGCATTGGCCTGCCCAGCCAGCGGTACGTAGACCGTGTACGCACGCTTCCCATGATCATAAGCCTTAATGGCAAACTCGTCGCATCAACCGCGCTGGAAACCCTGAGAGTGGACCAGGGTGCATCTGGTTACCTGGCCCATGTCGCCGTTCCCGAAGGCGGCTTCGTCATCGGAGAGACGGCAGGCCTGACGCATATCTCCATAGAAGGCACCCCCTCTCGCGTGCAAACCGGGATCGATGGGGCATTGCGCCTCTACTTCCGCTCCCGGTCACAACAATCAACGTATGAAGCCTGGCGTATCCTGGATGAACCAGAGGCACTCGATTTCAACGGAAAAATTGCCATCATCGGTTTTTCCGTCAATGGGGCCGAAAAGACATACGACACCATCGTCGGCCCTCTCCCCTCCGGAGCCATAATTTCAGAAGCCATTGACCAGATCGCCTCCGAAGCATTCCTGATCCGCCCGGCCTGGGCCAACAATGCTGAACAGGGACTGCTTCTGCTCACAGGTGTCATCCTGATAATTCTCATTATGCAGACCCGCACGCTCTGGGGTTTCATATTCCTGCTCATCTCGATCATTGCGAGCAGCTACGGTGCCTGGTTCCTGTTTGACACAAAAGGCCTGCTCATTGACCCCGCCTTCCTGATGGTAACCCTGGCAGCAGTCTTCATAACAACAGCAATCATCAACCGCTTCCGCATTGAAGCGGAAGTCAGGTTTATTGAAAATCAAATGACCCGTCGGCTTTCCAGCAAGGCCTTGCCAAAAATCATCCGCCGCCCGAAGCTTCTTCCCGAACATGGCGCACTGCGGGACGTGACGTCCCTTGTGGTCGGCCTTCGGGGCTTCAACATCATTTCCGACCGTTACCTCGAAGACCCGAT
Source organism: uncultured Parvibaculum sp. (assembly GCA_964573935.1). Lineage (GTDB taxonomy): Bacteria > Pseudomonadota > Alphaproteobacteria > Parvibaculales > Parvibaculaceae > Mf105b01. The sequence continues at coordinate 1,881 of CAZNLO010000049.1, read as the reverse complement.
CGCATATGCTGATATTCTGAACCGTTTTTTCTCGCCTCTCACCAAAACAGTCCATGACCGTTCAGGCATGGTTGACCGCTACATTGGCGACACATTGATGGCGGTATGGAACGCGCCGCTCAAGGAATCCAATCATGCGATGAAAGCCTGCGACGCCGCTCTGCGGATGCGCGAACAGTTGGACCCTCTGAACGAGTTCCTGGAAGAGGATGCCAAACGTCAAAACCTGAGCCACATCCCTTTATCAGTCAGCATCGGGCTGGAAACAGGCTCAGCCATCGTCGGTAATGTAGGCTCAACCCAACGCTACGATTACGGCGTGCTCGGGGAGCCCGTCAGCATTGCTAACTATCTGCGCACCCACGCCATCGACTACGGTCCGGCTGTCATTGTCGGCGACGGGTTCAAAGGCGTGGTGGGAAACAAATTCGCTCTCCTTGAGGTAGATCTGATCTCCACCCCCCGCCATCCCGACGGGTGGCGCGCTTATGCGCTTCTGGGCGATTCCATCGTACGCGCCAGTCCGAAGTTCCGCGCCCTTGAAGATGGCCACCGGCAGCTCTTCGATGCCTACCGCGCCCAACGCTGGGTCGCTGCCAGAGAGGCGCTTGTGCATTGCCGTGGGCTCAATGGCGCAATGTCCACCCTCTATGAATTTTATGAGGGGCGCATTAGCCATTTGGAAAAAACACCTCCAGGTGACAATTGGAATGGCTCCCACTATGCCGGTCGTTTGTAGCGCTCAACCACCCAGTACCCAGGCGAACAAAAAGGCTTGGTGATCGCTTCATCCAGCGTCATGATCCGGCCCCATGAGCACACCCGCCCTCACCACGACACTCGAAACTTGGCCCCTTGCCACCGCATTCAACATCTCGCGCGGTGTCAAAACCAAGGCGGAGGTCGTCATCGCAAACATTTGCGACGGCAGCCACACCGGTCGTGGAGAATGCGTGCCCTACACACGGTATGGAGAAACACTCAGCGAGGTGGCTGACACTGTTCGCTCCCTTGCTCCCGATATTGCCAATGGCCTGAAACGAGCGGATTTGCAGCTTCTCTTGCCACCGGGGGCTGCGCGAAATGCTCTCGACTGCGCCCTGTGGGATCTTGAAGCAAAGCGCACGGGCACCCGCGTTTGGGAAATAGCGAAATGCCACAGGCCCGACACACTGACAACAGCCTATTCTCTCAGCCTGGACACGCCTGAAAAAATGGCCGCAGCAGCAACCAATGCTGCCGACCGTCCGATCCTCAAAATAAAACTGGGCGGAGAGGGCGATGGTGCGCGCATCGCCGCCATCCGCACAGCCGCTCCTGGGGCCAAACTGATCGTCGATGCAAATGAAGGGTGGAGCCCACAGACACTGGCTGCAAACGTGGAAGAAATGGCCCGATTTGGTGTGACGTTGATCGAACAGCCCCTGCCCGCAGATCAAGACGGCATTTTACGTGATTATGAGAGCCCTGTTCCCCTGTGCGCAGACGAAGCCTGCCATGGCATCGCCTCGCTGGCACGTCTGGTCGGCCTGTACGACACCGTCAATATCAAGCTCGACAAGACCGGCGGCCTGACAGAGGCCCTCGCAACCGCACGCGCCGCGCGCGATATCGGCTTTTCAATCATGGTCGGTTGCATGGTGGGCACCTCATTGGGCATGGCGCCCGCCATGTTGATTGCAGCGCCCGGCGACATCGTTGATCTCGACGGCCCCCTCTGGCTCACAAAGGACCGCTCACCCGGGATCATGTACAATGGCAGCAAAATGGCCCCCGTTGGCCCGGAAGTTTGGGGATAAACCCCACAATGCCGCCTTCCCCACGCCGAATTGATAATTTTATGCTCGTATGCCCTCTTTCTCCCGCCTAAACTCCGGTCCA
>CAZNLO010000048.1:0-19879 GCA_964573935.1 uncultured Parvibaculum sp. | reverse complement strand
ACGCTAACTGGATTTTCTGTCTGGTGCGCACTGACAATTCAGACATTCCCCAAAAGGGAATAACCTTCCTGCTCATTGAGATGAACACGCCCGGCATTACCGTCGATCCCATCATCATGCTGACCGGGGAGCATATTCAAAATCAGATTTTCTTTGAAGATGTGCGCGTGCCGAAAGTAAATGTCGTAGGAAAGGTCGGCGATGGCTGGACAGTCGCCAAATACCTGCTCTTGTTTGAGCGTGGAAACGCCTATGCACCAAGGCTGAAAGGACACCTCGACAGGATCCACGCAATGGCACGCACGGAGCAAAGTGGCAGTAACGGGCCGCTCATTGAGAACACGGGCTTTGCAACAAAACTCGCCGCTGCCGCGATTGCAATCACCAACATTGAGTTCACAGAACACCGCATCCTGTCTGAACTGGCCAATGGCGGAGCACCGGGTGCCGCAAGTTCGATGCTGAAAACACAAGCGACCGAGATGAGCAATCACCTGACAGAACTGGCGCTCGAGGCCACAGGCCTCTACATCGCGCCCTTCCAGCCGCACAAGACCAGCCCCGGCGGCCCCGTCCTCAACGCCCCCAAGGTAAGCGCCAACGAACACACGATCGGCCCCGAGCACGGCGTTACCGTCATGCCCAGATATCTGAATGACCGCGCAGGGCCAATCTACGCCGGATCAAACGAAATCCAGCGAAACATCATGGCAAAGGCGGTGCTGGGGCTTTGAGTGGCAATACCGTCAGATGACACTATCCACCACCCTCTCAACCAAAGCACCTCCGACCCACGAAACGACCGGGATCACGAGGTAGAACGAAAATTTTCCCATCGTGGGAAGGTCAATTGACCATTCGGACATTTTTTCCAGACGCGTCTCATAGGTAATCGCGCCAACGAGCCGCTGTGCCGCTTCTCCGCTCACATTTCCAGGTGCAAGAAGCTGGTCTTTCAGCTCAGTAATAACACCCCGAACTGCCCGAAGCTCCGCTCTCTTCGCCGCAGCAATCTTCAGATGGATGCCGTAGAGCGGTGTTATAAGTGTAACAAACGCAACAAGCATAATCCCAATCAGAAACGGACCCAAATTTTCCGGCTTGATCGCAGGATTTAGGAAAAACAGTAGTCCAATACTGGTACCGACAATCCACAACAAAGATCCACGCAAAGCTAGACGATTAAATGGCCTTAACTGCTCGGCTTGAAAGAGATCAATGGTCAATGCGCGCTCTCGTAACTGCCCAAGAAAAACACCCTCCGCGACCGTAAAATAGGCGCTCTTGCCAATTACTGAAAAACTGATCGGAACCACCAGGAGAAACCAGGCTGCAGGCACCTGTTGATACCAGGGATATTGTGCTGGATCACGAAGACCCAGTACGTCCTGTGTCCCCGGGATACTATGCATTGCCACACCAAACCCAACCAAATAGAAGATACAGCCAACAATCCGTATCCTAACTAATCGCTCGAGCTGAAATGCAATCCACTTCTCAATGAGTTCATCAGGTTGATGCCCCAGAGCAGGAGCCGCTTCTCTAATGTCCCCTTCATTATGCAGCAACGAAAATGAGGAGGCGCTGACAGCAAATCCCGTCAGCAACGATGTTACCATTGCCGCCCAGGTATATGGGTCCATACCAAAAGTGCGCTCAAAGCTCTCAAAATTCTCGACCTTGAGGAATTCGTAGATGCCCGACAGCTCAGCAAGTGCCAAAAAACCGGCTAAGAGACCCGCAGCGACGCCCCATGCCACAACCCATGGCCTGCCACCAAACAAACGAACCAGTTTCTGATCCGCCATAAAGCCGAGATCACCACGCAGCTTCCCACAGGGTAAAAACACGTCTTCTACCCCCTGCCCAACCCGTTCACCAGGGTTCTGACGAGCTGCCCGGCGAGTTCCGTTTGAGTCCCAGCCCCCATAGTCTCTGGATTGAAATCGAATTCAGTGAGCAAAGTCGCAAGCCCGTGTACCAAAGACCACGCAGCCATTGTATCCGCCTCATCGTTGCTCGTGACAGCACCAATCTCCACTCTACGCGACCTGACCGCAGCCCGGATCATATCAAAGCTCTTCACCGATCCGTCCAGTAAAGCGGAGTGGTTCAACTTGTCCCTTATTAACGGACCAAACATCAACCTGAACCGACCTGGGTTGGCCATGGCAAAGTCAACATAGCCCTGGCCGAGAGCAACCAACATTTCCCCGCTATCTGAAACGCCAGCGCTCTTTGCACACAAATTATCTACCAGGTCTTGAAATCCCGTTTCAGCCACGGAGGCCAGAAGCGCCTGTTTATCAGAGAAATGATGATAGGGGGCCGTTTGGGAGACCCCTGCTTCGCGGGCAACACCACGCAGAGACAAGGCCATAACCCCTTCCCGCTCCACGATACCGGATGCCGCCGCGATAAGGGCCGAGCGCAAATCACCATGATGATAGCGGCCAGCATTTTTAGTTTTGGGTTTTGTCATATCTATTATCTGCCCTCCATCTTGACAATGTCAAGTTGATCCGTATCTTAACGGTGTTAAGATTAAGATCTAACAACAACCCATCTAGGCCTCAAAACCAAAAGGAAAACTGCCATGTACGGAAACAGACGCCGGTTCCTGAAACAAGCTGGCGGTGTAACTGCCGCAGCCGCATTAGGCCTGGTCACCTCAGGCACAAGAACCGTCCATGCAACCACCCCCCTTGGCAGCTCGGACTGGTTGACCCTCGCAGGCACTTCCATCCACGAAACGGCGCCTACTGCACTAACCGTTGAAGGTGCCCTGCCAACCGCTCTGCGCGGTACATTGTTCAGAAACGGCCCTGGCCTTTTTGAACGTGACGGCGTACGAAAAGCCAACTTACTGGATGGCGACGGGTTGGTACAACGTCTCGTCATTCAGGACGGGACCGCCGTGCACCAATCCAGATTTGTGCGGACAGAAAAATATCTAGAGGAAGAAGAAGCTGATCGCTTTAAGTACGCCACCTGGACCACCCTGGCACCAGGCGGCTTCCTGAATAATCTGGGCGGAAGAAACGTCAAAAGCCAGGCAGGCGTAACCACTTATCAGGTTAACGGTCGCCTCTTTGCTCTTGATGAGATAGATCCGATTTATGAACTTGACCCAGAGACTCTCGAGACAAAATCCTCAGTCCCCTCTGGTATGAGCGCCACCGCATCCATCAAAGCACACACCAAACTGGATGCGAAAACCGGTGACTGGATTGTGATGGGGGACGAATTTGGATCCTCAATGAAAATACACGCCGCAATCCACCACAAGGACGGCAGTATCACAACACTCCCACCGGTCGAGGCACCAAGACAGGTGTACACACACGACTTTTTCTCGACCAAAAACTATCTTCTTGTCAATCTCCACCCGGTAAAGGTTGGCCTTGCATCATTCCTGTCGGGCATGTCCAGTTTCTCAGACAGTTTAACATGGCACCCGAAGGACGGGAACCTTCTTGCCGTCATCCCCAAAAATGGATCAGCGGCACACTTTATTGATGCACCTGCCAGTTGGATGTGGCATGCGGCCAATGCCTACGAGCACGGCAACACAATTGTTGCTGATTTTGTAGGCTACGAGGACCCAGGCCATTTCATTGGTGAAGACCCAGCCTTTACAGCCATCATGACCGGCCGCCGTGGCGACAACGGTGCACCCGGCTTCATGCATAGATACGTTATCAATTTGGAGACAGATACTCTGCGCGAAGAAATTATCGCCCGGGGCGGTTTCGAATTCCCCGTTATCAACCCCCATGAAGCCTGTTACCGCCACGAAATCGTTTATGTAACCATGGGAGACGGGGTGAATGTTTTCCACACCGGGCTGGCCTCCATCAACATGGAGAGCGGCGTGATCTCTCGGTTCGACTTTGGCGAAAAACATTTCGTCGGCGAGCCTGTTTTCGCTCCTGACCCCGACCATCCAACGCAAGGATGGATCATCGTTCAGGTGTTGGACGGGATAACGGGAACCAGCTTTTTCGCGGTCTTCGATGCCGACAACGTGAGTGCGGGGCCACGCGCCAAAGCCCGACTCATGCATCATCTGCCGGTCAGCTTTCACGGTTCCTGGACACCTGCTTAAGGCCCCTGGAATTTCCCCATCGCGCTCACCATGCTATGCTTCCCCAACTGAAAACAGGGAAGCATAGCATGGATATTGACACAGCACTTGATCGCCGAAGCTCGGCACGCGTATTCAAATCGGACCCGGTGCCCCGGGCATTGATCGAGGAAATACTTGAACGCGCAGCGCGCTCCCCCTCCGGCACCAATGTGCAGCCCTGGAAGGTCTATGTCGCCATGGGCGCCACCCGCGAACGGCTCTCCCGGGAGCTTCTCGCCTACCGGGAAACGAACCCGGAAGACGGTGGTAAAGAATGGCCCGCGTCCAACAAGCGCGTTGAACCTTATCTGACGCGGATGCGCACACTGGGCAAGGAGATGTATACCCTCCTGGAAATTCCCAAGGGGGACAAACAGGCCAACTGGAACCAGTGGGGCCGCAACTACAAATTCTTTGACGCCCCCGTAGGTCTCATTTTTACCATCGACAAAGACCTGGACAGAACAAGCTGGCTCGATATAGGCATCTTCATCCAGTCCCTCATGCTAAGCGCCACGGCGCGTGGCATCGACACTTGCGCACAAGGCGCGTGGAACCAGTTCTGGAAGGTGACAAAAGACGTGCTGGAAATCCCCGACAATGAATACATCGTTTGCGGCATGTCGCTTGGATACGCGGACGAAACAGCCCGCGTAAACGCACTGGTCTCAGAACGCGAGCCCGTCTCAAACTTCGCCTTCTTCCGCGATGAATAGAGCCAACTAGGGCCAGACGCTGGTTTTCTATGCCTACTCCGGCACGTCACAAGGGTAGATGCTCTGTTTCCACCTTGCGAAATCCGTATCCACATCATGAAAGGTGACATCTGCAAACATGTTGGTCTGGGCGACGGTTTGGCCAGCCGGATTGTAAACGCAGCCCCGCCCCTCAAAAGCCTCTCCCATATCGTTCACCCCCGTACGATTAGAGGACGCCACATAACATCCCGACGCGACGGCCCCCATGGTCATCGCAGCATCAAAGAGATCGCGGGTAATGGGCGGCATCGCCCTTGGAACAACAATGAGGTCTGCACCTTTGCGGCCGTAGCCCCGAGCATGTTCATTGAACATAATGTCGGTACAAATCAGCATACCAACCTTCAGTCCGGCAACTTCAATAACCGGGTTTGTTCTTGGCCCTGACCCGTACCAGGTACTTTCCCAGTATCCCGGCGACGATGGCACATGCTGTTTTGTATAGAAATCTTTCAGGCCTTCATCTTTGGTCCATAAAAACCCGCAATTAACCCGGACACCATTTTGAACTGTCAGGCGACTGCCAAGAACATTCGGGACGCCAAGGGTTTCAAGTGCCGCAACGCCCGCATCATGCGCGGCAACAGAAGCCTTGAAAACATCCTCATCAAACTCGCTCCCGGCCGAAATCCATCCCCCGAAGGGCAATTCGTTCAGGACAAATATCTCTGCCTCAATGGCTTGAAGTTTGTCCGCCAGGACCTTCCAGTTTTCCGTCCCGGGCATGAGTTTTGGCGTCACTTCTGCGACCGCAACACGCGTTTTTGTCATACTTTATCCGATCTGTTCTGGAGGTGAATATTGAAAGAAATCAAATGCAAGGCACCCAAACTACGCGCGGACCACAGGCAGAGTGGTGCATCGAAAAGAGCCTGGAAATGCTGTTACTTCTGAATAGTCTATGAGAACCGGCTCAAGGCCCCGCTTCGCCACTTCTTCGGCTAATCTTCCACCCGGTGCCAGCATAACCAGCTTGTTATTGCCAATGGCAAGAGTGTTGATTGCAAGAGAGCGAGCCTCGGCCTGCGTTGCATTGATAAGTTCAAAACGCTTTCCAAGCCAGTTGATGTCCTTATCACTGAAAAACGAACAACAGATAATCGCCAGATTTGGAGCGATGATGTTAAAAATTGTATCGGTGTGAATTACACCGCGATGGGTAAAACTGAGGGGTTTGACTTCAACACCTGGACACGTGGCCCGCAGTATTTCTGTTACCGCCTGTATACCCTCTTCATTGGTTTCTTCCCCCTGGCCTATAATGACAACACCGCCATCAACCAGAACGTCGCCGCCCTCGATAAACCCGCTCTCTATATGGTGAACGTTCTCAAGACGCTCAATAATCGGCGCCAGGCTCGCCAGTTCCTGCTTCCGGTAATCCCGCCTTGGGCGGTCGACAAAAAACTGGTCGTGGATCACAAATCCAATATCACGTGTGTAGTGCTGGAGCACACCCGATCCCAACGGATCAATCAACAACACCTCAGCGCCATTTACCTCCAACACCTCAATGAGCTTTTCTTGTTGGGTATGCAGTTTCTCAACATCATAGGGCCGGGCATCACTATGTTCCATTTGATGGAGCGATGCCTCATCAACCAATTCCGGCGGCAAGTTGGCGAGATCCAGATCGAACTTGTTTGCCTTACACATTATGACAGTCTTGATAGAGCCATATTCGGTTGTCGCATGTGGCCTAATACGTTGTGTCGGCATCCTTAAATTTCTTTCTATAAGGTGTCAGAACAAGGCCTCAACTTCAGCTTTATGTGTATTTAGTATACGCGTTACATTAAGTCAATCGTGAATTGACCCACAGTGCGCCTCCCATTTGTCGAACTGGTTTCACGCGTAGACAAAAAAATTTGATACCCATTGCCCTAGAACAACCAAGTAGCAGAAAACATTGATGAAAGAACAAACCGGAAAAAAACGAGTAGGCAGGCCGTCCCTCAGCCCGGGCGAGCAAATGCAAACCCGAAGAAAAATTATTGAGGTTGCAAAATCCCTTTTTGCAGAAGAGGGGATCGACTCTGTTTCAATGAGAAAAATTGCCGCCAAGGCGGGCTTTTCACAAAGACTTCCCTACCTGTATTTTGAAAACAAACATGCAATTCTGCGATATATCTGGGAAGATTTCTTCATTGCCCTTTTCAAGGAATGTCACCAATCCCTCAAGGGCATTGAGGGATCGCACGAGCGTCTCGACACATTTTTAAGGGGCTATGTGAATTATTGGTTTAAGCATCAGGACCAGTATGAACTCGTTTTCTTGAGAAAAGATCAGATTGGGGGCCCCGATGACCAGTATTACGTCGAAGAATTTGGCGTCGTTGGCCGCTACGATATTCTTCGCGATCTAATTCAAGCCTGCATAGAAGACGGAACAATAAAAAAGGGAGACCCAACCCTGCTTGGTCAGATATTGCTCTGTAGCCTGCACGGCGTCCTGCATTGCCTCATCGTGGTAAATGAATTTCCGTGGAAATCAAAACAGGAACTCGTTGATACAACAATCCAAACCCTGTTCAAGGGGCTGTCCAAATAGACCTGACTTTCGGAAGGCGCACCGGTGGCTACCGGCGCGTAATCCGGCGCCGCAATTCCTGAGGAACAAAATCTGCTTCTTCCAGATCATGGGCGGCAAAGTCTATGCCCTCTTCTTCATTCTTTAGGTTTTGCACGACATAGCGGCCTTCTATCAGATCATAGACGACATCTGAGGCATTAAAGCAGGTCGGCACATCATAGTACTGGATCAGATGCGCTTCCTGCGTGCGCCACAGACCACCGCGCGCATCATAAAGGTCGCTCGCTGCCAGGTTCCAGCTATCCTCATCGAAATAGTTGACGCGCCGCGCATAAATATGCCGTGTCGTGGGCTTCAACGTTGCTTCAACTTTCCACACCCTGTGCAATTCATAGCGCACATGCGCCTGATTGAGATGTCCCGCCAGCACAATGTCATTGTAGGTGAGCGTTGGAGAACTCAGGCGGTAGGAATTGTAGGCAATGTATTTTTCTTCTTTGCCCGCAAGCATCCAGTCGTACCGGTCGGGAGGACCCGAAAACATATCGAAATTATCAGCCGTTGACATGGCATCGGAATAGACTTGCGGGTTGTCGTAGGAAACCGCTGTTGTCCGCTGCACGTTCGGTGCGGAATTCGTCCGACCGACCGTATACTGCCATGATTTTCTGTCGTCCAGCGAGGCATCAATCGTCTCATGAACAAGCAGAAGCTGCCCCGCACGCCGCGCAGGGCTCAATGTTTCCTGAATATACTTCAAAGAAATATTCCCAAGCTGCTCAAACGTCTGAAGCGCCGGATCGGCATAGGAAAAAATGAGCTCATCGCGCACACGGATCGGCGTAAAAGAACCTGAACGTGACGGTGCCGCCGAGGCAAACGTTCTGCGCACCTTAAAGCCCCGGAACCGCAGGTTATGGTTCCACACAAGCTCGACCCCACTTTGGGGGATCGGAAAAGGAACCCCCCGCACAACACCCCCCACATGCGTACCATCTTCCGAGACAACACCGTTGAGGGCATTTTCCCGGGTCGCATCATAGATCGATTGCGGAAAGGCGCAGGTGCGCCGCGTCTCATAGACAGCCATCGTATACGCCGGATAACGCGCAAACATCGCTTGTTGACCGTCCGTCAACTGCGCGGCATACCCTTCCAGGTCAGATGCCGTAATCGTAAATCGGGGACGGTCAGAGGCGAATGGATCGGGATATTGCCCGCCCGTAAAAGTCACACCATCTGGAACACGCGTCAGCCCCCCAGTCCACGCCGGAATGGTCCCCTCGGCATTCCCCGCCCTTTCCGCACCCACGGGCGTCAGATCACCCCCGAGCCGATCAGCCTCAGAACTCGGTACACCCGCTACGGCACCCCCCACCCAACCGGCAACCACTGCCAGTGAAACAACAAGACTTCTCACAATCCCCACCTCATACAACCAAATGTGCTTTACTTACTCTGCCGCACAATGAGGTAACATTGCCAGTGCCAAATGATCGCTGAAATAGAAGTGATGAAAAACAGGCGGCATACGGGGGAAGTAAGTGCGTTTTGTAGAGTGGGTCCTGTTCAAGCTGCGGGTCTTAATTTTGACAGCGCTTGCAGCCTTCACGCTGGTCATGGGCTACTACGCCGCAGACCTGCGAATGGAGGCAGGCTTCTTCAAGCAGGTGCCTACTGCACACCCCTATATCCAGACTTTCTTTGAATATCAGGACGAGGTACCCGGCGCCAATCTCATCCTCGTTGCCGTGCGTGCCCCCGACGGGGACATCTGGAACGCGGACTTCCTGAAAACGCTGCACCAGGTTACCGAAGAAGTGACTTTTCTGCCCGGCGTCCGCCGCACCAAAGTCCGCTCGTTATGGTCACCCGCAACGCGCGTCACAACAAATACCGAACACGGCATTGAATCTTCTCAGGTGATCCCCTCAGACGTGACGCCTGACATGCTGACCCCCGCTGTTATTAGCGAAATCCGCGACCGGGCCATGAACGGCGGTCATCAGGGAACCCTGTTTGCAAACGATGACAGCGGCGCGCTGGTTATCGCCGAACTACAGGAGATCGATCCCCTCACCCGGGAACGACTGGACTATCTCGATCTTTCCTCCCGCCTTGAAGCGCAGCTTCGCCTTCATTTTCAATCCGATACCATCACCATAGAAATCATCGGCTTTGCAAAGTTTGTCGGAGACCTGGCGGAGGGGGCCAAAGATGCGCTTCTCTATTTCGCATACGCGTTTGCTCTCACCACCTTTGCCGTCTACATCTATATCCGCTCCGCGTGGCTGGCGGCTTTAGCCGTCTTCTGTTCCCTGGTTTCTGTTGTCTGGCAGTTCGGTCTGCTCAGCCTGATGGGCCTGGGGCTTGATCCCCTCGCGGTGCTGGTGCCCTTTTTGGTCTATGCAATCGGTGTCAGCCACGGCGTGCAGCAGATCAACATGATCGCCTCGGAGGTCAGTGACGGAGCAACGCCCAACGCCGCCGCCCGGTCTACTTTTTCAAAACTCCTTGTCCCAGGCTCCATGGCCCTGGTGACGGATATAGTCGGGTTCCTGACCCTCTACCTGATCCCGATAGATGTTATTCGCGAACTTGCCATCATGGCCTCGCTGGGTGTTGCCCTCAAAATCATAACCAACCTGATAATGCTGCCACTCCTGGCGACATATCTGCCGGCAAGTACGTCCTACGCAAACAAATACCGCCGCCTGAAGAAACGTCGCGAACACGTCATGCGCTTCATTGCCAGGGTTGCCCTCCCCCGCAACGCGACAATTGTTCTGGTGCTTTTTGTCGCTCTGCTCTCTACCGCAATCTATCAAACGAGAGAGCGCCACATTGGCGACCTCACACCGGGTTTTGCGGAACTGTGGCCGGATTCGCGTTACAATCTGGACACCGCCTCCATCGTCAAAGATTTTTCGATCTCTGTGGATGCCCTCATCATCGTTATCGAAACGCCCGCTGATGGGTGCATCGACTACCCCACCATGCAACTCGTCGACCGCTTTTCGTCCTACATGGGTAATATTGATGGCGTGAGTTCCGTTCAGTCTTTGCCGCTGTCTGCCAGAACCGTGTCTGCAATCTGGCGGGAGGGAAACCTCAAATGGCAGGACTTACCCCGCTCTACTTCCGGTCTCATCAGAACCACCTCCCACGTCGAACCAAGCTCCGGGCTCCTCAACGAGACCTGTTCAATCCTGCCCGTCATCGTCTACCTGGAAGATCACAAGGCAACCACCATTGACCGGACCATCGCAGCGGTCGAAACCTTCAAAAACACGGACGCAGACCTTGCAACACGACCAGAGGTTCGCGTTCGGCTTGGCATGGGCGGAGTGGGCATTATGGCTGCCACCAACCAGGTCATTGAAGCATCCGAGTTGCCGATGCTGCTTTGGGTCTACATCGCAATCATTGCCCTGGTTCTGATCGCTTACCAGGATTGGCGCGCTGTAATTTGCTGCTGCATGCCGCTTCTGCTGGCCACGTTCATGGGATACTGGTTCATGACGTGGTTGGGTATCGGCCTGAAAGTCTCAACTTTACCCGTGCTCGTACTCGCCACCGGTATCGGCGTTGACTACGCGTTTTACATATACAGCCGCATGCAGTTGTTTCTCAATCAGGGGAAAACGATCACCCAGGCCTACACGCACGCGATGGAGCAAATCGGGGTCGCGGTCATATTCACAGGTGTAACCCTCGCCGCCGGGGTGGCGACCTGGGCCGCGTCCAGCCTCAAGCTTCAGGCTGACATGGGCATTCTGCTGGCCTTTATGTTTATCGCCAATATGGTTGCGGCCATTCTGGGCCTGCCTGCTTTCGCGGTCACACTGGACCGGCTGGTCCCCAGACGCCAACCCAACAAATGACGTAAACGGCCGATTGAGCTAGACTGTCGGCAAGGGGGACAAAAATGAGCTGCAAAACCATTCAAGTGAAACCTGTTTCTGGCGCCCTGGGTGCCCAGATCGAGGGTGTCGACCTGGGCACCGATCTCGATAACGAGACTTTTGACGCCATCCGTCAGGCCTTTCTGGACCATCAAGTGGTCTTTTTTCGAGATCAGAGCCTTACCCCGGAGCAACAGGCCGCCTTTGGCCGACGCTTTGGCTCCTTAAACATCCACCCTTATGTAAAAGGCATGGATGACCACCCGGAGGCCATGGAAATTATCAAAGAGCCCCATGAGAAAGTAAATTTCGGCGGGGGTTGGCACTCCGACATGTCTTTCCAGAAAGAGCCTGCCCTGGGCTCGGTCCTGTATGCGCTGGAAGTTCCCGCCTATGGGGGCGACACCTTGTTTGCAAGTCAGCATCGTGCCTATGAAGACTTGTCAGAGGGCATGAAAGACATGCTGGAGGGCATGGTAGCCATCCACACGGCCGAAAAGGAATACGGCCAAAAGGGTATTTCAGCACAAAGCCGGTCGGCAATGGACATCGAGCAGGCCGGCAATGATGTACCGGAACACGAACACCCCGTAGTGCGCACCCACCCTGAAACCGGCCGCAAGGCACTCTACGTCAATCCGGCTTTTACGATGTATTTCAAAAATATGACACGCCGCGAAAGCAGGCCCCTTCTGAATTTCCTGTTCGCGCACTGTACCCAGGAGGCGTTCACATGCCGGTTCCGCTGGACACCGGGAGCCGTCGCTTTCTGGGACAATCGAAGCGTTCAGCATTTTGCACTGAACGACTACCAGGGGCACAGGCGCCATATGCGGCGGGTCACCATTAATGGTGATCGACCGCGCTGACTTATCGCGACTTTGTGAAGCGACATTGCCGAGCTGATCAGTAGAGTACGCATCGCTTGTATCGTACAGAGGAAGCGTTGCATGGAATCGATTTATTACGTCCTGACCTGGGCTTGCCACCGTCGCTGCAAACATTGCTACGATACGCGGTTTCGCCCCTATGTCCGCGACGCGCTGGAAGGTGTGCTGTCTGAAAGCGACACGCATTTCCGGAAAATTATCGCAAACCTTCCCGACACGATGATCTACAAGGACCCAAAGAATTTGGATGCACAAGGCCGTCCACAAGAGCGCGTCGGTCGCATCATTCTCGCAGGCGGCGAAGTCCTCATCGACCCGGTTCGTGAACGTCTTTTTTATCCAGCCCTTGAAGCGCTGAACAAAAAATACGGCCAAAAAGGAGTGCGTCTGTCTATCCAGACAACCGGCGATCTCGTGACACCCCAAATTATTGACGAATTGCTTGAACGCAATGTCTGGATGATTGCCATTTCCGGCATGGACGATTTTCATGTCGGAATGGAAAATGACAAACGGCTGGGTTTGATCGACAAGCTCACCGATATGTTCAAGAGCGCGGGAATGAAACCCGTCCCGGATCCCAAATCTGGTAGCGACTATCTGACGGAAGATGGCCCTTTCTACTTTTTCTTTGGGGCCCAGCCCGAACAATGGATCGGCGAACTCTGGCCGCGAGGCCGCGCCTGGGAAAATAGCCTCACCCAGGCAACCATGGAAACCAATTTCTGTGCCCGACAATCCGGGGGGAAGAATTTTCTCAACCACGGGTTTGCAGGCTCTGAAGTTGCCATCGAGCCGGATGGGTCGCTCTATCCGTGTTGCCTGAAAACCAAGATACCTGTGGGCAATGTCGCAGAAGAAGCTCTGACCGACATCCTGGACAGCCTGAAAGGCCATCCTGTGTTTGAAGCGCTGAACGAGGGCACCCCGGACAAAATGGGACTTTCCCAGGGCTGGTCGAAAGAAAAGTTCTTCGACGCCTCCCACACCCAGCTTCCCAATGGAAAACCTTTCGCCAACCTCTGCATCGGTTGCGACAAGTTTCATGAAGAAGTGATGGCCCCCGTGATCCGCGATCTCACACAAAAGCGTAAAGCAGCCGGAAAAGTCGGCACCGCTTCCTGACCATGAGCAGACACAGCCCTTAACGCTCCAAGGGTAAAGACCCCTTGACGCCTTGAAGTCAAACACCTAAGTAACAGACCAACCGGTCGGTTTGTATAAGGCATAGCTGTGATGAAAACGGACAGAATACCAACTGAAAAGAGCGCAGACGCGCGCATTCTGCGCGGAGAGCGAACACGTCAGGCCTTGCTGGATGCCGCCTTCAACGAAATTCACCTTCACGGATACCAGGCAGCCAGCCTGAACGACATCTTGAAAGCAGCCGGTTGCACAAAAGGCTCGCTTTACCACCACTTCCCCGACAAACACGCTCTCGGCCTCGCCGCCATTGCAGACAATATCGACCGCTTCATGGCGATGACCTGGCTACAGCCACTCTCACAGGCCGACAATCCGATCGATGAGGTCAAGGCCATTATTGACAGGCACGCGAGCGGGGAAATCAACACAGACCTGCGACTTGGCTGCCCCATCCAGAATATCAGTGTGGAAATGTCGGCGCTGGACGAGGATTTCCGCATCTATCTGCAAGGGGTCAATACCCGGTGGCATGTCGCACTGACAAGCGCTCTGACGCGTGGAAAAGAAAACGGCCACGTCCGAAACAATATTAATGCCGATGCGGTCGCAACAATGATTATGGCAACCCACCAGGGAACCATTGGGTTGATTAAGACCGCACAGGACGCCGCAATCGGCCGGGCGTGCGGCGAAGCATTTTTCCACTATCTGGATAGTCTGCGGCCAGACCGCAAAAAGGGGTAGGTACAATGAACAACGGATGGGTCGTCAGTTACGCACAGTGGGTCATCAAACTCCGCTGGCTTGTCGTATTTGTCACAGCCGCTGGCGCACTTTATATGGCTTCCGGAGGGCAATACATTAAGTTCTCAAATGACTATCGCTATTTCTTCACGGATGAAAACCCAAACCTTCAGGCGTTCGAGCAGCTTGAACGAACCTACACCAGCCCCGACACCCTCCTGTGGGTTCTAAAACCAGCAGAAGGAAAAGCAACCGAACCCGAAGTCCTGGCCGTCATCCAGGAGATCACGGAAAGAGCCTGGCAGACACCATATTCCATCCGCGTCGACTCTCTCACCAATTACCAGCACACCTCTGCCTTTGAAGATGATCTTCTGGTTCGCGACCTTGTCATTGACCCCACCACAGCAGACCCTGAAGAGATTTATCAGATTGCGGTTTCCGAACCTGCCATCGCTAAGCGCCTCATTTCAGATGACGGCACCACAACCGCAATCGTTGCAACACTGAAATTGCCCAGAGACGATATCCAGGCCACCGGACTGTCTGTTGCGCACGCGCGTGAAATCCAGGCTGACATGCGCGCACGCTATCCCGACATCCGCTTCGAGCTTACCGGCTCAGCCATGTTGTCCACATCGTTTTCTGAAGCCGCCATCCGGGACCTTCAAACTCTGACGCCCGGCATGTATGTGGTACTGGCTCTTACCGTGTGGATACTCATCCGCTCCATCACCGGCACCATCGCGACCTTGTTGGTGGTGGCACTCTCCGCCGCAGCCGCAATGGGCTTCGTCATGGGGTGGATGGGTGTAAAGCTAACGCCCCCCTCCTCCGGTGCACCAACCATCATCCTCACCGTTGCCGTCGCTGACAGTATCCACATACTGGTAACAGCCCTTATCGCCATGCGGAAAGGCATGACGAAAAACGAAGCAATCGTCGAAAGTCTGCGCGTCAACTGGCAGCCAGTTTTCCTGACATCTGTAACAACGGCCATTGGTTTTGCCAGTCTCAATTTTTCCGATGCCCCCCCGTTCCGTGACCTAGGCAACGCATCAGCCGTCGGAGCGCTTGTAGCATGGGCCTTATCTATCTCATTCCTGCCAGCCATAATGGCAATTATGCCCGTCACGGCGAAAGCCTCTCTCACACGCCAAAGCGAGTTCATGGAACGGTTTGGCGAGATGGTTATCCGAAACCGACGTACTATTCTGACCACAATGACCGTTGTGATAATCGGTTTCGCGGCGCTTCTGCCCCAGTTCAAGTTCAACGACCGTTTTGTCGAGTATTTCGATGACAGAATGGAGTTCAGAGTGGCCAGTGACTGGGCGGCAGACAATCTGACGGGCATCTACCAGATCAGCTACTCCCTTTATTCCGGCGAGCCTGGTGGAATTGCAGACCCTGAATACCTGGAACGCCTTGAGGCATTCTCAGACTGGGCCAGGTCACAACCGGAAGTTGTTCACGTCGCCACGTTTACCGACGTTATGAAGCGCGTGAATAAATCCATGCATGGCGACGATGATGCGTTTTACCGCGTCCCCGAAGAGCGCGAGCTGGCGGCACAGTTTCTGTTACTTTACGAGATGTCCCTTCCCTACGGTCTAGACCTGAACGACCAGATAAATGTCGACAAATCTGCAACGAAGTTCACCTTGACCCTGACCTCCGTCTCAACCGAAGAGATGCTGGCACTCATCAACCGTGGCGACAGTTGGTTGAAGGAAAACGCACCCGAGGCAATGTATGCCTACCCCGCTGGCCAGGCCGTCATGTTCTCCTTCATAGGGATCAACAATTTCAAGGCCATGGCGCTTGGAACCGGCATTGCCATGCTCCTGATTTCTGCCTGCCTGATGTTGGCTTTGCGCGATGTAAAGCTCGGCATCATCTCTCTCATCCCAAACATCACACCACCCATTGCCGCTTTTGGCATCCTGGCCCTCTTCACACAGGAAATAGGGTTCTGGTCAACATTCGTCATCGCAACAGCCCTTGGGTTGATCGTTGATGCCACCGTGCATTTTCTGTCAAAATACCAGCGCGCACGCGATGAGCAGGGAAAGTCAGCCGAAGATGCCGTCAGGTATGCGTTCTCAACGGTTGGGACCGCATTATGGGTTTCAACCTTTGTCCTTATTCTCGGCTTTTCCCTGCTGGCCTATTCACCCTTCAAGATCAATGCGATGCTGGGTACCATGGTCGCCCTGACGGTCGCCTGCGCCCTTATCATTGACTTCCTGTTGCTTCCGGCCCTTCTTATCACTCTTGACCGCCGCCGAAAGAAGCAGAAAAAGGGCACGCCGGACACACCACCCACAGACGCGCCAGCACCCGCCTGACGTGGCCCACGCCATAAACTCGAGAGAGGAAAAATAGATCAATGCAAACAACATCTCTGAACACACACGCACGATCCATAGCCTGGGTCTTCGCGGCTGCGTTAATGGCCACCCCCATCGGCGTGACGGTGGCGACAGCCTCCGAACTTGCCGGCCTTGAGACCCTGCCCGGCGCAGATGACCCCCAGGGCCGCGGCCTTGCCATCGCGCGCGAAACGGAACGCAGGGATGTGGGTTTTGGCAATACCAGCGCCACCATGACCATGCTGCTGACCAACGCATATGGCGAGACCAGCGAACGTGAGCTGCGCAACCTGATATTGGAAATTACGGACGAAAATGAGGGGGACTGGAGCCTCATCATTTTTGACAGGCCTCGTGACGTGGATGGCACTGCGCTGCTCTCCTACGCGCACATCCTCGACCCTGACGATCAATGGATGTACCTGCCCGCCCTGAAACGGGTGAAGCGGATATCTTCTGTGAACAAATCCGGCCCGTTCATGGGCTCTGAGTTTGCATTTGAGGATTTCTCATCTCAGGAGGTCGGTAAATACTCGTACAACTGGCTGCACGACGAACCTTGCGGAGACCGCCTCTGCCACGTGACCGAGCGGACCCCCCTGTATGAGCATTCAGGATATACGCGCCAGATATCGTGGGTCGACACGACGGATTATCAACCCCGTAAGATCGAATTTTACGACCGCAAGGACCAGCTCCTAAAGACGCTGACCATGACCGACTATCGGCTCTATGAAGATCAATTCTGGCGCTCCCATGACCTGTTCATGGAGAACCACCAAACGGACAAGACCACCCGACTTACCTGGGGCGAGATTGCGTTTCAGACAGGTCTCACAGCATCAGACTTTACAACCAATGCAATAAAACGCGCGCGTTAAGCACGTTGCAACCTGACAGACGGTAAAAAGGGCGGGCAGGAAAGTAACCTGGCCGCCATCGCCACAGAGACACCCTGCCCCGACGGGTATCAGGAGCAAACCAAACATTCTGAGAGCCGCCACCATTGGGTTGGGATGTCTGGCGCTTGCCACGCCTTCCCTGGCCGTAGAGTTTGAGTTCACCGGCTACGTTGAACCAGAGCTCCAGGTTTTTCCCAGCGAAGGCAACGTACCGGGACAAAAGCGCTGGAACAGCTCACTCGCTGTTGAGCTTACCTTCGAGGCCTTCTGGGATAATTCGGACCAGTACATTGTCTTCACGCCATTTGCCAGACTGGATGCACAGGACGGAAACCGCACCAATGTTGATATTCGCGAGCTAAAATACGCATACATTCACGGCGACTGGGAATTTCGCATTGGTTTTGACAAGGTTTTCTGGGGTGTCACGGAAGTTGCCCACTTGGTCGACATTATCAACCAGACCGACTTGGTTGAGAGCCTTGATGGCGAGGAAAAACTAGGCCAGCCCATGGTGGCCATTTCAACGGTACAGGATTTCGGGATCTTCGATTTTTATCTCCTTCCCTATTTCAGAGAACGCACATTCCCCAGCATGAGCGGTCGCCCGGCCATTGACATTCCCGTCGACGAGACCCTGACAACTTATGAAAGTGACGACAAACAACGACACCTTGACTTCGCTGTCCGCTATTCCAATACCTTCGAGGACTGGGACGTTGGCCTCTCCTACTTTCAAGGTACCAGCCGCGAGCCCATCTTGCGGCCAACGTTCAATGGCCCCGGCAGCCTGGTCCTGGCTCCCTTCTATGCACAAATTCGCCAGGCATCCATTGACGTGCAGGCAACAAAAGGTGCCTGGCTTTATAAGTTTGAAGGCTTTGTACGTCGCGAGCTGAAGGAAGAGCACATTCAGGCGTCCGGCGGGATTGAATACACGTTCTACCGGATTTTCGAGAGCACCAGTGATGTCGGGATCGTCGCCGAATATATCTGGGACGACCGAGGGGCTAACCGGCGGAACGCTTTTGCAAACGATGCCGTGCTTGGGCTTCGCTGGACCCCCAATGACACCGCATCAACAGCCGTTCTTGCAGCCACCACAGTTGATATGGAAACCAAGGCATTGGGCTTATCCCTTGAAGCGGAACGGCGCTTTGGCGATGATTATTTTGCAAGCCTTGAAGCGCGCTTCTTTGAGAACATCCCCGCGAGAGACCTGCTTTTCTCATTCGCCAATGATGATTTTATTCAGCTTCGTGTCGCGCGCTTCTTCTGACAAGCCCCACACGGCCCCCCGTTGCGCATATCACCATGGGCTAATTTGTGTCGACCGCGCCTCTTCCCGAAGGTAAGTTGACGCCAAGTATCCAAAATAGGCATAGATGGGATCGGGCATGGCGATCAATATTGCACGTTACGAACTGAACGGGAGTACGGGCTGGGGTGTTGTCGCCGAACAGGGCCTCACGCCCTTGCACGGTTTGCATGAAACCACCGGCGATTTCATCCGCAATGGCCGTGAGGAGGCGCGCAACATTGCAAAGGCAGGAACACACAACAATATTCCCCTCACGCATGTGACCTTGTTGTCACCCATCACGGCAAACCAGCAATATGTCTGCCAGGGAACAAATTACGTCTCGCATTTGCTTGAAAGCGGCATCGATCCAAAAACCCAGACTTTCAACATGATTTTCCGGAAAGCCTCCTCAAGCCTTGCCCCCGCCGACACCGATATCATCCGACCCGCGCACGTACATTTGCTCGACTACGAACTGGAACTCGGACTGGTTTTCGGGCGCGACATTACCGGCCCCGAAAACGTCACATGGGAAAATCTGGGGGACTATATCGCCGCCCTGGTCATCACCAATGATGTATCTGCACGCGACGTTCAACTGCCCCAGTGGCAATTCTACAAGGGCAAGTCTTACCGCACGTTCGGGCCAACCGGGCCCTGGCTGACCCTGGTCGACCAGGAGGACATACGGCGTATTCCACAATTGCACTTACAGCTTGCCGTAAACGGAAAGGTGCGTCAGGACGCCTACGCCGATGACCTGTTCTTCCAGCCCCCCGAAACACTGACCGAGCTTTCGCAGGTGCAGGATTTCCATCCGGGCGACCTGCTCGCAACCGGCACTCCAGGTGGCGTCGCAGCCCGGGCACCGGGAAAGCTCGCCATGACACTGGTCAAATTCCTGCCCGAACAGAAAAAATGGGAACTGTTCAGAAAAAAAGGAGCGCAGAACAGCAATTTCCTGCGCCCCGGAGACAGGATCGAAGCCCGCATTGCCACCGACGACGCAAAGCTAGACCTGGGCATCCAGCGCAATACGATCGTGCAGGGCTAAAGCTGCTTTCCCGCACGCCACCAGCCACAAAGCCCGGCACTGTGCCGAAAACACTATGTCTACACACGATATGCTTGATGTATTGGAGAAAAATGGTGGGCGATACTGGGATTGAACCAGTGACCTCCTCGATGTCAACG
>CAZNLO010000047.1:0-19963 GCA_964573935.1 uncultured Parvibaculum sp. | reverse complement strand
ATCCGCAATCGTATAGTCATGCCCGACCATGGCAATAGGCGTCGCCGTCATCACTAACGTCATAATGCCAAATCCAACCATGCCACAGGCCACTGCAATCATCACCGGTCGTTGGGCCAGGATTATACGCAACGGTCGGCCACTGTTCGCCCGTTCTGAATGGTCAAGCGATGGAATGTCGAGAAAGGACAGAACGATGAAAGCAACCACCCCAAGCACCGCGCTGCACACATAGCCGCCGACAAACGGAGTAGGCCCCAGCCACTCGGTTGACTGGGAAACCAGTTGCGCCCCTACAAAAGCCGCCACCACGCCCCCGGCCAGCACCAGCGAAATGGCGCGTGGCCGAAAAGCCTCGCTGGCCGTATCCGCCGCCGCAAAGCGGTAATATCCGGCGAATGCCTGGTAGACCCCGCACAGGAACATGCCCACACAAAAAAGAAAAAATGAATGCTCAACGAGAGCCACCATCGCAAGCGACGCGCCCAACACCCCGAAAGCCGCCCCCGCCATAAACCCGCGACGACGACTGGTACGACGCATGAACATGGAAGCCGGAATAGTGGATAGCGCCGTTCCCACAACCATGGCGCTGATCGGCAACGTCGCATAGGCAGGGCTGGTCGAAAGGTATCCGCCCGCAAGGCCACTCAACGTAACCAGGATCGCCACATTCGACCCATACAGCGCTTGCCCGCTCGCAAGCAGCAACGTATTGCGTTTCGCTCTGCGGTCGTCCGTAACAATATGAAGTTGCTCATCCATGCCGGGACGCTATTGGAAAGAATGCCGAACCCCAAGAACAAAATACGAAGGTCCTCTTTCTCTCACTCAGAAGTGAGAAAACCCCGCCCGGTCAAACGACATCAAATCTCCCATGGGGTTTCGTACGCCAACACCTGGTGGCGCAACAATTCTCCCAAGACGGGTGAGCCGCACGCCTGTCTCGTTGGCAACCCGCTCCGCTCTCGTACCGTCACCAGCAGAAGTGCAGAAAAGAATTTGATAATCATCGCCGCCACACACGATATTCTGCCACAGGCCCGGGTCGCCACTTACAAGCGTGCTCACCTCGGTTGACAGAGGAATAACGTCCCGCTCAATCACGGCCCCAACCCCGGACGCCTCGCACAGATGCCGCAGGTCGGCAAGCAATCCGTCTGACACATCAAGGGCAGCACTCGCGAACTGCGCCAAATATCGCCCGAAAACAACCGGAGGTTCAGGCACGCGGTATCGTTTCAAAAGAGGAGACTTTATTTTTCCCTCAGAGGGCACAAGCGCACCGGTCGCAACCAGCAGACCAAGAGCCGCATCCCCGATGGTCCCGGTAACATAAAGTTCGTCGCCAACCTCCGCCCCAACACGGCGAACCATCCCGCCCGTCGGAACATCTCCTATGGCAGTGAGGGAAAAAACGCCGGGGCCCTTCGTCTTGATCGTGTCGCCGCCCAGCAGGCTAATGCCATAGCGTTCCTGGTCGCGCGCCAGCCCCTCCGCAAAACTCTCCATCCACTCCAGAGACGTGTCTTCGCTCCAGGCACAGGCCAGCAGGTACCCCCTGGCTTGTGCGCCCTTGGCCGCAAGGTCAGACAGGTTCACACGGAGCAGCTTTTGCGCCACCTCCCCGGCCGGATCACTGGCCAGATAGTGCCGTCCCTCGGCAATCGCGTCCTTGGTAAGAACCAGATCGCACCCGGCCCTCGGTTTTACAAGAGCCGCATCATCGGTAAGCTCGAACGCGCCCGGGCCAGCCAGCGGCGCGAACAAATGGTCGATCAGTGAAAACTCATCCAGTCGGCCGTCCTTGCCACCAGATATCCCCATTTCACGGCTCCGTCTGCCCAAATTCAGCCGCCCGAAGCGTGTGTGCCAGACGGTCAAGAACCGCGTTCACAACGCCCGGCTCATCGCCTTCAAAAAAAGCATGCGCAACATCAACATATTCATTGATAATCACCTTTGAGGGCACATCCTTACAGCGCTGAATTTCGTAGGTCCCTGCACGAAGCGTCGCCCGCAACGTGCTATCGAGACGGGCCAGCACCCAGCCCTTGGCAAGAGCCTCATTGATCCGTGTATCAATGTCGCGTTGCTCACGAACAACGCCGCGAACAACATCTTCAAAATGAGGCTGCTCAGCTTCATGATAAAGCACGCCTTCAACCTCCTGGCCAAGCCGGTGCTCTACAAATTCTTGAACCACATCCTCAAGGTCTGTTTGCGCAACATCCATTTGATAAAGCGCCTGAACGGCTGCGAGACGCGCAGCACTGCGACCGGACCGGTGGTTCGTGCTGGTATCTGGAATGGAAGAAGCATCCTTAGAGCGTGTAGGTGACATAAGCTTGCCTCAAGCCTCCGTTTTATAGCGTTGTTTGAGAGCGATCATTGCCAGCGCTGCTGCGGCAGCGCCACCGCCCTTGTTTTTGTCGCCAACACGAGCCCGTGCCCATGCCTGCTCGTCATTCTCAACAGTCTGAATGCCGTTGCCCAGCGCAATCGTGTCGTTGATCGTCAGGTCCATAAGCGCCCGGGCAGACTCATTCGAGACAATATCATAGTGTGTCGTCTCTCCGCGAATAACACATCCCAGCGTCACATATCCTTCATAGGGCTTGTCCAGCCGCCCCTCCCGGCTCGCATCAGTTGCAATCTTCACCGCCGCCGGAATTTCCAGCACACCGGGGACGGACACGCGCTCATAAGTCCCCCCCTTGGTTTCAATTTCCTCAATCGCCCCGCGCGCCAACTCGTCTGCAAGGTCCTTATAGAAGCGCGCTTCAACAATCAAAATGTGCGGGCCGGCGCTCATGAAACGGCTTCCTTGTCTTTCACAGCATCTCCCCGACGAACAGCGCGCTGCTCAACCACCCGCAACCCATAGCCCTCCAGCCCGACAATCTGCCGGTGCGTGTCGGACAGAAGGATCATGTCATGCACCCCAAGGTCCAGCAGTATCTGCGCACCCACCCCGTATTCTCTGAGGCGTCTGGGTCCATGCTCCTCGGACTCGCCTTTATGAAGCAACATGTCAGAAACCACAGTGGCCGTCGTATCACGGATCAACACGATAACGCCGCGCCCCTCCTCCGCAATCGCGTTCATGGACGCCTGTATCAAATCAGTGCGCCCCCCTTTGGCACCCAGCATATCGTCAAACACATTGATCGCATGCATCCGCACCAGCACAGGCTCCGGCGTTGTCAGATCACCCATCGTCAACGCAATATGCTCTGCGTATTCAGCCGTGTTCAGATAGACCTTAAGGTCGAACGCCCCGCCATATTCGCTCTCGATCTCCGTTTCAATAGCCCGGTGGATCAAATTGTCATGACGTCGCCGGTAAGCAATCAGGTCTGCAATCGTCGCTATCTTGAGCCCATGAAGCTGCGCAAACTGAACCAGGTCAGGCAGGCGTGCCATGGTGCCGTCATCATTCATGATTTCGCAAATCACCCCGGCAGGGTAAAGCCCGGCCAGCCGCGCAATATCAACCGCCGCCTCCGTATGCCCCGCACGCACCAAAACCCCCCCATCACGGGCAACCAGCGGAAACACATGCCCCGGAGAAACAATGTCGGTAGCGCCCTTGGTTGGATCAATAGCAACAGTAATAGTATGTGCCCGGTCGTGAGCGGAAATACCTGTCGTAATTCCTTCACGCGCTTCAATGGAAACCGTAAAAGCAGTTTGATGACGCGACTGGTTGTTGGACGACATCAGCTCAAGGTTGAGCAGTTTCGCGCGGTCGGAATTCAGCGTCAGACAAATCAGGCCACGACCATATTTCGCCATAAAATTGACGGTCTCCGGCGTTGCCATCTGTGCCGGGATAACGAGGTCTCCCTCATTTTCCCGATCTTCGGCATCGACCAGAACGAACATCTTGCCATTGCGGGCATCTTCAATGACTTCTTCTATGGACGACAAAAATTCTTTGTACACAGGTTTTAATCCTCTTGTATCAGGCGCGCGACATAACGGGCCAGCACATCAATTTCAAGGTTGATCTTGTCGTCAACCTTTGCACTGCCCCAGATCGTCACACCTTGTGTGTGCGGAATAATGTTGACGCCAAAAACATCGCCGTCGACCTCATTAACGGTCAACGATGTTCCTCCCAGAGTGAGCGACCCTTTAGGCGCGATAAATTTTTTCAATGCCTCAGGTGCCTTGAATGTAAAGCGCCTGGAGCTTCCCTCCTCGCGGATTGCGGTAATTTCGCAAACGCCGTCCACATGGCCGCTCACAATATGACCGCCCAGCTCGTCGCCAACTTTCATTGCCCGCTCAAGGTTTACCGCCTGTCCGGCCTGCCACAAACCCAGTGTCGTACACCCCAGCGTCTCCGCCGATGCATCGACCGCAAACCAGTTACGCCCGCCCGCCACACCCTTTTCAACAACCGTCAGGCAGCAGCCATCACAGGAAATCGACGCCCCCATTGAGATGGTTGCGGGGTCATAGGCTGTTTCAATAACAAACCGCGTATCGCCCGCTTTCTCAACGGTCGAAATTTTTCCAATGTCTGTGACAATACCGGTGAACATGAGCGCTCTATCTCTTAAAACTATAACTTTGAAGCGTATCTTCGCCGAGCGACAACACCTCAAGAAGCTCAAACCCCGGCGCAGTGTCAACCGTATCGACCCCCAGCCCCGCGAGAGCCGGATACCCATCGCCCCCGATCAGCTTTGGTGCCTGAAACCAATCAAGTCGGTCAACCAGTCCTGCCCTCATCAGCGATGAGACAAGCCGCGATCCCCCTTCAACCATCAAACGGGTAATACCGCGATCCCCCAGAATAGACAGGGCCTTTGCCATATCCATAGTCCCGTCAGCCCCGGTTGGAACGTCAATCAGTGTGACACCGCAATCTGAAAATGCTTTCCGCCGCGCGTCATCACCCCCCGGAAGGGTGAAAATCCAAAGCGGGACTTCCCGCGCCGTGCGAACCAGTTTTGAGGTCAGGGGAAGTCGAAGCCGGCCATCAGCAACAATCCGAATGGGAGAGCGCTCAGCCAGCCCCGCCAGCCGACATGTCAGTTCCGGGTCATCAACAATCGCCGTTGCGCTCCCAACCAGGATGGCATCAGCCCGCGCCCGCATCAGATGCGCACGGTTACGCGCCCGCTCCCCGGTAATCCACTGGCTGTGCCCGGAATGTGTCGCCGTCCTGCCATCCAGCGAACTGGCCAGCTTGACGCTCACCATCGGCCGACCATCCGTAACGTGACGCAAAAAACCTTCGTTCAGCCTGGCTGCTTCTTCCCCCAGCACACCCTGAACAACCTCAATGCCCGCTGCCTCAAGCATCTCGTGCCCGGCACCCGACACCCGAGGATCGGGATCGCTGAACGCACTGACAACACGGATAACCCCAGCATCTATAAGAGCCTGCGCGCAAGGCGGTGTTTTACCGTGATGCGTACAAGGCTCAAGCGTGACATAGGCCGTAGCACCGCGTGCAGCCTCTCCCGCCCGGCGAAGGGCTTCCGTCTCGCCATGAGGTCGACCGCCGGTCTGCGTCCACCCTCGTCCAACGATCCGCCCGGCATCATCAGTTTCCTGAACGAGAACGCACCCGACCGCCGGATTTGGCGCAACATCGCCAAGCCCCCGCTCCGCCAACCCAAGAGCGATGCGCATCATCCTTATGTCAAATGCAGTCGTCACGCGTGTGCCTCGCAGATCGGGTCATTAATCTTGAACATTAACCGCTCAGAGGCGCAGGCAACATCAAGTGTCGTCAGGTCCCGATATCTCATCAAGAACTTCAGAGAAGTCTTTCGCCTCCCGGAAGTTTTTATAGACTGAAGCAAAGCGAACATAAGCGACATCATCCAGCGACCGAAGCCCTTCCATAATCAGCTCGCCAACAACCTGAGACGGTATTTCTGGCTCGCCCATGCTTTCAAGGCGTCTGACTATTCCGCTCACCATACGCTCCGTCCGCGCGGCCTCAACCGGGCGTTTGCGCATAGCGATTTGCACGGAGCGCATGAGTTTATCACGGTCAAACGGCACGCGCCGGTTGTTGGATTTGATAATGGTCAGTTCGCGAAGCTGCACCCGCTCAAAGGTGGTAAACCGGCCACCGCAGCCTGGACAGAAACGCCGCCGCCGGATCGCGGTGTTATCCTCTGTCGGACGGGAATCTTTCACCTGCGTATCGTTACTTCCGCAATATGGACACCGCATACCCGTTCCAGCTCCCCTTGTTACCACTTCTGCTTATCATGCCCTACTCTAACGGGCTTTCATCTCAGTTGTTTGCATATATCGGAAAGCGCTTGCAAAGCATTTCCACTTCACTGCGCACAGCAGTTTCAATGTCAGCATTCGCGTCTGCCCCATTCGCGACAAGTCCATCCAGAACCCGCGCAATCAACTCGCCAACCAGACGGAACTCATCTTCTCCAAAACCCCGGGTCGTGCCCGCAGGCGTCCCCAGCCGGATGCCGGACGTCACCATTGGTTTTTCGGGATCAAACGGAATACCGTTCTTGTTGCACGTGATGAACGCCCGTTCCAGAGCAGCCTCAGCGATATTGCCCGTCAGCTTTTTGGGCCGCAGGTCCACCAGCATCAAGTGTGTATCTGTTCCACCCGATACAATATCAAGCCCGTGATCGACCAGTGTTGCGGCAAGCATTTGTGCGTTTTTGACGACCTGTTGCGCATAAGACTTGAAACCAGGGCGCAACGCTTCCCCAAACGCCACCGCCTTGCCCGCAATCACATGCATGAGCGGCCCCCCTTGAAGACCCGGGAAAATCGCCGAATTGAATTTTTTGCCCAGCGCTTCATTGTTGGAAAGAATCATGCCCCCTCGCGGGCCGCGCAACGTTTTATGGGTCGTGGTGGTAACCACATCCGCGTAAGGCAACGGGCTTGGGTGAACGCCTCCTGCAACCAGGCCCGCAAAATGCGCCATATCAACCATCAGATAGGCACCAACACTGTCAGCGACCTGACGGAAGGCTGCAAAGTCGATCACGCGGGGATAGGCAGATCCGCCAGCAATAATGACCTTGGGCTTGTGTTCCTGCGCGACGCTGGCCACCTCATCCATATCAATGCGCTGGTCCTGCTTGCGCACGCCATACTGAACCGCGTTGAACCATTTGCCGGACTGGTTGGGGGCCGCCCCATGAGTAAGATGCCCCCCAGCGGCAAGGCTCATGCCCAGAATGGTATCGCCAGGCTTAATCAGCCCCATAAGCGCACCCTGATTGGCCTGCGATCCCGAATTTGGCTGCACGTTCACATAAGTACAGTTGAAAAGTTGTTTTGCCCGCTCAATCGCAAGTGTTTCAGTAACATCAACAAACTCACACCCCCCGTAATAGCGCCGTCCCGGGTACCCTTCAGCATACTTGTTCGTCAGAACGGTGCCCTGGGCATCAAGCACGGCCCGCGAGACAATGTTTTCAGAGGCAATCAGCTCAATCTGGTGTTGTTGCCGGTCCCCCTCATCCTCAATGCTCTTGAAAACATCCGGGTCGCTATCCGCAAGGGATTGGCTAAAAAAAGAGGACATCGCGCTATTTGCGCCAGTTGAACCTAAAGTCGCCATATGAGAACCCTTCATTGTACTTCGGTGCCATTATCCGAATATGGAGTTTTATCAGATTTCCTAACCGGGAAAGCGGGCTAGTTACCACATATGGATACGGCACGCCAACGCCCTGCAAAAGTCTGTTTCAATCGCCCATGAGTGCGTTTTCGTGGCGCATCACGCAAAATAACAACTTGAGAAACACTAGGAATAACTCTGGATTATCGAAGATACACTGCTCGCTTATGCGACTTAAAAGAAACATTCCCACTAGTTTTTGAATAAGTCGAAGAAATACTTGATAAATGCTGCATCATTTGTCATACAAAGTTGAAGTATTGCTTGCTCAATTCTTATGACTTTGCTGGATACATGGACAATGCGTGACGGAGACAGTTCTGACCCCAAGGTCATTTTGCGGTTCGCATCCGATATCGTTGCTGCATATGTGAGCAACAACGCCCTGCCCATTGATGAAATACCAGGCATGTTGCGAATGGTTCACGGTGTACTTGATGGGCTAGGGCAGGACCCACTACTCACAGTCACCAAGCAAGGGCCCGCGGTTGCGATTGTAGACTCCATCACCCAGGACCATCTGATCTGCCTTGAAGACGGCAAAAAACTTAAAATGCTGAAGCGCTATCTGCGGTCGCGATACTCCCTGTCGCCAGAGGAATATCGAGCGAAATGGGGCCTTCCTGCAGATTACCCGATGGTTGCACCCAATTACGCCGCGCAACGCTCAAAGCTCGCAAAAAAAATAGGCCTCGGCCAAAACAACGTGCCGCGCACCTCACGCAATCGCAGTTAAGCGCTAGACAACCCAACCCTTTCCATCATCATCGCCAGATGAACGCTCTTCATCAGACTTTCCCTGATGCGAAGAAGTGCGTCCCAGAACATATTGCAGCTTGTCAATCGCGACCCGCTCCAGTTCTTTTTGCGGCGCGCGGGCGGGCCCTACAATTGAAACTTCTCTCCCCGTTACGCTATCAATCGCTGTTACTTTAATCGATTCACCAACGGTCAGAAATTCCAGGTAGACCTCCCTGACTTGGCCGTCTCTCTTCGAGTTCAATCTGTCACCCCAGACCTCTGTGAACAGGTTTCCAGCGTCGGCACCGCGAGCCAGAAACTATGCCGCCCGTTTAATATTATGCCGGGTCCACACAGCATCAAGCGCACGAACCAGGTCCTCCATCATCTCATCAGTGTGCAGCGGACAGGGCGTAAACCGCAGCCGCTCCGTGCCCCGTGGTACCGTTGGATAGTTAATCGGCTGAACATATATCTTGTGATTGCTCAAAAGGTCGTCAGCAACCAGCTTGCACAGAACAGCATCCTTAACCATCACCGGTACAATGTGGCTCTCACACATCATAACCGGAAGTCCTGCATCCAGCAGCATACGGCGTAATTTTATTGCACGCTCCTGATGTTTTTCACGCTCTACATTGCTCGCCTTCAGGTGGCGTATACTTGCAAGTACACCCGCGACGAGAACCGGCGACAGGGATGTTGAGAAAATAAATCCCGGCGCATATGAGCGCACCACATCAACAATCTCGGAGCTGGCGGCAATATAGCCGCCCATAACGCCAAACCCTTTTGCAAGAGTGCCTTCGATAATATCCACTTTGTCGAGAACACCATCGCGTTCGGCAATACCTCCGCCGCGCGGTCCGTAAAGA
This sequence comes from uncultured Parvibaculum sp., assembly GCA_964573935.1. Lineage (GTDB taxonomy): Bacteria > Pseudomonadota > Alphaproteobacteria > Parvibaculales > Parvibaculaceae > Mf105b01. The sequence continues at coordinate 10,705 of CAZNLO010000047.1, read as the reverse complement.
CCAACCGCATGCACCTCATCAAGATATGTCAGCGCACCATATTTATGCGCGAGATCGCATATCGCCTCTATCGGAGCAACATCACCATCCATTGAGTAGACAGACTCAAATGCAACAATTTTTGGATGATCCAGAGGAACTGTTTGAAGCAGTTCTTCCAAATGCTCCAGATCATTGTGACGCCACACCCGCTTGGGGCCACCCCCCCGACGAATTCCCTCGATCATGGACGCGTGGTTTAATTCATCAGAAATAATCAGACAATCACCAAAAATCCGCGCCAGCGTGCTCAAAGTGGCGTCGTTGGCGATGTAGCCTGAAGTAAAAAGCAGCGACGCTTCTTTTTGATGAAGGTCGGCAATCTCTTCTTCCAGCTCAACGTGATAATGGGTCGTCCCAGAAATATTTCGTGTTCCACCAGAACCGGCGCCGACCAGATCCACAGCTTCATGCATGGCAGCGGTCACAAGCCCGTTCTGCCCCATGCCCAGATAATCGTTGGAACACCAGACAACAATTTCTTCTTCACTCCCACCAGGGCCCCGAAAGGTTGCTCGGGGAAAACTCCCTCGGTGTCGAACAATATCGGCAAAAACGCGGTAGCGCCCCTCATTTTTGAGTGCCTCCAGGGCCTCAGAGAGCTTACCTGCATAATCCATCATATCATCCAATCAGTTGAGTCGACCTAGAAATACCCTTTATAAGGGTGTGTTTTTATGGTTTACAAATAGTAAACAGCAGCACTGGTGGAGTGACAATCTCGCAAACATCGCCATACAGCGCCATCTGCGAATTGTCGCAGATCATCGGACCTGCCATCTTAAAAACAGATTTTATCACCATTTTCCGCGGTTTTGCAAAACTGATCTCAAGGTTTCAGGCTGATCGGTCATTAAACCGTCTACATCCAGATCAATCAAGCGGTTCATTTCCTCTGGATCATCAATCGTCCACACATGTACCTGCAGGCCCAGTTCGTGGGCGCGATCAACAAATCTCCTGTCCACCAGTCTGACGCCATACTGCCAAACCGGAACCTGGGCACATCCCTCGACACTTCCCTCCGACCGGCCACCCCCCAGGCCACCCAACGGGCGCCAAAGACTGGAGAACCGTAGCCGCGTAACTCCCATAGGCCCCAGCCCGGTACACAAGTCCGCCCCAAGCTCGTCGCGTATCCACTTGGTCCGCCGGCCGGAAAACGACGTGACGCAAACCCGGTGCAACACGTTTTCCTGGCGCAAAAGTTTCACCAGCGGCTCAACGGCATTATCGAGCTTGGGATCGATATTAATCCGAACATTGGGCCAGGCGGCAAGAAGGTCGGCAAAAAGCGGAATAGGCTCCTTGCCTCCCACCCGCGCCCTGGATATTTCAGCGTAGTCCTGCTCTGCAATAGGCCCGGTTCCATCCGTCACCCGGTCCAATTCTTCATCATGAAAGGCGAGCAGCACGCCATCACGCGTTGCATGAACATCCGTTTCAATGAACTGGTACCCAAGATCAATTGCATGTTGAAAAGCCGGCATGGTGTTTTCCGGATGCTCACTTGTTCCCCCCCGGTGAGCAAAAGCCAAAAGACCCGGGAACTCAAGAAATGAAAACTTTGCCGGTCTTGCCACGTGCACCTACCTAGTCTGGTTTGCAGAGCTTCAGACTAGTGCAATGTGCAACGGAGGCAAAGCTCTACCGTGTGAGCGAAGAAGTGCGGACACGCCGGTCAATATCGTAAATATCATCCCGGAAGTTCACCACGCCATGCTCATTAACCCATGCAGTCAGATAGAGCAGATAAATCGGCACTGTTTCCGCCAGAGGCACATCAACACGCCGACGCGCATTAAGCGCTGCATCAATCTGTTCACGGCTATCCCAACCGGGGGTTTCGCTTAACAACCACTCGGTCAGGTCGTGCACATCCTGTACCCGCACACAGCCGGAGCTATACGTTCGGTCCGTGCGGGAAAAAAGGCTCTTGGAGGGGGTGTCATGCAGATAAACGGCGAAAGGATTGTTGAAATGAATTTTCACCGTCCCCAGCGAATTTCGCGGACTTGGGTCCTGGCGCAGCCGCACATCGCGCGCCGACGTCCGGTGCCAGTTGACGGTTCTGGAATTAACCTCACGACCCCCGCGATAGACCCGAATGCCCAATCGCGCGAGATAGTTCGGATTGCGTTTCGCAGAAGGAATAAGGTCCCTCTCTGCAATACTTATAGGCACATGCCAGTAGGGGTTGAGAGCAATGAATGATACAGCACTCGTAAATTCTGGCGTCTGCCGGTCTTCCTTGCCAACAATCACCCTGCGCCGAAGCACAACTTTCCCATCAGAGACCGCCTCAACCTCCTGCCCGGCAATATTTACAAACACATACCGCCGCCCCAGCGTTTCTGACAGTTCGTTCAACCGTTGAAGATTGATTGCCAACTGTCTTATACGCTCGGAGACAGGCACGTTCATCGTCGCAAGCGTGCGCGGACCGATAATCCCATCAGGCGTCAAACCATTCCGGCTTTGAAACCGCCGTGTCCCCTCTAGAACAAATTCATCATAAACCGCAGGATATCCCCCTGATACGGCAAGGTCCCCCGTCGCCACAAGCCGCGCCCGGATCAAGGGAATGCGGTCATCCCGGTCATTAAGTTCAATGCGTTCACCACTGGGGATCGGCTGCCAGCCCCCCCACTCCTCGATCTGCTCATACATCGACATGGCCCGCAAAAGCGGCCAGAAACCAGCATCACCAAGGGTGGGAACAGTCGACAGAGATGTTGGCGTGTCGATAACGCGCGCTTCAGAGCTTGGGCTCCATGGATCGACCCACTCCTGATCCCAGGGATTAAATGCGGTCTCCGCCACCACAGGCGTTACAGCAAAAACAGACAGGCAAAAAAGGAGGAAAACCCTCCCGGGCAATGACCGTCCAGACCTCGTGGTCAATGCTTCTCTCATAACGCCCTATGCCTCTTCCCAACCTCAACAACCCTACCGTTCATTTTCGGGACCCCGAAGTCAAAGAAAAATAGGATAAAGGGTCATTTTGAGACAGTTTATGCCTCAAATGTCGCTGTTTAGGCAAATACAGGCAAATCAGAAGCCAAACCCGGCAATCGGGCACAATCGGACAACATCTGCGCTCCGCACGTCACAAGAATCCGTCACTTTCAACGGTTACAGGCGAAAGCGTATCTGATCTGTCCAGAAGCGTTCCAGCTTGCCGAGCGTCTTGTTGATAACTTCCAGCTCGTCATGGCTGACGTCACCGACTTCCGCAATCGTATCCACATGTCTGTTGTAAAGATCGTTGACCGTGTCGCAGACATCACGACCTTTTTGCGTCAACCGGACACGTACGGACCGACGGTCCGACTCCGAGCGCTGATGGTTGATGTAACCGGCCTCAACAAGCTTCTTGAGATTGTAGGACACATTGGAGCCGAGATAGTGACCTCGTGTCCGCAACTCCCCGGCTGTCATTTCCTGATCGCCGATATTGTAGAGCAACAACGCCTGTACGCTATTGATCTCAACACTACCGTTGCGGTCAAGCTCGTCCTTGATGACGTCCAGCAAGCGACGATGCAGCCTTTCGACATAAGTCAGTGCTGTCAGATAGGCATTGCGGGCTTCGGGAGACTGACTCCGCGGCTCATGCGGCTCCGCTTCATTAATCATCGTACTCATGGAACAAACCTCTACTAAACCGTATATCCCGGGCAGAGGCTTCACCCTCCACCATTGGACGAAATATGAACCTACATACTTCGCCCTAATGACGGCTTAATCGGAACGTCCCATTTGGCTTCAATTTACCCATTTAGCTTCAATTTACGAAGGATTTACTCCTAAGGTAAATCAAACCTGAAGAAGCCCTACCCGGCTTCTTTTGCGTAGGCTTTGGACATCATTGTGTCAGCAAGAATGCCGTAGACCTCTTCCCACGCTTTTTTGACTTCAGGCGTGAAGGCATCGCCAAGACCTTCCCCAAGCGCCCAGATGAGAGCTTCACCAACCTTTGGATAGTGTTCGGCTTTTACCCCGTAAGCGACATGGTCCTTCCCCATCTTCTCCAGAACAGGAACAAGCGCATTCAGATCGTTCAGCCCCGCGACCGCAATCGCAAGCGTTTTCATCAGCTTGCGGCCCTGTTCTTCCATGCTGTCAACGCCTGAAAAAAGCGGCTTCACTTCAGGGGCTATTTCAAACAGACGACCATAAAACAGACGCGCGGCCTCATCAGAGATCGGCTTTACAGCTCTAAAGGTCTCTTGAACGTAGTTCCGGTCCGTCGGTGTCATTTTCATCTCCTCTTGTTATGTGAATAAAACCATAGATGACTCGACATAAAACAACATTAAGACACATCGTCACAGCCGGGCTTCAAAGAGTACCTCTGAGCAACTTGATAATGCCGGAAAAGTCTATGTCCGCGTGCCCTCCTGCTTCCATGAGGCTGTAAAGCGCTGCTGCCTGAGCGCCCAGCGGCGTCGCGGTTTTTGCACTTTGCGCGGCGGCCTGCGCCAGCCGCAAGTCTTTCAGCATCATGGCCGCCGTAAATCCCGGCTGGTAATCCCGGTTTGCCGGAGAAGACGGAACAGGCCCAGGCACGGGGCAATAAGATGTCATCGACCAGCACTGACCAGAGGCCGTTGATGCAATGTCAAACAGCGTCTGCCCATCAAGGCCCAGTTTTTCACCAAGCACAAATGCCTCAGCAACCCCGATCATGGAAATGCCAAGCAGCATGTTGTTACAGACCTTCGCAACCTGTCCATTGCCCGGCCCGCCTGCGTGAAAAATGTTCTGCCCCATAATATCGAGATAGGGCCTTGCTGCTTCAAAGGCGTCTTTTTCGCCCCCCACCATGAATGTCAGCGTCCCTGCCTCCGCGCCACCGACACCCCCTGAAACCGGCGCATCGACCATTTTCATACCGGCCTGAGAGGCCTCCCCAATAACGGCGCGGGCCGTTTCAACATCAATGGTAGAGGAGTCAATAAAAAGCGTACCCGGTGCCGCTGCTGACAAAAGCCCCTCATCGCCCAGGTAGACTGAGGAAACATGAGCGCCGGCGGGCAACATCGTCACCACCACCTCCACACCTTGTGCAACATCCCCGATCCTTGAAACAGACACGGCGCCTGCGTCTGTTGCCTTTCCCATTGCCTCCGTAGACAGATCGAAAACGACCAGTTCGTGACCCGCCGTGATGAGGTTTTGCACCATCGGGTTACCCATATTGCCAAGTCCGATAAACCCGATCTTCGCCATTTTGTTCTCCCCGTTAACGCGCTTCAAAAATCAGTTCATTCTCGCCCAGCGGTGCGAAACAACGTTCAACCATCTCATCTGTCACCGCCTCAAGCACCGCTGGTTGCCACTTCGGGGCATGGTCCTTGTCAATAACCACGGCCCGCACACCTTCATAAAAATCAGGCGCGCTCATAAAGCGGTTAATCAGCCGAAACTCCAACGCCATACATGCCTCAAAGTCCAGCCCGGCCCCGGCACGTATCTGCTGGTAGGCGACCCGGGTCGAAAGCGGAGCCTTGGCGCGGATTGTGGCGGCTGTTTTCACGGCCCACTCCCCCCCCTCCGCATCGAGGCGCGACAGAATGTGGGCGACACTGTTTCCGGCAAAACATTTGTTGATGTCGCCCAGACGCTCCTCCAACCTGGCCTCGCCCGCATCCGCAGCTTCTGCTGCAATGGCACCATCCACCGCTTCACCTTCCGCCAACCGCTGAACCAGCGCCTCGTGCCTGTCCGAGGGTACATAAGCGTCCGCAATCCCCGCAAAGATCGCATCAGCCGCCTTCAAACGTGCACCCGTCAGCCCGAGATACAGTCCAACCTTCCCCGGACAGCGCGGCAGAAAGGAGGTGCCACCAACATCTGGAAACAATCCAATGCCTGTTTCCGGCATGGCGAACAGAAGCCGTTCAGAAGCGATACGATGACTGCCATGCACTGACACCCCCACGCCTCCCCCCATATTAATCCCGCTCATAAGCGCAACATAGGGTTTGGGATAGCGTTTGATGTATCGGTTCAAACGGTATTCATCCCGGTAAAAACTAATCACCTCCAGTGATCGGGCCTTGCCCTGATCGTGCAACACCCGAATATCACCACCAGCACAAAACGCCTTCTCACCTGCCGCCCGAATGACCACAAGTTGAACTGCGCTGTCCTGCGCCCATACTTCAAGCTGAGGCTGTAAAAGCTTCACCATATTGTATGTAAGCGCGTTCAGAACATGGGGTCGATTGAGCGTGATGAGACCAATGGCCCCGCGTCTCTCAAATAGAATTTCAGCGCCTTCGCCCATGCAGTATCAGTCCTTCAGAAGTTCACGTGCAATGATAACCCGCATAATCTCGTTCGTACCTTCAAGGATTTGATGGACCCTTACGTCACGTAATTGACGTTCAAGGGGGTAATCTTTGAGGTAGCCATAGCCGCCATGGATTTGCAGCGCCTCGTTCACAACGTTGAATCCCACATCGGTGGCAAATCGTTTTGCCATTGCCGCATACATCGTGGCGTCAGGCTCTTTCGCGCTCACCTTGGCGGCGGCCTGGTAAAGCAGCAGCCGGGCGGCTTCCAGCTCCGTCGCCATATCAGCAAGCTTGAACTGTAATGCCTGAAAAGCTGCCAGCGGTTTGCCGAACTGTTTGCGCTCCTGCATGTAGGACTTGGCTGTATCAAGAGCAGCCTGCGCCGTACCCAGCGAGCACGCGCCAATATTCAGACGTCCACCGTCCAGCCCCTTCATGGCAATCTTAAAGCCCTGCCCTTCCCCGCCAAGTAGATTGCCGACAGGCACGCGCACATCTTCAAAAATTACAGCCGCCGTTGGCTGGCTGTTCCAGCCCATTTTTCTCTCAGGCGCCCCGAACGAAAGCCCCGGCATTCCCTTCTCCACCACCAGACAGGAAATGCCCTTTGCCCCCTCTTCGCCGGTTCGCACCATGCACACATAGACATCAGACACACCACTGCCCGAAATAAAAGCCTTTGATCCATTGAGAATGTAGTGGTCGCCTTCGCGATCGGCTCTGGTGCTCAAGGAAGCTGCATCCGACCCCGCCCCCGGCTCCGTCAGACAATAGCTTGCAATTTTTCTCATTGAAGTCAGGTCTGGCAGCCACCTGCTGCGCTGCGCGTCAGACCCGAAACTGTCGATCATCCACGATGCCATATTGTGGATGGAGAGGTAGGCAGCGCTCGAGGTGCACCCGCCTGCAAGCGCCTCAAAAATGAGAGCGGCGTCCAGCCGGGTAAGGGCGGACCCTCCCACGTCCTCGCGCACGTAAATGCCTGCAAAACCGAGTGCTGCGGCCTTACGCAATGTCTCAACCGGAAAAAAAGCGTCCCGGTCCCACGCGGCTGCAAACGGAGCCAGTTCGCCCGCAGCAAAACCGCGCGCCGCATTCTGAAACGCCTTTTGATCTTCTGTCAGGTTGAAGTTCATCGACAGCCCCCCCTTTTAACCGGTTTACAGCCTGGTTTCGATCCAAAAGCCTGCAAACTGCGGTGATAAAAGCCTCAATCAACCCTGTCAAACCGGCAGCACGCTGCCCTTACGGAATGTTGCATGCACGCACCGCAAGAGATAAGACTCGGACAAATCGCATTTGAAAGTTACTCAGTATCCTCACCAACCGAAAGCCCGAACCGTGCCAACGACGCCTTCATTCCCCTCTATCCGTATGCGCCGCAACCGCCAGCATGACTGGTCACGTCGCCTCGTCTCAGAAAACCGCTTGAGCGTCGATGATCTCATCTGGCCCCTGTTTGTATTTGAGGGGAAGGGGCGTCAACCGGTCACAACCATGCCGGGTGTCGACCGCCTGTCTGTTGACGAAGCGGTCCGCGCCGCAGAAGAAGCCTGTCGTCTGGGTATTCCGGTTATTGCGCTCTTCCCTTACACGCAAACACAAGACCGCACGCCAACCGGCGCGCTGGCGACCGATCCGGACAATCTCGTGTGCCGCGCTGTCCGGGCAATCAAAAAAGCTGTCCCCGAGATAGGTATCCTGTGCGATGTCGCCCTTGATCCCTACACCAGTCATGGCCATGACGGCCTGATGAGCGCAGACACCATCCTCAATGATGAAACCGTAGAGGTTCTGGTGCAACAGTCCCTCGTTCAGGTCGATGCCGGGTGCGACATCATTGCGCCGTCCGACATGATGGATGGCCGCATTGGCGCCATTCGCGCAGGGCTTGAGAATGCCGGACACACCGACACCCGGATCATGGCTTATGCCGCAAAGTACGCCTCGGCTTTTTACGGGCCGTTCCGGGACGCCGTGGGGTCAAGCGGCGCACTGAAAGGCGACAAACGCACCTACCAGATGGACCCGGCCAATACGGACGAAGCCCTGCGCGAGGTCGCCCTCGACATCGCCGAAGGCGCCGATATGGTGATGGTCAAGCCCGGTATGCCGTATCTTGATATTCTCGCGCGCATCAAAAACGAATTTGGCATGCCCACCTTCGCCTATCAGGTGTCGGGGGAATACGCCATGCTGGCCACAGCCATCAACCAGGGCCTGTTCGACCGGGAGCGCATTGTCCTTGAGGCCCTGATGGCGTTCAAACGCGCAGGTGCAGATGGTATCCTCACCTACTTCGCCCGAGACGTTGCGATGCTACTGAACGACCGAAAATAACCTTAGCGCTTAAGCCGTGCAATCAGGCTTGAAGTATCCCATCGTTTGCCGCCCATCTGCTGAACATCGCCGTAGAACTGATCGACCAGGGCTGCGACCGGCAGTTGCGCCCCGTTCCAACGCGCCTCTTCCAGACAGATCGCCAGATCCTTGCGCATCCAGTCAACCGCAAATCCGTGATCGAATTCGCCTGCAATCATCGTCTTGTGGCGATTCTCCATCTGCCACGACTGCGCCGCTCCCTTGGAGATCACCTCAATAACGGACGTAGGATCGAGCCCTGCTTGCTCGGCAAAGTGAATGCCTTCCGAAAGCCCCTGAACCAGCCCGGCAATGCAGATCTGGTTCACCATTTTTGTAAGCTGCCCCGCCCCCGCCGGTCCCATAAGCTGCACCGCACGCGCATAAGCATCCATCAGGGGTGCAGCGCGCTCGAACACCGCTTCTTCGCCTCCCACCATAACCGTAAGGGCGCCTTTCTCGGCACCCGCCTGCCCGCCCGATACCGGCGCATCCAGAACCTCCACCCCCCTGTCAGCCCCAAAGGCTGCAAGCTCGCGTGCCACATCTGCCGACGCAGTTGTGTGGTCAACAAAAATGCTGCCGGGCACCATTCCAGCAAAAACACCCTCAGGTCCCATCGTTACAGCCCGCAGATCATCGTCATTGCCAACACATGCAAAAACCACGTCTGCACCAGTAGCGGCTTTGGCCGGGGAAGGTGCTGACCGGCCTCCATGCTCAGCCACCCATGCATCTGATTTTGTGGATGTGCGGTTGAAAACCGTGACCACATGCCCCATTTTACTCAAGTGACCGGCCATCGGATATCCCATGACCCCAAGGCCGATAAACGCTACTGTTTTGCCCATGCTCCGTCCTTTGCCATCATGTTTGATGAGAGGGGCTTTGTACCGCAGGGTTGGTCAGCAAAGCAAAGTCTGGATGAGGGTTTCTGGGGAGGCACATGTTCCAAGTTCGCCGAATTGCCAAATGGTCTGGCATCGCCATTGCGGCCCTGCTCGCCATCTCAGGGTTGTTGATCCTCGACCGTTTCAGTGCCGCCCGCCAGTCTGTGGACGCCCATGACGGTACCCTCATTCTGTCAGGCCTGTTGGATGAAGTAGAGATACTGCGCGACACCAACAAGGTGCCGCATATTTTTGGCACCAGCGAGACGGATGTGAGTTTTGCACTAGGTGTCGCCCACGCCCAGGACCGCCTGTGGCAGATGGAACTGTTTCGCCGCGTGGGTCAGGGTCGGCTTTCAGAACTCCTGGGAAGCCTCGCGCTACCAGCAGATCGCTACATTCGCACCCTCGGGCTTTACCGCCTGGCGCAGGAAACACTTCCCCACCTCAAGCCGGAAACGCTTTCCATTTTGAACGCCTATGCCGCCGGAGTGAATGCATATCTCGGCACCCGAAAAAATCCTCTCCCTCCCGAGTTCCTTTTTTTAGCGCATGAGCCCGAACACTGGTCGGCGGCAGACTCCGTTGTGATGACAAAACTGCTGGCGCTCGGGCTGTCTGGCAACGCCACACGCGAACTCTCGCGCGCCCACCTCACGAAAGTCCTGACGCCCGAACAACTCATACAGTTTCTACCGCCTTACCCCGGTAACGCACCCATTGCCCTTCCAGATTTTGCAGACCTTTACGCCCAAACACCCATCCAACAGGCAGCAGCCTCCATACCCGATACTGGCCCCAAGGGAGCATCAAACAACTGGGTCGTTGACGGAAACTGGACGTTAAGCGGAAAGCCGCTGCTTGCCAACGACCCTCACCTGGGAATGCTCGCCCCTTCTCTTTGGTATCTTGCTCACCTTGCCTATCCCGACCGCAATGTTGTGGGCGCAACGATAGCTGGCATCCCCAGCGTCGTCCTTGGCCGCAACGACTGGATTGCATGGGGTTACACCAATACCGGCCCTGACACCCAGGACCTCTACGTGGAGAAACTCAATCCCGATAATGCAAACGAATATCTGACACCGACCGGCTACACTGCGTTCGATG
>CAZNLO010000046.1:4439-20341 GCA_964573935.1 uncultured Parvibaculum sp. | reverse complement strand
ATAACCCCTTTACCGGTCAACTCACAACGGCGCGCCATAGCATCTTCCTATCTTTGAAACCCGGCGATCAGATGATTGCGGAGATTAAAGGCTGACCCTTCAGCCCTCGTCCTCTAGAGCCGGGAGGTATAGAGCCGCATGACGCCTCAGTCAAGCCCGGGCAGGTGCCTGACGGAGACCTAGTTTGTTCATTTGGTTCAAGAGCTTAGGAAGGCTGTAGGGGAAACAAAAGCGCCAGCAGTCGCTGCGCCGCCGCCGTTGGCGTCAAACTGCCGTCCGTCACCTGTTTTTCCAGCCCCTCAACCAGACGACCGGCCTGCGGATGCCCTTCCAGCCGGGCCAGCAGCCCTTCGCGCAACTCCGTCCACATCCAGGCCTTGGCCTGCGCCGCCCGCCGAACCTCAAGCTCACCCGAAGTAGCCATCACAGCCCGAAAATCTTCAGCCGCCTGCCATATTCGATCAAGCCCTTCCTCCTTCAGCGCAGAAACAAGCTCAACCTTGACCGCCCAGTTCACGCTCACAGGCCGCATCAGTTGGAGAGCGGCCCCATATTCACCCGCCGCCCGCCGCGCAGCCGGTTTCAATTCGCCATCCGCCTTGTTGACAATAACAAGGTCCGCAAGCTCCATAATCCCGCGCTTGATCCCCTGCAATTCATCTCCCCCCCCAGGCGACAAAAGCAGCAAAAACATATCCGTCATCTCCGCGACAGCCGTTTCGGATTGTCCGACACCCACGGTTTCGATCAGAACCACGTCATAGCCCGCCGCCTCTGTCAGCAACATTGCTTCGCGGGTCCGCCGCGCCACACCGCCCAACGTGCCGCCGGACGGGGAGGGACGGATAAAGGCATTTGGTTCCCGCGACAAAAGCTCCATCCGGGTCTTATCACCAAGGATCGACCCCCCCGTTCGCGCCGAGGAAGGATCAACAGCCAGAACGGCCACCTTCAGTCCCTCTGCAATGAGGAACCGGCCAAACGCCTCAATGAACGTGGATTTACCAACCCCCGGCGCCCCGGATAACCCGATCCGCATTGACTTGCCCGTTTGGGGCAGAAGCCGCGCAAGCAGGTCCTGCGCCAGAGCCTGGTGGTCCGGACGGCTCGATTCCACAAGCGTGATGCCCCGCCCAAGCGCTGCGCGCTCCCCCGCTGCGATCCCTGCCGCCAGCAGAGCCGGGTCAATCCGGTCAGCCTGGGCCGAGCGATCCTTTTTTGAGCTCTTATCTGACATCCCAATGGCATAACCGGGATCAGGCCCCAGGTCCAGAGGAGGTCCAGAGGAGGTCCAGAGGAGGTCCAGAGGAGGTCCAGAGGTCGACAGCCGGCATTGAACAACACATGCGCAGAGCGGTTTCAGGCGTTCAGTGGCCATTCATTTGCGCCGCGTAAAACTGTACCGCATCTGGAAGATGCAAAATTGGAACACATCCGGAAGACAGAAAAAAAGGTACCATGCAATACAACACCGCGCGCCTGAGACACCTGCTTCCAGCGCTGGCTCTCACCCTCGCGGTGGGCGGCACCGGCTTTTCCGCCTCCGCACAACCCCAGATCACTACTCATCTTACCATCGGATATCAGGTCGCCCTTGGCGGCTTTGATCTTGGCCGGGTAGACGTGAATGCCCGGATCACAAACAACACGTACCAGTTGGACGCCTTCATCAAAACGGCCGGGCTCGCCGAGCAGTTTCTTGAAACGACTTTCGCATTGGAGAGCCAGGGGGTCTTTTCGGGGAACCGGGTAAAACCTGCACGCTTCGTCTCGACCTATACAGAACCCGACGCCTCCCGGCGCGTCGAGCTGCTCTATCCTCACGGCACCGCACCCCTCATGTCGGCCACCCCAGCCTATAGGGATGGCTTTGGACCCAATATCGGGGCAAATGACGTCCTGATGACCCAGGACCCCATCAGCGCCTTGTTGCTACCCACATCCAACGCCTCACCGTGCAACCGGACATTACCCCTGTTCGATGGCCGCCGACGTTATGATCTGCACCTCAGCCCGGATGGCCGCCCGGGTAACCTGGAAGGGATGAGTGAAATAAATGACCCTGAATCCTATTCCGGCCCCGTCATGCGGTGCAGCGTCAAAATGATCCCTGTCGCAGGCTATGAACGCAAAGTACTGATTAAGCTGCTGGAACGCGACGATTCCATCAAAGTCTGGCTGGCCCCCATTGACGGGGGACGCTTCTGGGTCCCCGTCCGCCTGACCTTGCGAACCCCGTTTGGAGGCGCTGTCATGCGGGCAAGCCAGTTTGAGGTGACAACAGCCCCCTCAGCTCCGTGAAACCAGCCGGGCTTGCCGGAGCTGGCATAAATGTGAACATCCAGGCCTTGTCGAAAGGACGCGACCACGCCATCCTCTTTGGGGTTCTTCATCACCGACAGGGGGCATCACAGTGCCACTCACCACCCGGCCCGTTCCACAACGCCTTGTTGCAGCACTTCTCCCCGCCTGTACTCTCGCCCTCTCTCTCGCGTGGTCAGCCCCCCTGATCGCCGCAGACCCGGACACAGCCCTTCCCCCGGTGGCTCCGATCACCCAGACAATTACCCTCGCCCCCCTCCCAAATGCCATCACCGCCATTGATCTGACATTTGAGGTCTATGGCGGCGGGCTCCATATTGTCTCTCTCCAAACCCAGGCCGTCCTCACCCCTCACAGTTATGAAATCGCCTCTCAGTTCCAGACAGAAGGTATTGCCAACGCATTGTTCGATGGACGCGGATCCTTGCAGGCACGAGGGCTGCTGACCCCAGACGGCCCGATGCTCGTAAGCTACTCCCAGGACTATGATGGCCGCTTCGGCGAACGCTCCATTGCCATGATGGTTGACGAGAGCGGACGCTACGCGGTGTCCGCGATCCCCGCAGACGGCGTGCACACCAGTGGCTTCTCCCCCGACACGGTGCGCGGCGCTCTCGACCCTCTCACAGCCTCGATCTTCACCGCCATCAATGCCAGCGCCACGCCATGCAACCAGACCATTTCTGTATTTGACGGCAGACGGGTTTTCCAGCTCGTGTTCAAAGAGTTGGGCAGCACCCGGCTGGCCCCGCAGGGCGCTGGCATCTATCACGGAGAGGCCTGGAAATGCTCCCTCACCTATAAGCCGGTCGCCGGATACTCACGCAAATGGCTGGTCTCCCAGGCCCGCGAGCCCCTAAAACCGTTCACCCTCTGGCTTGCGCAGTTTGAAGGGTCCATGGGGTCAAACGGCGCCCGACCTCTGGTTCTGCCCGTCCGCCTGTTAATGGAAACAACTACCGTTAACGCAACAGTACACCTCACCGAGGCGACCGTTGACGGACGAGAACTGATAACACCCCGGAGCAATTGAAAAAATCAGGCTTTGCGTTTCTCGCGGATGAGACGCAGCACATCAGACGCGCATTCAATAATGTTTGAACCCGGGCCAAAAATTGCTGACGCTCCGGCTTTGTAGAGAAAATCATAATCCTGCGCCGGAATCACGCCGCCGACGATAACGACGACATCCCCTGCCCCAGCAGCTTCCAGTGACTTGATGATTTCCGGCACCAGCGTTTTATGACCGGCGGCAAGGCTTGAAATGCCAATGACATGGACATCATTTTCAATTGCATCCCGAGCCGCTTCATCCGGCGTTTGGAACAGAGGTCCCACATCCACATCAAACCCAAGATCGGCAAATGCCGTCGCCACCACTTTGGCCCCCCGGTCGTGCCCATCCTGGCCAACCTTGACCACAAGCATCCGGGGTCGCCGCCCCTCGTCTTTGGCAAAAGCTTCAATCTCGGTCTGAATTTTTTCGAACCCGCTGTCCCCTTCGTAAGCCTGGGAATAAACACCTGACACAGTTTTCACCTCCGCCCGATGGCGTCCGAAAACGCTCTCCATTGCATCGGAAATTTCGCCGACTGTCGCGCGCGCGCGCGCAGCTTCAATCGCAAGCTCCAACAGGTTGGCATCGCCCTTGGCCCCTTGCGTAAGGGCCGCAAGTGTTGCCTGTGTCTTGGCCTCATCACGGGTCGCCCGAATATGGGTCAGCCGCGCCACCTGCGCTTCACGTACCTTGGCATTATCCACTTCCAGCGTATCAATCGCATCTTCCTGGGCAAGCTGATACTTGTTCACCCCGACGACGACTTCCTCCCCCCGGTCGACGCGTGCCTGTTTGCGAGCCGCTGCCTCCTCAATTTCAAGTTTCGGCATCCCGCTTTCCACAGCCTTGGTCATGCCGCCAAGCGCTTCCACCTCCTGTATTTTTGCCCAGGCGGCAGATGCAATCGAATGCGTCAGCGTCTCGATATAGTACGAGCCCCCCAACGGATCGATGACATTGGTGACGCCGCTTTCTTCCTGGATCACCAGTTGCGTATTGCGCGCGATACGGGCGGAAAAATCGGTCGGCAGCGCAATCGCTTCATCCAGTGCATTGGTATGCAGGCTCTGCGTGCCCCCAAGCACGGCGGCGAGAGCCTCCAGCGTCGTGCGAACCACATTATTATAGGGATCTTTTTCGGTGAGAGAGACACCCGACGTCTGACAGTGGGTGCGCAGCATCAAGGACTTTGGGTTCGTCGCACCAAACTCCGACATGATGCGGTGCCACAAAAGCCTCGCCGCACGCAGCTTCGCCACTTCCATAAAGAAGTTCATGCCAATGGCAAAAAAGAACGAGAGCCGGGGCGCAAAATCATCCACATTGAGACCGGCCGCCTTGGCGGTTCGGACGTATTCCATTCCATCTGCGAGCGTAAACGCAAGCTCTTGAACCTGCGTCGCGCCTGCTTCCTGCATGTGATAACCAGAGATCGAGATCGTATTGTATTTCGGCATGTTCCTGGAGCAATAGGCGATGATGTCCGCGACAATCCGCATCGAAGGGGCTGGCGGATAGATATAGGTGTTGCGAACCATGAACTCCTTCAAAATATCGTTCTGGATGGTTCCTCCCAGCTTCTCCGGCGCGACCCCCTGCTCCTCCGCCGCCACAATGTAATTCGCCAGATTGGGGATCACCGCCCCGTTCATGGTCATAGAGACCGACATTTCGTCCAGGGGAATACCCTCGAAGAGGATTTTCATGTCCTCAACAGAATCAATCGCCACCCCCGCCTTGCCTACATCCCCAACAACGCGGGCATGGTCACTGTCATACCCCCGGTGAGTTGCAAGGTCGAAAGCAATCGACAGGCCTTTTTGGCCCGCAGCAAGGTTGCGCCGGTAAAATGCGTTGGACTCTTCAGCCGTGGAGAACCCGGCATACTGGCGAATTGTCCAGGGCCGTCCCGCATACATGGTCGCCTGCGGCCCCCGGATAAAAGGGGCCAGGCCCGGCATCGAATTGACGTCGTATCCTTGATCGGCCAGCGCTTCCAGGTCCGCGCCCGTATACAGCGCCTTAATATCAATTCCCTCAGGGGTTTTCCAGGTTAACGTATCAACCGGGCGTCCCTTCATCTGCTTCTCAGCCAGAGTTTGCCACGTCTCAAAAGGGGTCGTTTCGTTGCCCATAAAATGCCCGCGATCCAGTCAAATTAGAATTTCGCGCGGAGTATCGTGGAAGGGCGCATTCCGGTCAACAAAGCCTTGAGCACCACCAGATATCTATCCAGTTTGGTCCGGGAATTGGGCAAATACGGCGGCAGGCCAAATAACGCTTGAACCTGCCGCCACGGTTCGGTTTTTGGCGCCTGGGGATATTCTGGGGCACGCCACCGAACCTCATGTGCGCTGTCAATTTGGGGCAACAGCGCACATGAGGGGATCATCCACAAGGGTGTTGAAATCCGCAAAACACGTCCACGCACAAGGCCGTGATCTGTTTCCGTAACACCTCGTTAACGAAGAAAGACAGTTCAGGCACGGCAGGAACAAATTGAGGCCAATTTTCCTCCTCTTTTACACAATCGTTTACTTCAGCCGCAGAAACTGGGGCATCGCTACAGCCCGCTCCGGCGGAGAAGCAATTGCAGCGATTGGAGGTCGGTTTGTTACGAAAACTAGGGACGAAGATCAGAGGCCTGATCCGTGGCATTGCCCAAAGCAACGCAGCGAACAGCTCCCTGTCATCCGATCATCTTCTTCGTGCACACGCAGATCAGTTTGACACAATTGTCCGTCACTACCGCACGGCCCCTTTGATGATGCCGACCTTTGCAATCGCGCTCCTGTTCCTCCTGGATACACCCTACCCCTCAATCGTTCCGATTGCCTGGGCCGGAATGGTTATCCTCTCCTACATCGTCATCACCGTTCTGCAGGAGCGCTACCTCCGCTCGCCGACAGCAAAGAAAAACCCGGACCCCTGGATCAAATCCTATGCCGCAGCTTACTGGGCATCCAATGTAATCTGGGTCTGTCTTCTGCCTGTTTTCTGGACACCTGACAATCCAAGCCAGGAAATGTTCCTGTTCATGATCCTTATCAGCCAGGTGGTCACTGTCACAGCGATCAGTTTCCGAAACCTTGCTATCTTATGTTCTGGCTGCGGACCGGCAATTTTGATGACTGTTACTGGCGCCTTTTTGAGCAGCAATGACGTTCATACCGTCCTGGGCATACTAACAATAGGTCTCTTCGCTTTTCTCACCTGGATCGCCTATTCTGCAAACAGACAGGACCTGGAAAATTTTACGATCCGGTTTCGCAATGAGGAACTCATCGAGGACCTTGCCCAGGCAATGGAGGTCTCCAACGCAACGCGCGCCAGAGCCGAAGAGGCAAACCTCAACTTGCGCGAACGTGAAGAACTTTTCAGAGCCCTCGTCGAAAATGCCTACGACACGATCATGCTAACCGACGGCCATGGGTATGTACGCTATGCGGCACCATCAATAAAACAGTTTGGCATAACAGCAGACCAGGCCATTGGGCGACCCATCGACGAAATACTCACATCAGCCAACAGCGAGAATAAACTCCGTGACGCCATCATGCAGGAAACAACACATGGCCACGTCCACAAGCTGAAAGATCACATCAAAACCTGCGCCGGACGAGAAGCCTGGATTGAGGCGTCCATTACAGACTTGCGGGGCTCAACCAGTGTAGGGGGTCTCATCCTCAACATCAGGGACATAACCGCACGCCAGCGTGCCGATGATGAAATGCACCAGCACCTGGAGGTGCTGGACGCACTCACCACCGGCGCTTCCCTGGATACGATCCTAAAGAAAATCACGGCCAGCATTGATAAGACAAACCCCGGCGCATACTCCACGATCTTCCTGGTTGACGAAGAACGCACAGTTGTCCACGCCTCAGCCACCAACATCCCCGACCATTTTCTGCACAGCATCGAAGGCAGAACACTATCGCCACAAGATAGCTGTTGCGGCGCAGCAATTGAGCGGGGCGAACGGGTCATCATTACCGATGTTGCGACAGATCCGCTCGCACAGAACTACATCGAAATTCTAGAAGGGCTGGGTTTTGCCTCCTGTTGGGTGCAACCCATCTTCTCGCGGGGCGGGCGCGTCTTGGGAACACTGACAACCTTCTACAAAGAAAAACGCGAGCCCACCAATGTCGAGGTCGCTTTCGTAAGTGGCTCAGCCTACCTCGCTGGCATCGCTATTGATCGCAAACAGCAGGAGACAAAGCTGCGCGAAGTCAGCGAAAATGCTGAAATGGCAAACCGTTCAAAATCCCGTTTCCTCGCCACCATGAGCCATGAACTGCGCACCCCCCTGAACGCCATCATCGGGTTTTCCGAAGTCATGCAGAAGGAAATGTTCGGCGCCCTTGGAAATGACCACTACCGCGAATACATGACGGATATTCTCAACAGTGGCCGCCACCTTCTGAGCATGATCGACGACATTCTGGATCTGTCAAAAATCGAGGCCGGGCGCTATGACCTTGAAGAACGCGATATGGACGTGGAAGAAGCCATCTCCTGGGCGGCAGACCTGATCCGCCCGAAGGCCACCGATGGAGACTTGAAACTCATTTCAGATATTAGTGCGGATTTGCCAATGGTCTATGCAGACCAGCGCACAATCCGGCAAATCCTCTTAAACCTGCTGTCCAACGCTATCAAATTTACAAACCCCGGCGGTACCGTCACCATAACGAGCGAACTGAACGAAAGAACCGGCCTGACTATTACCGTCAGCGATACAGGGATCGGCATTCCAGCAGACCGGGTCGCCGAAGCGCTTGAACCGTTCGTACAGGTGGAAAGTTCATTGACCGGCAAAAATCACGGCACAGGGCTCGGGCTCTCAATCACCAAACATCTTGTTGAAATGCACAATGGGTCCTTGAGCCTCACCAGCGAAGAAGGGGTAGGCACGCAAGTTAGCTTCACCCTTCCCCCCCAGCGATTAATCTCAGAAAACGAACGTCGCGCTCAGGACATGGCCTGAACACCCACGTCACATCGTCATTTTTCAGCGCGACGGCCTCCGGCATTTTTGTTGATATATCCAAACAGATGCCCGCCAACTTTGCGTATCTGGATTTCCTCCGCACCCTCCGTAATCCGGTAGCGTCGGTGATGTCGATAAATATGCTCAAACGGTTTGTGCCGCGAGTACCCCATCCCTCCATGTACCTGCATGGCAAGGTCAGCCGCCTGGCACACCAAACGGTTTGCCCGGTAATTGCACATGGAAACCTTGTCTGACAGGTAGATCGCAACTTCAGGTTTCGTCATCTGGTCCATCTGCCAGGCGGTCTTGTGAACCAGGGTTCGGATCATCTCGCATTCCGTATGTGCCTCCACAAGCGGAAATTGTATCGCCTGGTTGGTCGCCAGTGGTTTGCCGAACGGTTTCCTGTTTTTTGCATACTCCACACTCTCATAGATGCAGAACTGCGCAGCCCCAACCCCCGACGCCGCCTGCCGAATGCGGTTTTCATGCACAAAGTGCTGCGCCAGGACAAGACCATTTTCGCGCGGCCCCAGGATCGCACTGTCGGGCACCCAGACATTGGTAAGCGAGATGCGCGGGTGGTCGGTCGGCATATTGAAAGTCCACAGGTATTCCTCAACCTTGAAGCCTTCTGCATCCGTCGGCACAAGAAAACAGGTAATGCCTTTTGCGGCTCCATCTTCTCCACTCGTCCGTGCAAAGATCATATCATAATTCGCGACATGAAGACCCGTATTCCACATTTTCTCGCCATTGATGAGCCACCCGTCAACGCCGTCGCGCTTTTCCGGCACGCCTCGCGTTTCCATCCAGGTCGCGTCAGACCCGTGCTCGGGTTCCGTCAATCCAAACGCCACCCGGTGGGTGCCCGCCAGCATGCCCCCAATAAATACATCCTTTTGTTCCCTCGTCCCGAAATCCTGAAACATCAGCACCTGGGGAAAATTACCGACAATCGAACTCTCATTTTGAAGGTCATTGTGCAGACCAAGCCCTTTCGCCGCGAGATGTTCGCGGATGACGGCCATATCGAGATTTGTGCCATTGCCCCCGCCAAACTCCTCCGGCAATCCATAACGTAAGTGGCCCGCAGCATCAGCCCGCCTGCGCATTTCACGCAGCAGCTCTTCCCAGTCTTCGCGCGGCAGGCCGTCATTGTCCCAATCCGTACGGGCATGCTCCCGCCGATGGTCAAAAAACCGCATATTGTCGTCTTGTTGCTCCAGCGGCTTGATTTCTTTCTCAATGAAATCATCAAGTACCGCCAGATAGTCCATTAACGATTGAGGAATTTCAAAATCCATCTGCCTTCTCCCTGAATATCCAAAAGCGGTTTGGGAAGGCCCCCGCCCGCCTTAGAAACAGACCGCCCTGGAAAGTGTCGATGAGATAACTATAGCGGGCGCCCCCCCGAAGGTAAGTCATGACGTAACGGCAAGGAGAGCAGATTATCCACAAATTCTCTTAACGCCCGTCCGCCC
Source organism: uncultured Parvibaculum sp. (assembly GCA_964573935.1). GTDB lineage: Bacteria > Pseudomonadota > Alphaproteobacteria > Parvibaculales > Parvibaculaceae > Mf105b01. Next base: position 10,479 of record CAZNLO010000046.1, on the reverse strand, counting down.
TCCCCCACAACGACCCACTAGATTTAGCCGTGAACGGATCGCGAAAATCGCGTGAATGCCGATTCGGACGTGATTCGTTCTCCCAATGATCCGAAAGTTAACGCTCAATCGTTAACGCGCGCCCGGGGCCTGTGGGTAAGACGGAGAGCCCCTTGCATTCGCCCCCGGGAGCCGCAATGGTGCGCGCCGACATGACCGCACCTCGCGCCCGACCGGCGCCGCCCGGCAGCCATATCACTGCCATCCTGGGCCCCACCAATACCGGCAAAACGCATCTCGCCATCGAGCGCATGCTGGGCCACAAGAGCGGCATGATTGGCCAACCGCTACGCCTGCTCGCCCGCGAAGTCTATGAGAGGATCCGCGCGCGCGTGTCTCCCTCTGAAGTGGCCCTGATGACCGGCGAGGAAAAAATCGTTCCCCCGCAGGCCCGCTATTTTGTCTGCACAACAGAATCGATGCCCTGGGACCGCGACGTCGATTTTCTGGCGGTTGACGAAATCCAGCTCGCCGCAGACCCAGACCGCGGACATATTTTTACAGATCGCCTGCTGCGTGCCCGTGGCGGCGAGGAGACCATGTTTCTGGGCTCAAAGACGGCACGCCCCCTGATCAAAAAACTTCTCCCCGACGCAGAGATCACCACTCGCCCGCGTCTATCCATCCTATCCCATTCAGGCCATCGCCAATTGACAAAGCTGCCGCGTAGAACAGCGATTGTCGATTTCTCTGCGGACCGGGTTTATGCCATTGCAGAACTAATCCGTCGGCAACGTGGCGGTGCAGCCGTTGTAATGGGAGCCTTAAGCCCGCGGACCCGCAATGCCCAGGTCGCCCTCTATCAAAATGGGGATGTGGATTACCTGATCGCCACGGACGCCATCGGCATGGGCCTGAACATGGACGTAGATCATGTTGCTTTTGCGTCTACATCCAAATTTGATGGGTCGCGCCATCGCCCTCTCACCGTGGCAGAACTTGCCCAGATTGCCGGTCGTGCAGGGCGTCACATGAATGATGGCACCTTTGGCACCACCGGCGAGGCCCGACCACTGACCCCCGAAAAAATTGACCGCATCGAAGATCATCGCTTTGAAGCCGATCCCGTCTTTCAATGGCGCAATTCCGATATTGATTTTTCGACCCTGAAAGATCTCATTGTGTCGCTTGAGCAATCGCCCGGTCGCGATGGTCTCGCGCGCGCACCCATGGCCACCGACCTGGAAGCTGTGATTTTGTTGTCACGGAATGAAGATATTCGGCGCATAGCGGCAGCCCCCGCTGCCATCGGTCTGCTTTGGGAAGTTGCGCAAATTCCCGATTTTCGCAAAACCATGATCAGCGAGCACACCGAGCTCATTGCACGCGTCTATCGCTCGCTCATGACGGATGAGGAGCGCATCCCCCAGGACTGGTTGGATCAACAGGTTACCCGGCTCGATCGGGTGGAGGGCGACATTGATACGCTCTCCAGCAGGATAGCCCACATGCGTACTTGGACCTATATTGCCAATCGGTCGGGATGGCTTGATGATGCCCCCCATTGGCAAGAACGCACGCGCGCTGTAGAGGATAGACTGTCAGACGCTCTCCACGAGAGATTGACCCAACGTTTCGTCGACCGGCGAACGAGTGTATTGATGAAACGTCTGCGCGAACGCGAGGAACTGATGGCGTCGATTAGTGAAGAAGGCGATGTAATCGTCGAGGGTGTATTTGTTGGAAAGCTGCAGGGCTTTGTCTTTGTGGCCGACCCACGGGCGGAAGGTATCCACGAGAAGACGCTACGCGCGGCTTCCGACAAGGCGCTCGCGGAAGAAATCCTTGCCCGTGCAGGCCGGATAACAATGGCGCCCGCGAGCGAAATTCAGCTTTCCGAACAGGGGCGGTTTATCTGGCAGGGCCATGTCGTCGGCCATCTCACCCCCGGCGACACGCCCCTGGCCCCCAGGGTAAACGTCCTTGCAAGCGAACAGCTAAACGGGCCGGAGCGCGATAAAGTCACCGAACGTCTTCAAAGTTGGATCAGGGTTCACATCGCGACAGTTCTTGAGCCTTTGGAACAGCTCGCATTGGGTGAAGAGCTAACCGGCCTTGCCAAAGGCGTCGCCTTCCAGCTTGTTGAAAACCTCGGCAGCCTGAACCGGGAACAGATCGCACACGATGTGCGTGCCCTGGATCAGGAAGCACGCGGGCAATTGCGCAAAAAAGGTGTGCGTTTCGGCGCTCACTCGATTTTTGTGCCAGGCCTTTTGAAACCAGCACCAACACGGCTGATCTTGATCCTGTGGACCTTGAACCGACAGCTTGAAGACCGCACCGCCAACCCGTTTGATGCCATGCCAACACCTCCGGCCGCGGGCCTGACATCCGTGACCATCGACCCGGCAGCCTCCAAAGAATTTTACGAAGCGATCGGGTTTCGCGTCTGCGGGCCACGGGCCGTGCGCCGCGACATGCTGGAGCGCCTCGCCGACGTCATTCGTCCTATCATTTCAGAGCGGCGCTACAACGGAGGCGTTATTATCGAGCCCGATATGATGTCGATCATGGGGTGTTCGGCAGAGGAAATGGCAGGCATTCTGGCCGGACTTGGCTATCGCAAATCGGTCGAGAAATTCTCCAGCGATGAGATCGCCCAGGCAGAGCGTCTGGCCGCAGCCGCAAAAGCGCCCAAGGCAATTGCTGCAACCACACCCCATGTGCCAGCCACGCCAGCACCAGCCGACACACAAACACTCAACGCCTCTTCCCCCAACACCCCTGGCGACAAGCCAGACAGCCCAGATAACATTGAGGCCGGGGTCACAGCACAACCTGAAAACCCCGCCCCGGAGACTCCTGAAACGAAACCTCAGGAAACAGAGGCTCAGGAAACAGAGGCAACCAAACCCGAGGCAGCGCCGGACATGACCGGGACCGCCATCGCCGAGACCCTCAGCACAGAGCCCGTTGAACTGGAAATCTGGCGCCCTCAACGCAGGCAGGGTCACCGAGCGGCAGGGCGCACTGCACGCCAGCACACCAAAGCCGACAGTTCCGGAAAAACCCGCCAGAGCAAACCTCGAAAAGGTAAAGAGGGCAACAAGCAAACCGGCTCGGAAACAACCGGTCGCCATCGGACAAAACCGCCCAAACGGGAGAAACCCATTGATCCGGATTCTCCCTTCGCAGCCCTTGCCGCCCTGAAAAATCTGACCCCAAAAAAATGACCGAACGAAAGTGACCCAGGTACCAGGCACGCCACCCTCACAACGGCTCGACCGGTGGCTCTGGTTTGCCCGTTTTTTCAAGAGCCGCACCCTGGCCACCAGCGTCGTGGCGGCAGGCAAAGTCAGGGTGAATACCCAGAGAGTATCGCGGGCGCCAACCCCGGTCAGACCCGGCGACACCCTCACCTTTCCCATCGGACCCCATATCAGGGTCATCAAAATTGCTGCGCTGGGCACCCGTCGCGGGCCCGCTCCAGAGGCCCGGTTACTGTATGAAGACCTCGCTCCCCCCGAACAACGCTCAAAAAAAACTCAAAAAAGCCCCGAAACAGCCGCACGCGCCCCTGGCAGTGGACGTCCCACAAAACGCGAACGCCGCCAGACCAATGCTTTGAAGGAGCAACTGGAGTAAATTACGTAAAATTTATGTGGTTGAAATTTTACTCCATAGTATATAAGTAAAATAAAATTGAAATAGCCGCCTCAAAGGCACCTTCCACCTCAAAGCTCTCAAGGCACCGCTCCCAATGCTCAAACGACTACAGTCCCTGTTCCAGTCCCCCGAAACACCCGTCGCCAAAAGCAGCTTTGACGACACCAAAATTGCCACCGCAGCCCTGCTCGTCAGCGCCGCCACCATGGACGATACCTTTGGTGACGATGAGCAACACCAGATCCGAGGCATCCTGAAAGCATCATTTGAACTAACCAATGAAGAGGTCGACGACCTGCTGGCGCTCGGCCTGAAGGCAGACAGCGATGCAGTAGATCTTTTCGGATGGACCCGAACCTTAAAAGACGCCTACGACGCCGACGCCCGCGTCCGGCTGATCGAGGATCTGTGGGAGGTCGTCTATGCCGACCGGCACCTGCACGAATATGAAGCAAACCTGTTGCGGCGCATAGCAGGCTTGATATACGTTCCCGACCGCGATGTAGGGTTGGCGCGACGCAGAGTGCTCACCCGGCTGGGGATAGACACCTGAAACAGACCACACACCCTTGTGCAACCCCTCGCGGGGGCCCGGCAGAGGAAGGCGGAGCTCGGAGAGTAAGATGACCTATTTGGTGACCGATAATTGCATCAAATGCAAATATATGGACTGCGTTGAAGTCTGCCCTGTTGACTGCTTCTATGAAGGCGAGAACATGCTCGTCATTCATCCAGACGAGTGTATCGACTGCGGTGTCTGCGAACCCGAATGCCCGGCGGACGCTATCAAAGCCGACACGGAACCGGGCCTGGAAAAATGGCTGGAAGTAAACACTGAGTATGCAACGAAATGGCCCAACATCACTCTAAAGGGCGAAGCGCCCGCCGATGGGGCCGATTGGGACGGAAAACCCAATAAGTTTGGCGACCATTTCAGCAGCGAACCGGGCGAGGGCGACTGAACCACGGCCTTCTCTATCTGACTGTTTCTGTTCAGGTTTCACTGCCCGCACTTTATTTCAACTGAATTTTGTGTTATGCAGGTGCTGAATATGGAACTGACTTGAGCAGCGACCTTGAACGGCCGGGCGTTTAGCGCACGCCGTTTATGCGCCTTTCCTGGTTGGTACAACCCGGTTGGCGAGAATGCGTGCAACCCTAGGGACCTGTGACCTTCGGGAAACACCCTGGAACCCTGTGATTTTGACAGGGAGGCACGCAGCTCTCCTCTCTGGCAGATGGCTAAAAAACACGAAAGCAGCTCAAACCGGCAGGTCCGGCAAGCCGCGACACTCTCTTTGGTTCATGCGCCATGAGACACGAATAAGACGAAAACAAAACGGAGCGACCATGGCAGCCAAGGCCACCAAGAAAACCAAGACCCGCGCCCAGAAGCCAGCGACCAAAGTAAGAACCAAGGTCAAAACGGCAGCGAAGAAAACCGCAAGTAAAAAGGCAGCACCAACAAAAGCAAAAAAAGCGGTGGCAAAGCCAAAAATAAAAGGAGCGGTAAAAAAGGCCACTCCCAAAAATGCCACCGCCAAGACAGTCACCAAGAAAACAGTGGTAAAAAAGACTGCTGTAAAAAAGAAACCGGCCGTAAAATCGGCAGCAAAAAAAGCAGCTCCCAAAAAGGCCGCCGCCAAGAAAACCACCCCCAAGACAGCCGCTAAAAAATCGACAACAAAGAAAACAACCGCTAAAAAAACAGCAAAGAAAAAAACGTCCAAAGCAGCAAAACTGACGGCCCAGGACAAGCCTGCAAAAAAGCCAACGCCAAGGAAAACGTCGATCGTCGCACGTCCCGAACGGCCAGAGCGTATCGATCCGACGTCCATCAGGCCCGCGCCCAAAAAAGAAACAAAAGTAACGACCGTCCCGGGCCCGCGCCCCAGCAAGCTCGGCTTCAAGCTAAAGGAATTTGTTGTCTATCCCGCCCACGGCGTGGGACGGATCACCGCTGTCGACCGTCAGGAAGTTGCCGGGTATGAGCTGGAACTCTATGTCATCACATTTGAAAAAGACAAAATGACCCTGCGCGTCCCGACAAACAAATCAGAAGCCGTGGGCTTACGCAAATTGTCCGAGCCGAAAGTGGTGGCCAATGCCATCAACACCTTGAAGGGCAAGGCCAAGGTCAAACGCACTATGTGGAGCAGGCGCGCTCAGGAATATGAATCCAAAATAAACTCCGGTGATCTAATCTTCATCGCCGAAGTGGTCCGCGACCTGTTTCGCTCCGACAAACAACCTGAACAGTCCTACTCCGAACGCCAGCTCTTTGAGGCCGCCATCGACCGTATGGCGCGCGAGGTCGCCGCTGCCGAGAGCATCGATGATGCTGCCTCCATCAGCCGCCTGCAAGAAGTGCTCATCAAGGCCGCAGGAAAGGCTG
>CAZNLO010000046.1:0-4412 GCA_964573935.1 uncultured Parvibaculum sp. | reverse complement strand
AAGCTGCCCAATAACACACACCAAACAGCAATGCCGGAAACTCTGAAGGGGTCCGTTTCAACGGGCCCCTTTGTGCCCCACTAAATGGGCTCCTTTTGTCCACCTAATTGCCTTCAACGACCAGTTTGACCGGTTGACCTGTAGACAGCACTTCGTCCTGCGGCAAAGCGTTCAACAACCTGAACCGCGCAAGCGGGTCTTCAAAGGACACCATCTGCCGCGCCAGGTCTGCGTAAGGCGTGCCCGCACGCACAGACACAATACGAAGCCGTTGTGGCTTGACCGATGCAGCCTCCCGGACACTCATCATCCGGAAACTTTCGATCATGGTGTTAATCACCGCGTCATACCTGTCGCCAACTTGTGGCGGCACACCGACCAAAAACCGGTAGACCAGCCCAGACCCTGCTTCAATCGCGACAACATGAGTGTCAAGGCCCCGAAGCCTTGTACGTGCCGAAACCGCCGCCAGGCCATTGATCTCAAAACGCCGCACCTCCTGAAGCACGAAAGCTGCTGCCCAGTCATTGCGCAGGTAGCTTACAATGTCGTGAGCGGCTTCCTTGAAGCCTGTATCAAACTTCACAATCACTTTATCACGGCCGATCACCCAGACAGCATCCCTGCTGTTCACCAGATGGAAATTCAGGGGAACCTGAAAGCGGTACCGCTCCACCGCATGGATAAAATCGCGACCACGAATATAGCCGTCCTCGCGGTTCTCACCGTAGGCGAGCCCATCAATTGCCGCATAGAAACGCTCTTTGCCGCGCTCAGACACAGCACCATCATGGGCCAGTTGCGCTGCATAACTGTCTATACCGCTCACGCGCGCGCCCATCGCCGGATGGCTGGAGAGCCAACCTGTGTGATCGGCATCATATGCCTCCCCCAACCAGCGAGCTTGAAAAGCGACATCATTGTCCATGGACTGAAGAAAGTCGCGAAGAGCAAATGGGTCGTACCCGGCACGCTCAAGATAGCTGACAGCAAGGCGGTCAGCCTCTCGTTCCTGCTCACGCGAATACCCCGCAAGCACTCCCTGCGTCCCTCTGGAAAAAATGCCATCCGCAACCGTTTTGCCTAGAAACAGACCTGTAAGTGACCCAAGGACGGACGTGCCTCCAACGGCAATTCTGCGTTGCGCTGCATGGCGCGCATCCACATGCGCCATTTCATGAGCCAGAACACCCGCAAGCTCGGCCTCGTCATTCGCCGCTGCCAGCAGACCCCGCGTCACATAGACATAGCGCCCTGGAAGGGAAAAGGCATTCACGACGGAACTGTCCAGAACGCTAACCGTGTATGCCAGATCTGGTTGAGCAGTGTCTGGTTGCGCAGAATTTTGCGCAATACGTCGAACAATCTGGCCCACATAAGCCTCGATGCCACCTTCCGTGTAAGCCCCGCCATATGCTTTGAGTATTCGCGGATGCGCCAGCTCGCCGATGGCGGCTTCTTCGTCCTCATCAAAAAGAACCAGTTCGCTTATTCCAACCGCCGGGTTGAGCGAACAGCCGCCGACCCCGAGAACAATGCCTGCTATGAGGCTCCACAAAACTGCCCCCCGCAACCGGGGTCCCGTGAACGTAGGCATAGGCACAAACAGGTCCGCGCGGGCAGGGAACTGTAAAATACTCATCATAGGTGCATAGTCTCCCCAGAGCTCTCCACGCCTGACCAACCTTGCTTTCTATCAAAACAAGGGGTCATGAGGGCGGCTCGTTGACAGGCAAAAGCTCGATCTGTTCAGGGTGCGTCACGACCATTCCAGGTCCGTTATACGATTTGAGCCACCCGCGCACACGAACGGACGCACCTGCATAAATATCCAGTCCGTCGCGGAATCTCCGCAGATCACGCGGCCCGATGCTGATCGTGAAGTCTTGATGCCAGTCTTCCCCAAAGTTTATAAACCCCCGCCCCCGGACAATCCCCACCTCGCGAACCCGCCCCTCGACAAGCTGATAACTGTTTTCCAGTTGGAGGAGTTGTACAATATTGTCCGCCTTCCGGGGAGCATAATGGTCAAGGGCCCATATGCCACGCCGGTCCCGGCGCGCATCGCCCTCAAAGGCGAGCAAAGCTCGAATGCACGCTGTGTTGTCTGAAAAAGAGTAAACCCGGGCGAGCCCGGCAACAATCATCCGCGCCTGAACCCAATGTCCATCATCCAGATGAAGGTGAGCAAGCAGGCGATCATATCGATCTCGCCGTGCCCCACCGTAGGAAAGTTGAACGCGGGCGTTAAGAACCAGGGATGCCAATCGGCGCTGTGCTTCCTCCGCCAGCGGCCAGTCTACAAATTGTGCGCGCCCCGCCCCCAGTTTCGGGGCCTGTAACCCCACCAGCCGAACCTCCCGCCCATCGGCAAGACCAACCGTATCCCCATCAACAATCGAAACAACTTGGGCGCTTTCACCTGCATCCAGATCACACGCCCCCGGAGCGGCGGCCCAGGCAGGAAAGCTCAAACACGCCAGCAACAGTCCACTGGGCCACACGAGACGCAATCGGATGGGGCGCTTCGCGTTACGCAGGTTCTTTAAGCAGCATAATGCCTGCTCGATACGCAATGATCGCGGCTTCTGTACGATTTCGTACACCGAGCGTGCCGTCTGAAGAACCTTGAGCTCTGGTTTCTCCTGTCTGACCGGAGACAGAACAGACTCTGGCACATAACGCCCACCCGATAAAACAAGCCGAACTGCATTTACAAGCACCGGCGCCTCTGTTTCTTTGAAAACAACACCTGCAACGCCAGCCTCAAGGTGCTGACGCACAACACCCGCCCCGTCCTGTCCGTGAACCACGATGACGGCCCCGGTGCCCCCAGTACCCCCAGTACCAACGACCACCTGAAGACGGGCAACCGCCGCCACAGGATCTCCAGGTTGCGCCTGCGTATCAAACAGCACCACATCGATTTTACCGATTTCCTCTTTCAGCTCAATCAACTGATCGATCGATTCTATCGCTACCACCGTCGCAATTGGGTCCACATCCTCAAGAATGCTCGTCAATCCTAAACGGCAACACAAGTATTCGCTAATAACTATTAGCTTCATGTCGCTCACCCCCCCGGCCCTGGCGTACTAAAACCCACGGAAAAAGAGACCTGCAACTCAGATACCCCGCCTTCCGCAAACGTACTCACTAATTACGCTACTATTCGTTATCCTTTTAAGGTCATCCCGCCAGAAGGAAGTGGCAAATCCAGAAGGAGGGACACTCTCCACCCTCAGAAAAAGGCACCCAGCAGCCCCCGGGTGGCTACCTCAAGCCAGATTGCTCTGTTATATAGTCCGCGACCGCCTGGACGGTCCCGTAGCTCAGTAGGATAGAGCGCAAGATTCCTAATCTTGAGGTCGCTGGTTCGAATCCAGCCGGGATCACCACCCTTGCAGCGGTGTCCGCGCCACCGCAATGGCGAAGAGGAATGGTGAAAAGGAATGGCGGAAAATTGCCCGGTATATGGCGGGATTGTACGGGTAAGAAGCATGAGTGAAAATCACAAACAGATTCTAGTTATAAAGCACGGTGCTTTGGGCGATGTAATCCAGTGCGAGGGGGCACTGCGCGACATCGCCACTCATCACCAGAACGCCAGCATCACCGTCCTCACAGAGCCTGCCTATGCCGAAATTATGGAACGATGCCCCTGGGTGAACCATGTTTTGCGGGACCCCCGAGCGCCACGCTGGCGCCTGGACAAGATGTGGCAGCTCCGGAAGATACTGCGGACCCAAAGCTTTGACATGGTTTACGATCTGCAAAACTCATCACGCACAGCGGACTATTTCCGCTGGTTTTTCAAAAATACGGATTGGTCAGGAACGGCACCGGGCTGTTCACACCCCCACAAGGCGCCAAAGCCAAAATCAATTCACAGCCTGCAACGTCTGGAAGGCCAACTGCTGGATGCAGGGCTAGCCTGTCGGCACACCACCCAGCCAGACGTAAGCTGGATGGCAAGAGACGTGACGGCTTTGCTTGAAAGAGAAGGTATCAAACCGGGCTTCGTTCTGTTGATCCCGGGGTCTTCAGCAGCCCACCCTCACAAGCGCTGGCCTCACTATGCAGCCCTTGCCGAACAACTGATAGAGGCCGGCCACGATGTCGTCACCGCACCAGGACCGGACGAGCTGGGCTTATGCACCACCATTCCCGGCACCACATTAACCGGCGGATCGTTCCTGGACTGGTTTGACCTTGCAGGCGTAATTGAGAAGGCAGGCTTTGTCATTGGCAATGACACCGGCCCCTCTCATCTTGCAGCCCATATGAACAAGCCAGGCATGGCCCTCTTCGGCCCCCACACCACGGTTGAGAAAACCGGAATACGCCGGGAAAATTTCGACGCCATCGAGGTGCCGGATTTGGCCACACTGAGCGTGGAGCGCGTCTACAAA
>CAZNLO010000045.1:15053-20441 GCA_964573935.1 uncultured Parvibaculum sp. | reverse complement strand
TTTCGTTTCTGATGGTCAGCTCTGATGTTCTTGAGGTTTCTGAAGAACGATCATCGTCCCTTAACGGCCGGCGTTGCTTTCTCCATAAAAGCGGTCCGTCCCTCGGCGTAGTCGTCACTGGCAAAACAGTCTGAGATCAGGCGCATACACAATTTCTCGTCGAAATCGCTGGATGCGCGAACAATTTCGTCGACTATATTTTTCTCGTTACGCACGGTGAGTGGAGCATTGCCATCTATCTGCGCGCATGTTGCACGTACATAGCTCTCCAGTTCTGCCTTGGGAAGGACCCGATTGATGAGCCCCATGCTGAACGCTTCGTCATGGGTGAAGCGGCGTGCAGTGAAGAAAATTTCCTTCGCGGCGGAGGGACCGACAATATCGACCAGTCTTTTTGTGGAGGAAAGCGGATAGGCGAGGCCCAGCTTTGCAGCAGGAATGCCAAAGGTGGAGCCAGGTGCCGCGATGCGCAGGTCGCACGCAAGGGCGATGCCCAGACCGCCGCCGATACAGTAGCCTTCGATCATGGCAATCGTTGGAAGTTTGCATGATGCGATGCGCTCAAAAGCTGTTGTGGAAATATCTTCGTATTCCTGCACCTTGTCCGGGCTGGAGCGGGCCTGTTCAAACTGGGAAATATCGGCGCCCGCCACAAAGGATTTTTCTCCGGCTCCCGTGAGCACGATGGACTTGATTTCCGGGTCTGCCTCCAAAGCGTCAAGTATGGGGGGGACGGCCTTCCACATATCCAGGCTGACAGCGTTGTGCCGTGCCGGATTGTTGAAGGTCATCCAGCCGATGGCCCCTTCCTTGCGGGCAAGCATTTTGCTGGTTGACGACGCTATCGGTGATCCCATGGGAGAGGGCTCCTTCAGAACAAAGCTGACTTGTTTGAGTTTGTGCCAATTGATTTCAGGTTTCGCCCTGAAATGCAATCATGGCAGGGCCGACATTGGCTTTTGAGGCAAGAACCACTGGCAGTAGATGCTTGAACTGGGTCCATAGGGGCCTTATGTGCTATCGTGTAGGTAATCGGGAATTTCGTGCCAAACGGCGAAGGGAGACGATTGTGTCCAGACCCATCAAAGCAGTTAAAGCCATAGACCCAGTGTGGGATCGAATGCGCCGGGAGGCCAGCGACATGGTGGCGCAGGAACCCGTTCTCGCAAGTTCAATTCTTGCCACTATTCTTAATCACGATACACTGTCGGAAGTTTTGAGCTTCCATCTGGCGCGCAAACTGGCAAATGTCGAAGTGACGGCTATGGGATTGCGGGAAGTTTTTGAAGACGCCTATGAGGCAGAACCGGGGATTATTGAGGCGTTCCGGGCTGATCTTGTTGCCGTTTATGATCGGGACCCGGCCTGTGATTCCTATCTCCAGCCCTTGCTGTTCTTTAAGGGGTTCAACAGCCTGCAGGCCCATCGGCTTGCTCACTGGTTATGGCTGCAAGACCGTCGGCCCATGGCTCTTTTTATTCAAAGCCGGGTGTCGGAACTTTTTGCCGTTGATATTCACCCTGCGGCCTCGTTCGGCAAAGCCATTATGATGGATCATGCCACCGGTGTGGTGATCGGCGAGACAGCAGTGGTGGGCGATGATGTTTCTTTGATGCATGGCGTTAACCTGGGCGGCACAGGTAAAGAAACCGGTGATCGGCATCCCAAGGTTGGTCGGGGTGTTCTGCTTGGTGCTGACTGCAAAATTCTGGGCAACATCACGATTGGTGAGTGTGCCCGGGTGGGAGCGGGGAGCGTTGTGCTCCGCGATGTGCCTGCCAATTGCACTGTGGCGGGTGTTCCTGCCAAGGTTATCGGGTGTGCTGGATGCGACGAGCCCTCCCGGGCGATGAACCATATTCTTGAAGAAGAAGGTGAAGGCGAAGCCGGGGGTTAGGGCTCTGGCCTTTGCTTCGCCTAACGGTTCAGTGGCGAGGATGATTGTCCCCTCCGCCTGGTCTGTCGCGCGTCAGGTGATGATTTTGAACGTCTGGGCTGTCACAGCGTTTGCAAAGGTCTCATTCAGGTCCATTGCTGCCTCCCATGGCGCGGTGTCTTGGGTTTCTGCCAACTGTTCAGCGCTTTCCCATTCGGTCACAAACAGCACTGTTCCATTTTCCTCATCCGCGTAGACCCTTAGGGCGAGAAAGCCGTCCGGCGGCGAGCGATCAAGTTCTCGTTCCTTGTAACCGATGGACTGAGAAATGATTGTATCGGGTGAGCTTGTTTTGTAGGTGATGAGGTGCGCGACGGCCATGTGGGAGCTTCCTGTCTGATTTTTAGAATTCATAACAAACAAGGGCGTGGGGCAGAAGCAAATTTTTCTTGTTTCGTTACCGGGGGATCTTCCAGTATGCCCCCCACAAATGAACAAGGGGACGAAAATGGGTCGGCTGGCGGGGAAAGTGGCTATTGTCACAGGAGCAGCGAAGGGGATCGGAGCATCAACCAGTGCTCTGCTGGCGGCAGAGGGTGCCGCGGTTGTTTGCAGCGACATTGATGTGGATGCCGGCGAGAAGGTAGCGGACGCTATTCAGAGCGATGGTGGACGCGCAACATTTGCAGCGCATGATGTGACCAGTGAAGCGGCATGGGAGCGGGTGGTTGGCGGCGCTGTTGAGGCATTTGGACAACTCGATGTTCTGGTGAACAATGCGGGTATTGCGCCATCGGGTGAAGCGATTGAAGACCTCACGCTTGCATCCTGGAACAAAGTCATTTCGATTGATCTGGATAGTGTGTTTCTCGGCTGTAAGTACGCCATTCGAACGATGAAGACCTCAGGCGGCGGTTCAATCATCAACATTTCGTCGATCATGGGGCTGATTGGTCAGCCACGGGCTGCGGCCTATAACGCCGCCAAAGGGGGCGTGCGATTGCTCTCAAAAGCAGCAGCACTTGAATGCGCGGAAGCAGGGTATGGCATTCGGGTTAACTCGGTTCATCCGGGTTACATTGATACGCCGCTGGTGCGCAATGTGGTCGATGAGGGTGTTGTCAGTGGACAGATGGGAAGTGCCAACGAAGCGATTGAGATGTTGAGTCTGTTGCATCCTGTCGGGCGGCTGGGTGCTCCTGTGGATATTGCGAACGCGATCCTGTTTCTGGCCTCAGAGGAATCTGCTTTCATGACAGGTTCCGAGCTTGTGGTGGATGGAGGATACACGGCACGCTGAAGATTTAAGCGTTTGTGCCCTCGGCGCGCGCTAATGGTCGTGGTGTATGCTCTCATCTATGTCTGTGTCCTTGCCGTTTGTCATCATGTCCTGGGAATTTGTATCTTGAGTTCCTTGCGATGGAGCTGCGAGGCTCACCGTTGCAGAAATGTTCATGGCTCCGGCCTGTTCAAAGATGAGGGTGAGGGCTACTTCGTCGCCGCTTTTGAGGGGCTCGCTCAGGTCGATTGCCATGATGTGGATGCCACCTGGGGCCAAATGAACGGTTTCTCCCGGGGCGATGTCGAGGCCTTCAATGCGGCGCATGCGCATGATGCCCCCTTCCATTCCGGCAGTATGGATTTCCACCGAACGGGCATATGGCATTTCGGTGGCGACCAGCCGATCCGTTGTTTCCCCGTTATTTGTGATGCTGACATAGGCTGCGGTCGTTCGCCCGGCGCCCAGAGTTGGCCGAACCCATGCGGATGAAAGGTCGAGGTTGGCCTCGGTGGCATGGGAAAGGGTTGTGAGCCCGCTTGCGGCAATCAGCGCCGTTATCATGACAAACCATCTCCTCGCCTGCCGTTTCATGTTGGTGTTCCTTTCGAGCTTGCCGGGGCTGTGTTTCCCTGAGGGGGCAGTTGGCAGAATCCATCGTTTCTGACGTCTTTACGTGCGGCTGACTTACCTTTTCATGGATGACCAGCGATTTACAACCGGACCATGTGCCGCAAGGAGAGGGGGGGCGGGGACGAGGAAATGTGAGGGTCACATGTGCGCATTTGCACCGGTGAAGATGAAACGATACAACTCGCGTAGCAAATACCCTTACCTCAATGCGGAGCGCGTCACGTGAACAAGACTGAAATCAACCAGCTTCAATCCTACCTTCAGAAGCTCTTCCTGCTCGATACCATCGTTGTTCAGGGACGGACAAAGAATGATGGCTCCGCTGAGGTCAGTATTGGTGATGAGTTTATCGGCGTTATTTTCCGTGATGAGGACGAGGGGGAAGTGTCCTACGCCTTCAACATGGCTATTCTTGAGATGGACCTTACCGACGACTGATCCGTGATGGGGAGTTCGGTCCGGGTTATTGGTTCGTAGGTTGGCTGGGGCTCTCCTCCGGTTCCCCTGAGGTGTCCTCTTTCATCTCTTCCTCATCCGTCACGATGAAACCTTCGATCAGAGATGTGATTGCCGTGTCGATCGTCGCCCAGTTTTCCAGATGCGTTCGCTTGTAGCGATAGGTCAGAGCGACCGTGTCGGTGATGTGAAAGGTTCTGGTGCAATTCGGACTGAAGATAATTTCCGTTTCGCGAAAACACAGAAGGAGCAGCGGCTGTGTCTGCGGTCGGTCTTCAACGAAAAGGTCCTGGTCCCGGTAGCCGGAGTTCTGGGAAAAATCAAATTGGTGAAGCCCGGTGGGATGGGCGGCGGGGGTCTGGCTTGCGATGTGCCTTGCATAGATGTTGTCGAAACGGCGGGAGGCGGGCAGCAGATTTTCGGCGAGGTGGATTTTGATGTGCGCAACCATTGAGCCCGAAGTGTTGTTCTCAAAAGCGTCTTTTTGCTCTGTTGAGTAGGGGGTCAGTTCGGGCAGGAGAGCGTGCAGGTCTATCTCATTCTGGGTTCCGCCTGCTCGTTGCAGGGGGTATCTCGTGAAGTTGGAGGGGACCTGAAACCGGCTGTCGCCGATTACCATGTTTACTTTTTCGCTGCTCTCGCTGGCGCGGGGCGCAAGCCCTAGGATTTCAGATGGTGTCGGGCCGAAATAATAGTAGGAGAATGCTGCGGAGAAAACCGCAACGCCCGCGGCGACGGCAAGTGGGATTGCCCATGCGGGGCGCTCTTGAACCATTTGATCTGAATTATTGCTCATAGCGTTCCGCCTTTGGTGGTGCTGGTGACTTGCGCGTTGCAGCCCATTGATTGCCTATCATATTTGCCCGGGATGCGAGTGATCCAAAGCGGGACACTTCTCCTCCCTGATATCGTCAGATTGAGACGCCTGCCGCCGGATACTGCTGGGGAAACTATCCAAGTTATTGATTTTCAAAAGATTTTCGATGGGGTGCTGGTTGCGCGACGGGTGGTACAGCCCTTGCGAATAGCTGGGCGAACAAATGGGATGTTGGTCTGTATGAGTATCTTTGTCGCGAAAATGCTGACGATTTTGGGGTTTGTCTTTTACGCAGGGGGACCTGTGGATGCGCTGCAGCTTGCCATT
>CAZNLO010000045.1:0-15032 GCA_964573935.1 uncultured Parvibaculum sp. | reverse complement strand
GATCCAGGTGCTGCCTGTGTTGCTTGCGAACGAACGGCCCTGCTCTCCGTTGAGCCTGTCCAGGGGGTGTCTCTTCTTCGACCCTCCGTTGGCCCCGTCTCCACGGGTGAGGGCGTTGAGGGGGTCGTGTGGCGTAATACAGGGCCCCGGAGCGGGTTTTCGGGAGGGGAACAATGATGATTGCATTTGCTTGGACACTGGTTACCGGGGTTGTGACCGCCGGGCTTGTCGCCAGTCTTTATCGAATGGTGACGAGCAAACCGCCCAGTTTTCAAATGTGGCAGGAAACGACCCTGGGCCTGGTGGGGGGGATAGCCACGCTGGTTCTGGCGGGGCCAAGTGTGATTATGCGTAATGCGCTGCGGGCTCAGGTGATTGAGAACCGCCCTCCCGGCTGGCTCGTCCTCAGCGCCTTGATGTCGGGCCTCTGGAGCTTTCTGGTGGGGATATTTGTTCTCAACATTTTTCTCTTTTAGACGTTAACTCTCTGTAAGTACTAACAAAATTATTTTTCCTCCCTTTATGCCCCAAGACTTGACTATTTGTCAGTTCCTTCCTATCTATGTCTCTAGTGCAGTGCAAATAGGTTTGCTGCACTGCGAACAGAAGGAGTGACCCCCCATGCGCTCTATGGTGTGGAATTTGTTGGCTGTTGCAGTCGTGGTTGCGGCTGCCGTTGGCTTTGAAGCAGGATTTCTGGCCCCCGGTGATGCGTTTTTCATCGCGTTCTCGGTTTTGACGCTCTATACGGCGGGACACCTTATTGCCCGCGAAGAACAGCCTTTGTCGGTAGCTCTGGCCTCTATTTTTGTCAGGCCTGTCAGTCAGAGATTTTCAGTCAGCCACTTCTCAGGATTGCTTGTTGCAGGGCTCGGAACGGTTGTTGTTGTTCACTCGCTGACTTTCATCTGACATCTGATGGGGCGCTTCCCCCTCAGCCGGCTTAAAGAAACCGGGACAGTTCCTGTGGTCGCAAGACCCGGTTGAACGCTTTTGGAAACAAAAGAAGGTCCCACCCAATGGAAAGCCCGCAAGGTTCTTTTGGAGCCTTGCGGGCTTTTGTTATGCAGACCGGGTGCGGCGGACCCGGCGCACGGCGCGGCGCGTCCCGGCCCCAAGGGTCAGCGCGAGAAGGGTGCCCCCGATCGCCCAAATCCATTGCAGGACCCAGAGGAAGAGGTTGGTGAGTGACTTGAAGGCGCGCAGGCTCGTTTTTCCGGTGAGCGCCATGATACCGCGTGTTTTAACGCCCAGTTCGCCACTCATCTGCGCAACCCGGCGTAAGTCATTGCCAGTCTCGACGTGTGAGAGTAGGCGCACGCTTTCGGCAGGGCCAGCGTTGCGTTGAAGCCTGCTCATATCGTCCAGCAGGGGGGTGAGGCGGCTGAAGTCGACCTTTGAGGCGTAGGTTGTGACTGACCGTCTGGTGGCGGCATTGTTGGTCAGGCTGACTGTGCTGAGGGTTTTGCGAAGCTGGGGGAAGTTTACAGCGGCGCGGACAATGTTTCTCAGTTCCCTGGCAAATGCTCTGGTGAGGGTTCCTGTCCGTTTTGCAACTTTCATCAGCGAGACACCGATTTTGACCGGCAAGGCTCCGCCGCCGGTTGCCACGGTTGCCGCCGTTGCTGCGACGCCGACGACCGAGAGCCCCAAAATGAGTTCGGAATATTCTTCTCCGGAAACAAGTTTGGCTCCCTCGCGCCCGATGTCACGTACGTCCCCCACGACGGTCAGGTCAGAGGCGATGGCTCCGGCAAAGCCGGCGGTGTCGCTGCCTGCGCCGGTGAGAAATCCTTCAAAAAAGCTGCCTGTATCGCGAGCGATCCTCAAGAGGAGGGTACCTGCCTCTTCAATCCGGGTGCGTGTTGCGTCGGAGAGCGGAATGCTCGCATAGGCGGCGATTTCCGCATACATGAGCGCGTCCTCGTAGGCATTGGAATCGAGTGCCCGGTTGATTGCCATGTCCAGGTCTTGCGGCGTTACGGTGGCGGCTAGTTCTGCCTGAATGAAAGGTCCCGCAGGGATAATGCTTTCGTCGATATAGTCATCGAGCAGACCCCGCTCGAAGGCGAACATAAAAACCACGGGCAATGCGATGAGCCCTACAAATAACAGATTGAAAAGTCGCATCCGCTATCCTTCACTCGTTTCATACTTGTCGGCAGGCCCCATTTATATGGTCAGTCTGGGGCAGGGACGATGGTTTGCCAAGGGGAGTGGTTAACCGGGCATGGCGCGCGCCGTATTATCCCCCAACCGGGCCGCCTCCGGTGCGTCTGATGGCTACCACCGCCGGGCGAGGGGGCATATTCGGTTTGAAATCCGGCCATCTTGTGGCGGGGTCCTGGAAAGTGGATTTTCGCTCAAAACCAGCGAAGGCTTCGGCTCCGTCTGACGCTGGATGCTGAACAGCGACAAAAAGTGTTTCTCCGTCATCTGAAAAACGCGGGCCGCACATTTCAGCGCCGATGGGCACCCGAAAGAACATGGAGCCCTTTCCGCGCAGCTCACCTTGTGTATCAAGCGCCCAGATGCCGTCAGCGGTTCCAGATGTTTTAGGCCACGCTCTTCCCTGGTCCGTTGTTGCCCACAGGCGACCGGAGGGATCAACCGCCAGATTGTCGGGACAGGAAAACCACCCGTTCTCGCTTGTTGCCGCGTTCCAGCTCGCGTTGACCGAAGGGTCGGAAGGATCACCACACACAACCAGCATGTCCCATGTGAAGTGGGTGGCGGCATGATTTTCGGATTCCGGAGAAATTTCGACAATCTGCCCCCAGAAATTCGGGCCGCGTGGGTTGGCGCGATCCGTTTGTTCAGCCGCTCTGAGTGAATTGCCGGTGAGTGCAACGTAGACTTTTCCGGAGTGCAGGTTGGGCTGGACATCTTCGGGCCGGTCGAGGGGGGTTGCCTCCAGAAGGTCGGCGGCGCGCCGGGTTTCGATCAGAACGTCTGCCTGGCTTTCAAAACCGTTCTCCGGGGTCAGCGGGCCTTCCCCAAATACGAGAGGCAGCCAACTGCCGGTTCCGTCTTCGTTGAGCTTTGCGACAGACAGGGTACCGTTGTCCAGCAGATCGAAATTGGCCTCCCGATTGTCGGGGCTGATGACGTTGGTGCTGACATAGCGATAGAGATACTCAAAACGCTGATCGTCGCCGGAATAAACAATGACGCGCCCTAATGGACAGAGTGCGGTTTCACAGCCTTCGTGTTTGAAGCGCCCGAGGGCGGTTCTCTTGACGGGAGTGGATGTTGGATCCAGGGGGTCGACCTCGACCACCCAGCCAAACCGATTTGCCTCATTGGGTTCTTTGTTTATGTCGAAGCGCTCATCGTACAGGCCCCACGGATAGAACAGGCCGGGAATACCCATGCGTGCAAAATTCCTGGCTTCAGCATGTCCTTCGAGGGTGCCCATGAAGTATCCGTGGATGTTTTCCTCAGCCATCAGATAGGTGCCCCAGGGCGTAATGCCGCCGGCACAATTGTTGAACGTGCCCATCACCTGTGTACCACTTGGGTCTTGGGATGTTTGCAGACGGGGGTGGCCGGCGGCGGGGCCCGCGAGGGTCATCTGTGTTGTGGACGCCGTAATGCGCCGGTTGAAGGGGCTGTCAGTGACGGGTTTCCAGCGGCCATCGCTCTCCCGCTTGATTTCGATAATGGAGCCTCCATGAGCAGCCATGGAAATCTCGGCGATTTCCCTGCTGTAGACGGTGCGCGGGTCGGCAACGCCGGCAAAGACCGGGTGCATTAAATCGTCATTGGTGAATTCATGGTTGACGCAGAGCAGCGCACTGTCCGCCAGAGGGGAGCCGAAGGGCAGGGGAATGAACCCGACAAAGTCATTATTGTAGCCAAACTGCTGGGCCTGCGCGGCGGCACTTTGATTGTTCGGATCAAAAGCGGGAGCATTTGCTGTCACGGGATCGCCCCAACGGATCAGTATGTCGGCTTCGTGGTCGGGGGCGACGTGATGTGTCTCGTCAACACCGTGTTCGATCTCCACAAAGTCGAAGTGCTGCAACTGGCTGGCGCATGCGGTGAGCGACACGGGCAGTGCGATACCCACTGCCGTGAGAGCAGCGGTGCTTGAGGTGCCTTTGAGAAAGGTACGCCGCGAGAGGCGTGCGCGCCATACATCGCTCAATGTTCGCGCCATCGGGCGATGGATGGGGGTGTCGTCGGAGGCCTCGTAAGTTTCGTCGGTCATTTTTCTCACTCGGGTAAAGCGTCAGCAGGTATCTACAAGTGTAGCGTGGTAAATGTCACGGCGCTATGGCAATAGGAGGTGAGATGGGTATCGGAGGAGACAAATGTGGCGTGTTCGTGCGATGGTGCCTTCAGATGTGAACCTGAGAAGAGGGTGAAAATGCCGATCTATGCTCTTGGTGAGAACCGACCGATTTTCCCTGAAGAGGGGGAATACTGGATTGCGCCGGATGCGCAGGTGATGGGAAATGTAACCCTGGAACGCAATGCGAGTGTGTGGTTCGGGGCTGTTCTGCGCGGTGACAACGAGATGATTACGATTGGCGAGAACTCAAATGTGCAGGACGGCTCTGTTTTGCATACCGATCCCGGATCACCGTTGACCCTGGGAAAAAACGTGACGATTGGCCATAAGGTCATGCTGCACGGTTGCTCAATCGGGGACAATAGTCTGATCGGTATTGGCAGCATTATCCTGAACAATACGAAAATCGGGAAGAACTGTCTTATCGGGGCCAATACGCTCATTGCTGAAGGCAAGGATATTCCCGACAATTCCATGGTTCTGGGCTCTCCGGGCAAAATTGTGCGCACACTCAGCGATGAGCAGAGCGCCGGGCTTGCGTTGTCAGCCGCCCACTATGTTGAAAACTGGCGGCGGTATGCCCGCGAGCTGACACGTCTGGACTGATGTCGACGGGACTTAATGTTGACAGGATGTGACAAGCAAGATGGAAATTCGGTATGTGGTTCAGGCTTTGTATGTCGCTGTGGGGATGTTTTTTTCTCGTTGCCGTCGTGTCTGTGTCCCCTGTTTCTGCTGCAGATTTCTCAGGCCAATTTGAAGGGATCGGTGCTGCTGCCGGCATGGCATTGACGCTTGAAGAAGAGGATGGACGGGTGGTTGGCCGATTCTCTTCGGGGCAGGGAGAGCCCTTCTCCTTGAACGGACGGCGGACGGGGGAGGCGGCGCAAGGATCGGTGATACGCCCCGGACAGCGGTTCTTTTTTCATCTTGAGCCCCGCCCCCTGGGTGTGCAGTTTCTGCTGATCCCAAGAAACCCGGAAGGCGGTCCTGATATTGCCGGTGGTACGGATTATTCTTTTGTCCAGCAAGGATTGCAGGTGCCCCAACCGGCTGCGTTCCGGGCGGCACCACCGCGCGGTGTTCAGGTTGATATTGTCGACTTTATTGATGCGTTCCGGGACTGGCGGCCTGAAGATATGGCGTGGGTTTATGGCGGGCTCGACAGTCGTTACAAGGAGCTTCTCCAACTTTTCGATCATGCTGCCGCAGAAGTGTTGTGGCGCGTGTGCGTCAGCAATCCGCCAAAAGCTTCTTTTCCCTCCTCGGAGCTGGAGCGGCTTCTGGAGCGGCAGCATACTGATTGTGCGTCCTATCTAGCCGCTGTCGCATCGGTTCGTGACGCTGGGCTCATGAGTGAATTTTTACGCAAAGCCAATTTTCAGCTTGAACTTATCCACGAGACCGTCAAATGCGACCGGGGGCTGTCGCCCGCGATCAAGTGTGCTGATGTTGGTGCAATGAGTGGCCCGCTTATGGCGCGGTGGCGGCGCGCGAGCGATATCATGTCCTCTTTGGCGGGAGACAGGGCGTCGGCAGGAGAGCCCGCTCGTGGCGTTGTGCCGGTTCCTGCGACACCGGTTGTAACTGTGCCCGGGAGCGCGGTGCAGGGCACCCAACGCGGGGAACCTGTCGGGAGGTCATCTGTGCCATTGCCCAGATTGCGCCCTGGTGCAGGGGCGCTAACGGGTTCGACGCCTGTTGACACCCATCCGCCACAACTGTGGCTGCCGCGTGAACGGCCCTGAGGGCAGTAACCTCATTGAGGGGTAAGGGGCGTGGGGGTGTCCTCAGACGGGGCGGCGCCAAACGCGTCTGATTTTGGCATCGGTTTCGGGTCCGAAGTTGAACCATGCCGTCCGGTCGCGGGTTGCATCAGCGACAAACAACCCATCTTGTTTGGACACAACCTTTGAAAGCTGGTTGAGAATGCCTGGAGCTGTCCCGGCGCAGTTGATGACCCAGGCATTGTTTGCGACTTTCAAGGCGGCGCCAAGCGACATGATTGTCTGTTCAAGGGTTGCCCCGTGGCGTGACTTTATGTCTGTGATTATCAGGAAGTTTGATGTGTCCGGTCGCTTGCGTCGATCGACCTGTCCTTTTTTTGCTCCGTAAACCGGCTTTCTGTCCTGTGGGTGGGAGGGGGTGCTGGAGGTTTTATCTGCGCGGTCAGCGTCGAAAAAGCCTGCGAAAATCAATACATCTTTTGCTTCCTGCCAGTCCTGCGTGCCCGTCGGTGCGATGGTTGAGTGGCTGGCGATCCGGCCCTCGGTGATGTAAGCCTCCACCGCTTCATAGGTGTAGGGACCGTAGACGTCATCACCATGCTTGAGGGACCAGTGCCCGTCGGCCAGGGTTCTGCCGTCTGCTTCTTCAGGGGCTTCGTCTGAAATGTCTTTGTCCACTTCCATCATGTATTCCGAACTGTTCTGTATCACGCGCTGCGTTTGTATTGTTGTCTCTTCCAGACGTGATCCCGGTGACCTGCGCTGGTCCTTTTTGTCAGTATGGCCGGGACCTGTTCACACTTTATGAATGCATGGTTATCAAATGGTTTCGACAATGCGCCGGTTCCGTTGCGGTTTAGCCCGGCCAGTTGCGCGCGGCGTCTGTGCAAGGCAGAGTTTTGCCAAACTGCCTGTTGGTTTTTTCAAATTGAGGAGGCAATCATGCCGCATTACGAACATTGTACGGTGGAGAAAGACGGTCGTTTGCTGATTGTCACCATCAACCGGCCCAAGCGGATGAATGCCCTGCATCCGCCG
Source organism: uncultured Parvibaculum sp. (assembly GCA_964573935.1). Lineage (GTDB taxonomy): Bacteria > Pseudomonadota > Alphaproteobacteria > Parvibaculales > Parvibaculaceae > Mf105b01. Next base: position 7,970 of record CAZNLO010000045.1, on the reverse strand, counting down.
GCCAATTTTGAACTTGCCCGGGTGTTCGACGATTTTGCTGCCGACCCTGATCTATGGGTTGCCATCATCACCGGTGTCGGGGACCGCGCTTTCAGCGCTGGAAACGACCTGAAATGGCAGGCCGAGGGAAATAAAATGGAAGTACCCCCCAGCGGTTTTGCCGGTCTCACGGCGCGCTATGACATGGCAAAGCCCGTCATAGCGGCTGTGAATGGTGTGGCGATGGGCGGTGGCTTTGAGATTGCTCTTGCGGCAGACCTCATTATTGCCTCCGAAAATGCCACCTTTGCCCTACCGGAACCGAAAGTGGGCCTTGCGGCTCTGGCAGGCGGACTGCACAGGTTGCCGCGCCAGATACCTGTAAAACAGGCTATGGGCATGATTTTGACCGGTCGCGTTGTTCCGGCGGCTGAGGGGCAAACATTGGGGTTTGTAAATGAGGTTGTGCCGGCAAGTGATCTTCTGGCTGCCGCCAAACGCTGGGCATCGCTGATTATGGCTTGTTCGCCCATGTCCATCCGGGCATCGAAAGAGGCTGTCTATCAAGGCCTGGATGAGGCCAGTCTGGAAAAAGCCATAACAGGCAAGTATCCGGCGATTGGCGCTCTGTTCAAGAGTGAAGACCTGATTGAGGGGCCGATGGCTTTTGCGGAGAAACGGGCTCCGAAATGGAAGGGCCGCTAACGACCAGGGGATGTTCAAGAACCGGCCCTGCTGTGTGTGCAACAGGGCCGGTCTCGACAGAGATCAGACCCGGGTGATTGGGGCTGATCGGGGAAAACTCAAGAGCCGAGTGAGGGGCGGAGCCCGCTTGCGGTGGTTCAGCTATTCGCGCAGATAGCGGGCCCGGTTGTAAGAGCGAGGCGCTTTTGCCGGCATTGGCCGTTCCCAGACGAACCCAGACATAAGGGTGCCTTCTGGACTGCCGTTTGACCCACGTGTAGGGGGTATCGCGCCAAGCGCTGATGTGCCTTGTTTTATTGTCGAGCACAAACTCTCCGCGATCGGTCACAACCAGCAAAACCGCATGGCCGGCGCCGTTTCGTTCTTTGACGACCGAAATCAGCAGCGTGTCTGCCGGCCAGCCGCGATCTATCAGCATCCGGCGTTTCAACAGAACAAAATCTTCGCAGTCGCCGCCTTGTTCAGATGGGTATGTCCACCATTCCGGCTTGTTGTACAGGTCTGCGTCTTCAATCGGCCGGACGGAGCGGTTGACCTGGGCGTTGATCTGTTCGAGATCGCGCCAGCGGGCATCGGTCAGGCGCATGGCGGCCGGGTTAAGGGTTGATCCGGTGCAATCAGAGGGATGACGCCGGCAGAAGCCAACAAAGCCGAAGGGGGGGCGTGTTTCCACGCCGATGGGCATTGAGGTACCGCCTGACACAAACAGGGGTGCTGGTGTCGATGTTGCCAGCGGAGCTTGTGAACTGAGCAGACTAAGGTTGCCCGTAGATAAGGGTGTTCCGCAGGCGGTGAGGAGGAGAGCCAGACACAGGCTCGATGCGATATGTAGTATTTTCATGTAACCAATCCCGATCTGTCGATCTAACTTTGGTCACCATGACTGTATTGTTTTTATCTTCGCGTAATTTTACTTGACTGTATTTAAGTGTATTGTTCTATATTTATAATAGAATTTTTCTATATTTTTATATTACTTAATTCGATTCAAATTTTCGGTTTTCGGGGGGCACAGCTAAGGGGCGCTCGTTTGGGAGCGCGTCGCTCAAAAGCGGCACGCTCCTTGAGCTTTCAATGATAACCGGCAATGAGGGATGAGGATCAGCCGTCAACAATCTGCCAGGTGCCGTCACGTTGGCGACACGCCAGCCCGGTTCCCGTTTTCGGGTTTCCATCGATATAGATGGTCTGTTCAAACTGGCGGCAGTTCTGTCCGTGGTCGTTCAGGTAGGTCCGGGTGGGTTTTACTGTGCCCCAGTGGCCGCTGTCGGGGTTGTTCCAGGTCGCGGTGCGCCCGCTTGGATATTGTTCCAGGGTTGACTGGGTTGTGTCGTAAACCGCTCTGTGGTCCTGGCAGGTGAGCAGGGTCACCGCCTGATTTCCCAGCAGGCCGCCTGCGAGGGCACCGCCAATGGTTGCCACTGTGCGGCCGCTTCCGCTACCGATTTTGGAGCCGAGGAAACCGCCAAGGGCAGCACCGGCGATGCCGCCAAGAATGCCCTCGGTGCTCGCGGGGTTGCAGCCGGCCTCCGCTGAGACCGGCGTCGCCATAGCTGCCATCAGGCCTATGGCAGCCAGGGCGGCTATGTGTGATTTCGCCTGACTTGTCCCTAAGGCCATTGTCTTTGCTCTCTTTCCATCCCTCTCGCGGGCCGGTCACCCGTGTGCCGGGTCCATCAGGAATCCTAGACCTTTAGAGGCTGGGTCGCCAGTTTTTAAGAGGTGCCGTCGAACGTTGCGGCATCGGCTGCAAGGCTTGCCTCAATACTGGCTACAGTGGCTTCATTCAGTTTGCGCTTGGAGTTCTGATATGCAGGTTGGGGCAGGGCTCCCAGGCGCTCCGCCACGGCTGTGGCGGTATCGGCCAGCTTGTCTGCGTCAACGGCGTCATCAAGAAAACCCGCCTGTATTGCTTCTTCAGGAGAGAAGAGCCGGGCCTGTACCGTTGCCTGATGGAGGGTTTTCCTGGGTACCCGATCCTGCGCGAAGGCGAGCAGAAAATGTGGTGTTGTCATGCCGATGGAGACTTCGTTGAGGCCAATGCGGAAGTCTCCGTGCGTTCCTATCCGGTAGTCGGACGCCAGCAGCAACAGGCCGCCAGCGGCAAGCGCATGGCCTGTACACGCGGCAATGATAGGCAGCTTGAAAGCATATAAACGCGTGAGCAAATGGGCGCCTCGCGTGACAAGCCTGTTGACGGCCTCTGGGCCGGAGGACATGGCTTTGAGATCGAAGCCTGCGCAAAACCGGTTGTCGCGGCCAAGCAATATGACAGCTTTTGCCTCTGCTTCGGCTCGGTCGAGCGCTTTTGACAAGGCATCGATCATGTCATGGCCAAGTGCATTGGCTTTACCATCATCCATATGCAGGACGGCGATGTCGTTTCTCAGATCGTAGTTCAGGAAAGATCGGGACATTGGTGCTCCTCGCTATTTTTGTTTGGCGGGAGTGTATCCAGGTCGGGGCAGGAAAGGGAGCGGCTTTGATATCAGAATGAGCCTGCTTTTGCCCCGGTGCCCACAAATTCAATGCCTATCCCTTCAAGGGTATGGCGCACCACGCGGCCCAGCATTCTGCCAACGGTCACATGGGTTCCCAGCCTTGGTCTTTTTTTGGTTTCGACGTGGGCGCCCGTTATGGAAATATCCAGGATTTTACATGGGGTTTTGGCACCTGGTTCCACCGTCATGGAGGTCATGTCGCTTAGTTCCATGTTTGAGGGGATGCGCCGGGGAGGCGTACGGCGCTGGCCAGCCGTTTTTCCCTGTTGCAACCATTCTATCCGTTCAACCAGGCGTTTGCGTTGACTGGTGTTGAGCTGGGTCTCGATGGCAAAGCCATTTGCGATGAAGCGGACAACCTGCCCTTCAAATCGTCCAAGATCGGTCAGGTAGACAATGACCTTGTCGCGAAACTCTGTTTCTACCGGACAGTGCAGTGCAATGCCGCCTTCTGACACATCCACGACCTGACAGTTGTGTTCTGCGCCTGATGGCAACATGAGGCGACCTTCGACGGACACAAACGAGCGCTTATACTGGCGACGGTCGATGCCGTCTGCGACCCTTCCTTCCGGATGGAGAGGTTCTTGCTGTGGCTGTGGCATGGCTCTCCGGCCCTCCTGGGCTGTGCGGTCATATTGTCCGCAAGGGACTATTTGTGAAATCCTAGAGGCTCGGCGGTTAATACCCCCTTATCGTTAGGGCGGACGATGAACTGGCCAGAGCATCCGTGGACAGGCTATAAGTAAGGCGCGGCGTGGCGGCGCGCGCATTGGGGCAAAAACACAAGATAAAGTAAAGGCGGATTGCATGACCACGGTTTCACTGCAGAGGCTACCGAAAATTAACCATAATCTTGGAAAACGCACTGTGGGGCGCGCGACAGTGCGTGGCTTTGTGCTGGGAATTGTTGGGCTGGTGTTGGCGGGGTGTGCATCGCTTGTGGATGATGCCCGAAATATGACCCCCCAGGGCACAGCCTTTCAGCAGGCGCTTTATCAACATTATATTGATCTGGCCTCCAGCCGGGGCGAGAGCGCTGATTTCTATGCGGAGCGGGCAATTGCTGCTGCAAGCGGGGCTGACCTTGTTCCTCTTGCTGTGCAGCCTGGCGTTGCTGCTGCTGATTTGCAGCGGGCGCGGGGCAGGCTGCTGGCGGCATTTGGCCAAGGTGGCAAGGAAAAACACTCCGACCTGATGGCGCGTGCCCAGGTGGCCTATGATTGCTGGGCCCATGAAATAAGCAAGAGTTCGCCAGGTGTGCAGGTCTATCAATGCCGTGCCCGCTTTTTGACCCTCATGGGGCGGATAGAAGTTGAGCTGGCCCCTGAAGCGGAACCGATTGCTGCCGCGCTGCCTGATGAGGCGAATTTTATTGTCTATTTCGGGTTTGACGAGTGGTTCCTCTCCGCTGAAGCGCTGGAAGTTCTGTCTGCCGCGATCGATACTGCGCGGGCGGATGGCCATAGTAAAATTATTGCGGGAGGGCATACCGATACAAAGGGGCCTGCCTCCTACAATGATGGCCTGTCTTTACAACGGGCAGAGGTGGTGAAGATTACGCTTGTTGAAATGGGCGCTTTGGATGAAGCCGTTGAAATTATTGGCTATGGCGAATCTCGTCTGGCCATCGAAACTGGGGATGGCGTGCGCGAGCCACTCAACAGGCGAACTGTGGTGACGTTGCTACCCTGAGCCTGCCGCTGGGTTTTGTGGGGAAGTTAATGTTGACGGTTGCGTCATTAATGAACTTGGTCGAGTATCGCCGTCAAAATGGAGGGAAGCGCTGAACGGATACCAACAGTTTGGTGTTGGATGTGTTCTGCTTGCTCCGGTTGATTGGGAGACGACCAGTATGGATGAGTTTGACTACATTATCGTTGGGGCCGGTAGTGCCGGGTGCGTTCTGGCCAACAGGCTTTCGGAAAACCCGAGCAATAGAGTTCTGCTCCTCGAAGCGGGGCCCAAAGACAGTAGTATACTCATCCATATGCCTGCGGGTGTCGGAAAACTCATTGGAACGGATAGTGCCAACTGGTGTTACGACACGGAAGGGCAGACCCATCTGAACAACCGGCGGTTGTTCTGGCCGCGCGGTAAGGTTCTGGGAGGGTCTTCTTCCATCAATGGGATGATCTATATCCGGGGGCATGCGCGCGACAATGACCATTGGCGTCAGCTTGGCCTTGAAGGCTGGGGCTTTTCAGACGTGCTTCCCTATTTTCGCCGTTCTGAAGGAAATGAAAACGGGGATGATGCGTTTCATGGTGGCGACGGGCCATTGGGGGTTTCCAACCCTACAGGCGGCAATGTTCTATTTAATGCATTTGTTGAAGCGGGTAAGCAGGCCGGACACCCGGAGACTGCGGACTTTAACGGTCGCCAGCAAGAGGGTGTTGGTGCCTACCAACTGACCATCAAGAACAACAAACGCTGTAGCGCCGCGACAGGGTACCTCGTGCCGGCACTCAACAGGCCGAACCTGAGGGTTGAGGTTGAAGCTCTGACATCGCGCATCCTTTTTGAAGGCAAGAGGGCTGTTGGTGTTGAGTACACTCAAAACGGAAAGACTCTTCAGGCGCGGGCAGGCAAGGAAACCATTCTGTGCGGTGGGGCCGTCAATAGTCCGCAAACCCTTCTTCTTTCAGGGATCGGGGATGGTGCGTACCTGAAAAAATTTGATATTGATGTGGTTGTGGACCTGCCAGGTGTTGGGCAGAACATGCAGGACCACCTTGATGCGACGGTTATGCAGGAATGCTCTCAGCCGATTACGCTGCACAGTCAGAACCACCCGTTACGGATGCTTCTGACCGGCATGCAGTATACGTTTTTCAAAACGGGTCCCGGTGCGACACAGGGGCTGGAAGCAGGCGGGTTTTTGAAAACACGGTCTGAACTTGCCATGCCGGATGTCCAGATTCATTTTATTGCGGCGATGATGCAAGATCACGCGCGCGTAAAATCAGACCGGCATGGCTATACCGCGCATGTGTGCCAACTGCGGCCTGAAAGTCGCGGATTTATTGCTCTCAAGTCAACTGATCCAGCGGAACACGCGCTGATCCAGCCGAATTATCTGGCGGAGGAAAGTGATCGCACGGTGATGCGGGACGGTGTGAAAATGGTCCGCAACATTCTTGCCCAGGATGCGATGGCACCCTTTCGCGGCCCGGAGTTTTCTCCTGGAGAAGCTGTGCAGAGCGATGCGGATATTGACGGGTGGATACGCGAAACGGCGGAAACAATCTATCACCCGGTGGGGACCGCAAAAATGGGCAAGGACGATATGGCCGTTGTCGATACACGCTGTAAAGTCCATGGTGTGGAGGGATTGCGGGTGATTGATGCCTCGGTTATGCCGACCCTGATTGGCGGTAATACGAATGCGCCAACGATCATGATTGCCGAGAAAATCTCAGATGATATTCTTGGAAAAGCCCCGCTTCCTGCGGAACATGTTCGCATTTATGAAGATGATGCTCACGCCGCAGCCTGACCGTTAAACCTTGTTCAAAAGGGTCTTTCTGCCTACGGCAGGCCCTCTTTGCAAGTAATACCTGGCGGGTGCTTTACCAAATATCAATTCCCCGAGGACAAAATGGTGGCAACCTTGGAAAGGGCCTCACCATGTCTGGGGTCGAGACAAAACTCGAACGGATGGATATCACGCAGCTTAAGACCGCCTTGCAGCAACATGCGCGGTATATCAAACGGCTGCGCGACGGCAACCGGCTCAACCTCAGTCACAAGAACGTTGAAGGTTTTCGGTTTGACGGGTGGGATCTGTCAGACGCGGAACTGGTTGGTCTGCAAGCGATGGGTGCGCATTTTAGTGGTGCGGTGCTGGGCCGGGCAAATCTTTTTGGCGCTGACCTTACAGGCGCTGACCTTTCAGGTGCCGACCTTGGACGGGCTGACCTGCGCGGTGTCCGTTTTACGAGGGCCAATCTTGAAGGGGCAGACCTTACCGACGCCGATCTTCGTGAAGGTAAAATTATGCGCCAATCGTCTGAGGGGGAGATTTCCTATCTCGACAATGGCGATGCATCCACGCGATTTGATAATGCCAATATGCGCCACTCCAATCTTGCGAAAGTGCGGATGGGGCGGGCCATGGGAGCGGGAACGGATTTATTTCAAGCCAATCTGAAAGGTGCCCGGCTGGCGGGCTGCGATTTTTCGGGGGCTGACCTGAGTGGCGCAGATTTGGCGGGGGCGGATCTCACCGACGCCAATCTGGCGCGCGCCAGTCTTAAAGGAGCGACCCTCATTGGTGTCGTGCTGGACGGCGCGTGTCTTGACGGAGTTGATTTGACGGCTGCGCATTTCAACAAAGCGCAGTTGATGGCCGCCAAAACGATGGAAGGTGCCGTGATGCCGCGGTCTGCGGCTGAGCTGGGCATTTCGGTAGACGAATTGATGGCGCGGCATAAAGCCTGGATGAGCACTGGGGGGATAGAGGGTGAGCAGGCGATATTTACAGGTGTGGACCTGACCGGCTTTACCCATCCGGGGATCGAATTGTCGGCGGCGGAGTTTAGCGACGCGATCCTTGTTGGTGCCGATTTCAATTCCGGTATTTTTTCAATGACAAACTTCGCGGGGGCCGGGCTCTCAAAAGCCAATTTTTCTGACTGCGATTTGCGGGGGGCAAAGTTTGAGTATTCCAACCTTACAGATGCCACGCTGGTTTCAGCAGACCTTTCTGCGATGCCTATTGCGGGCGGAGGGGGGCGAACCTGGCCAACCAATTTCAGATCAGCAGTTCTGACGGGTTCGGAC
>CAZNLO010000044.1:4422-20675 GCA_964573935.1 uncultured Parvibaculum sp. | reverse complement strand
TATTGGCATTGATCTTCACAAGAAAATTCCGACCGATAATCATCGGCTCCGCTTCCGGGTGATTAATATTGGCAGGGATGATGGCAAGCCCCTCCGCCACTTGGGCACGTACAAATTCCGGCGTGATGAACTCCGGCAGGTCCGCGCCAAAGCTTTCACCCTCCGCGATCTTGTGCCCGGCATTATCGAGCGCCTGACGACGGCCCAGGTTTTCCCGCTCCGCTATATAAATCATCTCATTGGTGACAATGCCTGCCCGCGCAAACTCGATCTGCGTCACCGGCCCTTCTCCCGTACCCCGAAGGGGTCGGTTGACGACAGGGAAAGCCCGCGCCAGATGTTTCTCACTTACATTACTTTCGGAAAACCCGTTATCTTCCGGCCTGAGATCACGCCCCTCATATTCTTCCACATTGCCCCGAGCCAGCACCCATGCAGTGCGCGGCCGTAGCAGACCTTTCTCCAGATCAATCTCGGCAGATGGATCGGAATAGGGGCCCGATGTGTCATAAATGCGCACCGGCGGCTCCATGGCGCTCGGGTGCAGTTCAACTTCGCGGTGCGCCACCCGAATGTCGGGCGCATCTTTGGGGCTGGTAAACATCTTGGTGGACGCGGGCAGCGGACCCGTGGTGACAGATGGTTTAGCGTGGATATTCATCGCCAGGATCTCCTGTTAGTGGAAAAGACCCCGGGATGCGGAAAAGAGGCGGCTGTCCGTCCCTCCGCCGGCATGACCCGGATCAGGTTCTAAGGGTCTATCTCAGCCCATCCCACCAACGCGAAACAGACACCCCTCGGATAGGCCGGAGTGTGCACCTTCCAAGGGAGCGGGTCAAAGACAGATCATTGCAAAATCGACATTTTTCCCCACATGTGCGACACGGGAAACCTTGAGGAGAATACCATGTGGCCAGACATACGTTTACAGAAACTGCTGGATATAGAACATCCGCTCATCCAGGCCCCCATGGCGGGAGTTTCAACGCCCGCCATGGCGTTCGCGGCTGCCGGTGCCGGGTGCCTGGGCTCTCTGGGCTGCGCCATGACGCCCCCCGCCGCTCTCGAAAACCTGTTACGCGAGATGAAGAGCACAGGCAATCAGCCCATCAATTTCAACTTCTTCGTGCACGACGAGCCGGACCTGACGGATTTCGATCCGCTTCCAATGACAACCGCATTGCAGGCCGAATATCAGGCCGCTGGCTTAGGCACCGTCCCCGCCCCAAAAACAGGCGCTTCTGCTTTTTCCGACGAGACCCTCGACATCCTGTTGAAAAACCCGCCCCAGGTCGTGAGCTTTCACTTCGGCCTGCCCACCCCCCGTGCCGTCACTGCCTTGAAGAACAAGGGCGTGCGCCTGCTTGGCTGTGCCACATCCGTCGCCGAAGCAAAGATGCTGGAAGCAGGCGGCATGGACGCCATCGTCGCACAGGGAACAGAGGCGGGCGGTCATCGCGGCAGCTTCATCGGAAACCCTGCCTTGAACGACATGGGTACCATGGCCCTTGTGCCCCTCATCGTCGATGCGCTCAACATTCCTGTCATCGCCGCAGGCGGTATTTTTGACGGACGTGGCATCGCCGCCGCCTTTGCGCTGGGCGCCGCTGGCGTACAACTGGGCACAGCTTTTATGCGCGCACCAGAGGCAAGCACCCACCCCTTGCACAAGCAAGCCCTTGCCAGCACACCCGATGCAAAAACCAAACTCACCCGACTTTTTTCAGGGCGTCCCGCGCGCAGCATGCGCAATCATCTCACAGACACCTTCGCCAGCCTGGAAGAACACGCAGCCCCCTTTCCTACCCAGCGCACGCTCATCGCCCCTCTCGCGAAAGCAGCCCTAAAAAGGGGCTCAACCGACTTTCACAATCTGTGGAGCGGCCAGGCCGGATCACGGGCACAGGAAATCACAACCAGTGAGATTATCGATGGTCTCATTACCGAAGCTCTCGCCCTCCTGTCGGGAAAGCCTCCCCAAAACTAAACGTTCAGAGGAGAGAACAAAATGTCTGTAGAACTATCCATGTTAATGTGGAGCGGTGTTTTACTGCTCGTACTTATCTTCGCTTCCGCTGTTGCAATGGACAGGACCATGGGCTTGGCCTGGGGCTTTGGCAACCGCGATACCACACCGGCCCTTGAAGGGTGGAACGCACGGCTTGCCCGCACCTACAAAAATCATCTAGAAAACACCGTGATATTTGGTGCCATTGTTCTACCCGTGAGTGCAGCGGGGATCAGCAACGACATGACAGTACTGGGTGCACAGATTTTTCTAGGCGCGCGCCTTGTCCATGCCCTCGCCTACATCACCGGTACCACTTTCCTGGGCATTCGCTCCCTGGCTTATTTTGCAGGCGTGGGGGGAATAGTCATGATCCTCATACCGGCCCTGTAAACCCCATTGGGTGGTGGTCAAACGGTCACCCAAACGCCCTTTCTGGAGACACATCATGACGCCTGAACTCCCGAACAAGGTGAGAGACAGCCAGTCATAAACTCCACTCACAAAGAACTATTGTAAAATGTAAGGTGTATTTTTATACGCGTGCACAGTATCTTCTTCTTCTTTCAATTAAAAAAGGAGGCGGCACGCATGTCAACGAAGGTTTCCTATTTGTGGCCGATCATCGCATTAGCACTTGTACCCGCAGCATGCGCAGATGGAACCAGCAAACCAAACTATGCGCCACCCGCATTGACGCAAGCGCCCACGTCAGGTCTGCCGACAATGGACGACGTGAGTATTACTCCCATAAACGGAACAAAATTCAGGTTTGAAACAACCGCCGGGCCAAACGCAAGCATGACTGATATACTGGCAGTGATCTATTGCAGAGTTGACAAGTATCGTGCTGAGAACGGCTTCGACGCATGGGGTGTAGAACAAGTCCAACGCATAGCATCTGGCAGCGGCACAGGGTCACAAGCTATTCTCACAGTCATTGATCTCGCAAAAAACCCCATCTCTGCGGATTTTAAGGCCGTGAAAAAAGACTGGTGTGCTGAGATGGATCCCGCCTCCTAAAGCGATGCAGGAACACTCACAACAAATTCACAACTTCTGTTCAGCGACGTGCGCCATAGGTACTTTCCACCTTGATGAAACGGGCGCAAACCCTCTTGCACCGATAGCCATGCATTTTCGCACCTGTTCGCCAACCCCACGTCTTTCAGATAACTTTCCTTGATTGAACATTCACGAAAGGAAACCAAATGTCAGTAGAACTATCCATGTTGATGTGGAGCGGCGTGCTGCTCCTTGTCCTCATCCTGCTTTCCGCCTCGGCAAATACCCTCTCAATGGGAGTCACCTGGGGTTTGGGCAACAGGGAGAACCCCGAAGGCTTGGACGGCTGGCGCTCGCGCTTCAAACGCGCCTACGCGAACCACACTGAGAACCTGATTATTTTTGGGGCCATTGTCGTGCCTGTAAGCCTTGCAGGGATCAGCAACGAGATGACCGTGCTTGGCGCCCAGATTTTCCTTTTTGCACGCATTGCCCATGCAATCGCATATGTCACAGGCATCACATTTTTAGGAGTACGCACCCTCGCCTATTTTGCAGGCGTTGGCGGAACGGTGATGATCCTCCTGCAAGCCATATAAGATGTATTGGGGCGGCGAAATATCCGCCGTCCCAATCTGAAGCTCAGCCACCAGACCCTAGTCCGCAAACGGATCATGCATCAAAATCGTGTCGTCCCGCTGCGAAGTAGACAGCAGCGCCACATAACGTACATACCTCACAACATAAGAACCCACACGCGAAAACCCGGCCACCGCAAGGCGACCGGGTTAATGAACTTGATCTCAAGTGCGGGCCTTAAGGCTTATCAGCACCCTCTTCCATCGTCTCTTCCGTCATCTCTTCCGTCATCTCTTCCGTCTTCTCTTCCGTCATCTCTTCCATCGTGCCCATTGCATCATCAACTGCGTTGTTGGTCACATCAGCAGCGTCCATTACATCCCCAGTGACTTCTCCACTGGTGTCAGAAGAACCATTCGCAGCTTCCCCCATAGTCTCAGAAGACTCGTCAGTCGCATCCGACATCGCCTCTTCTGGCGCAGATGCATCATCACAGGCAGACACAAATAACGCACCGGCAAATGTTACCGACAATGCGAGCTTTGTTAGTAAACTAGACATAATATGACGTTCCCTAGGTTGCGATGTCCATGTCGACATCTTTTTGATATTCCGGGTTAAAGAGACCACAGGAATGTGGCACCCAACAAGCAATCATTCTGTGTGGGATCAAAATAGATAGCTGATGCCCTTAGTCAGCAAACGGATCGTGCATCAAAATCGTATCATCCCGCTCCGGCGAAGTAGACAGCAGTGCCACCGGGCACTCAATTAACTCTTCCACATAGCGCACATATTTCACGGCAGCCGCAGGCAGGTCCGCCCAGCTACGGGCCCCATAAGTACTTTCCGACCAGCCTTCAAGCTCTTCATAAATCGGAACAACACGCGCCTGCAAAGCAGGTGTTGAAGGCAGGTAGTCAATGTGCTCGCCATCCAGCTCATACGCCACGCACACTTTCAGCGTCTTAAAGCCGTCCAGCACATCCAGTTTGGTGAGTGCAATCCCCTGCATCCCATTGATCTTCAGCGCCTGATTGACGAGTACCGCGTCAAACCATCCACAACGGCGCTTGCGCCCCGTCACAGTGCCAAACTCATGGCCCCGTTCGCCAAGCCTCTGGCCGTCTTCATCCTCAAGCTCAGTTGGAAAAGGCCCCTCGCCCACCCGCGTGGTGTAGGCCTTGGTGATGCCCAGCACATATTCCACCGCCGACGGCCCCATGCCCGACCCTGTTGCCGCCTGCCCCGATACCACGTTGGACGAAGTGACGAAGGGGTAGGTGCCGTGGTCAATGTCCAGCAGCGTGCCCTGTGCGCCTTCAAACAAAATGCGTTTTCCGGCTTTGCGCGCGTCTGCCAGATAGCGCCAGACCACATCCATATGCGGCAGAATGCGCACGCTCACCTCCAGCAGTGCGTCAATAATCGGTTGCGCCTCAAGCTCGCTCTTGCCCAGTCCCCGACGCAGCGCATTATGGTGATGCAGCAGCTTCTCCACCTTGTCCGGCAAAGTCTCAGGGTCCGCCAGATCCATCACCCGAATAGCGCGCCTGCCAACCTTGTCCTCATAGGCCGGGCCGATGCCCCGCTTGGTCGTGCCGATGCGCGTGCTTTTGTTGGAGGTCTCCCGGATCACGTCCAGTTCCTGATGAACCGGGAGAATGAGGCAGGCATTCTCCGCAACTTTCAGATTGTCCGGTGTCACCACCACGCCCTGTTCCGCAAGCCGGTCGATTTCAGCCACCAGCGCCCAGGGGTCAATCACCACCCCACTCCCCAGCACCGACATTTTACCACCGCGTACAATGCCCGACGGCAGCAGCGAGAGTTTGTAGGTAACCCCGTCAATAACAAGCGTATGGCCCGCATTGTGGCCGCCCTGAAAGCGCACCACCACGTCTGCCCGCTCCGACAGCCAGTCCACAATCTTACCCTTGCCTTCATCGCCCCACTGAGAACCAACGACAGCTACATTCGCCATGAGAATCACCGATTTTTAGGGCTTTTCCTGCCCTGGTCACAATAAAAGCCCCCGAGCCGCACAACCGGCTGGGGACTTTCATAGCTTTTACTCTCTTGTGACGCTCAAGGGAAGAGACAACCGTGTCGCAGGGCTCCCCCGCACGCGCCGGTCCGGATACGAGCGCACAGCCCCGTCAGACTTCCAGATGCACTGGCCCGAACCCATGAATAAATCTATCCGCCTGACCGGCAATCGCCCTCTGCACCACAGGAGCGCGCACAAGCCAGGGAGCCACCACCCGTACCAGACGCATCATCATCGCGTTGGAGCGAAGCAGCCTCGGCGGGCGGGCCTGCGCAGCCTGGCAGGGAACAATCTCCTTCATCCGTTCTTCTTGAGTAGCCGCACAGGCTAGATCGAGAGCGCTATCAGCCCCCCGAAGGGCAGGCACCAGATGATTAGCTGCCACAAGCGCATCACGCAGCGCCATGTTAACGCCCTGAGCCCCGACCGGCGACATTGTGTGAGCGGCATCCCCGATCAGCAGCACACCCGGTCGCCACCACTCTTCCGCCCGGTTAACCTGCACATTAAGCACCGTAAAATCTGCCAGTTCATCCTTATGGTCATGCAGAAAGGAACCAACATCCGGCGGCACGCGGTGCGTCAACGCATCAATCCATTGATCGAGACCATGCGCACGAATGTCGCCAAATCCCCCCTTGTCAATCATTGCGGCAATCTGTAGGTCGCCAAAAGGGTTTTGAAACCCCAACGTCAGGGCATTGTCGGCAATCGCCCCGAAGGCACCCCCATCTACCATGGACGGTGGACAGGGAAATCGACCCCAAAAAATGTCAAAATCCTCTTTGCGTGCAGCCTTGGAAGGCAGTCGGGCGAGTTTAAGCGTAGTCGAGGACCGCCCGTCTGCGCCAACAATAAGCCGCGCGCGAACATCCTGGTCTTCGCCATCCACCTTCAGATGCGCACCAACAATCCGCCCTCCTTCCTCGATCAACCCCCGCAAATTAGCCGTCATCCAAAGCCGAAAGCCCGAAAACTTTGAAGCTTCATCCGTCACCATCGTTAAAAAATGCGGCTGTGAAATCATAGTCGGGAGCGTGTCGGATACATTCTCCGGCGCTGCTCTGATAACCCTCTTTCCCGCCAGCCAGAAGTCCATGGTTGTGATCTGGGTTTGCGGCACGCCCGCAAACGCCGCCTTCAGTCCCATCTGCATAATAGCGTCTTTCCCGCCCGGCATCAGGCCTTCACCGCGAAAAGCCCGCTCGAAATTTTCGTGCCTTTCCGCCAGCACAACATCAAGCCCGTTGCGTGCAAACAGATAGGCAAGAGCCGCACCGGCAGGCCCGCCACCGACAATAAGAACGTCCGTATGAGTTGTTTCTGTCATTGTCCGAGTATGCAAAAGCACCCCCCAACAGGCAAACGAAAAAAGGGCCCCGCAAGGGACCCTTTTTCATATGATGCATTCTTCAAGACCACGACCGTGGTCCGGCCGGTCAGGCCGCGCCCATGCAGGCAGTGCGCAAAGCGCATCTTGCCGTGAGTGATTAAAACGAAAGCGCCTTCGCCTGCTTCACATGAGGAATAGCCTCAACTGCTTTCAATGCGTCCTCGCTCAGCACCTGGTCAAGTTCCACCAGAGCGATTGCATCTCCGCCTTTTTCATCCCGCCCAAGGCGAAAATTGGCGATATTAACGCCAGTATTCCCTAGCACAGTCCCAAGCGCCCCGATGAAGCCGGGCTTGTCCTCATTGACGATATAGAGCATCTGCGGCCCAAGCTCGGCCTCCATGTTGATGCCTCTAACCTGAATGAGACGCGGCTTGCCGTCCGAGAACACAGTACCCGCGACAGACCGTTCCTGACGCTCCGTCTTCACCGTCAGACGGATATAGGTTTCAAAGGCACCGCGTGGCTCTTCGCGTTTCACTTCCGTCAGCTCAATGTCGCGCTCCTTCGCAATAACGGGAGCAGACACCATATTCACATCCGCCAGCAACGGCTTCAGCAACCCGCAAAGCGCTGCATTGGTCAACGCACGGGTGTTCAGCCCGCTGACCTCACCTTCATACTCGATGGTGACTTCCTTAATGCCCGTTTCCGTCAACTGCCCGGCAAAAGACCCAAGTTGCTCGGCCAGCGCCACATAAGGGGAGAGCTTGGGCGCTTCTTCCGCTGAAATAGAAGGCATGTTAATGGCATTCGTCACCGCCCCGGTGAGCAGATAGTCCGCCATCTGGTCTGCCACCTGCAACGCCACATTTTCCTGTGCTTCCGACGTTGAGGCCCCAAGGTGCGGCGTACAAATTACATTTGCCATGCCAAAAAGCGGGTTCTCCTTTGCAGGCTCCACTTCAAACACATCCAAAGCTGCCCCTGCCACCTTGCCGCTCTCAAGAGCTGCCTTGAGGTCGACTTCAACGATCAAGCCACCGCGCGCGCAATTCACAATCCGCACACCGTCTTTCATTTTGGCAAACGCCGCAGCATCAAGAATGTTGCGCGTCTTGTCCGTTAACGGCGTATGTAATGTAATAAAATCAGCCCGTGCAAACAGCACATCAAGGTCGACTTTTTC
This sequence comes from uncultured Parvibaculum sp., assembly GCA_964573935.1. Taxonomy (GTDB): domain Bacteria; phylum Pseudomonadota; class Alphaproteobacteria; order Parvibaculales; family Parvibaculaceae; genus Mf105b01. The sequence goes on along the minus strand of CAZNLO010000044.1, from coordinate 12,511 downwards.
AACCCCAATGTCAGCAGCCCGCTCAGGCGTCAAAAACGGATCGAACGCCACAACTTTCATACGCAGGCCAAGAGCGCGGTCAGCAGCGATGGACCCGATATTCCCGCACCCGATCACACCCAGTGTCTTGGCAGTAAGTTCAACTCCCATAAATTTGGATTTTTCCCACTTGCCTGCATGGGTAGACGCACTGGCCTCAGGTATCTGACGCGCCAAAGCCGTCATCATGGAAATCGCATGTTCCGCCGTGGTGATGGAATTACCGAACGGCGTATTCATCACGATGATCCCCGCAGCCGTTGCCGCTGGCAGATCAACATTGTCCACACCAATACCGGCCCGGCCCACAACTTTCAGCTTCTTGGCAGCCGCAATCACCGGCGGCGTCACCTTGGTGGCGGAGCGAATAGCAAGCCCATCATAATCACCGATGATCTTAATCAGCTCATCGCGGTCAAGACCAACCTTCACATCAACTTCGATACCCCGGTCTTCAAAAATTTTGGCAGCGGCCGGGCTCAACTTGTCAGAAATCAATACCTTGGGCATGAACCAACTCCATTAATAATGAGAAAAAGGGGAGAGCAAACAAGCCGCTCTCAAATGTTTTGTGGGCAACCTTAAGCCGGGGCAACCGTGTCGCAGGCCTCTTGAAAAGCCCAGTCAAGCCACGGCACAAGTGCACGCAGGTCGGAAGTCTCAATGGTCGAGCCGGCCCAGATGCGAAGACCCGCCGGGGCGTCCCGGTAAGCCCCAATGTCATAGGCAATGCCCTCTGCGTCCAGAAGCGATACGATTTTCTTGGCAATCGCAGCTTGCTCATCATCCGGCAAGGCGCACACGCGTGCGTCCACCACCTTGAGGCAGACAGACGTTGTGGACCTTGTTGCCACATCAACATTCAGAAAATCAACCCAGGCGGTGCGGCTGACCCAATCGGCAAGAACGGCCAGATTGGCGTCGGCGCGCGCCACAAGACTTGGCAGTCCGCCAATGGACTCTGCCCACGTTAGAGTATCAAGATAGTCCTCCACACACAGCATGGAAGGCGTGTTGATTGTCTCGCCTTTGAAAATACCCTCGATCAGCTTGCCGCCTTTCGTCAGCCGGAAAATCTTCGGCATCGGCCATGCGGGCGTGTAGTTTTCAAGCCGCTCAACGGCGCGCGGGGAAAGAATGAGAATGCCATGCGCGGCCTCTCCCCCCATCACCTTCTGCCAGGAGAAAGTTGTCACATCGAGCTTTGACCAGGGCAGTGCCATGGCAAAGGCGGCAGATGTCGCATCACACAAGGTCAGGCCGCTGCGGTCTGCTGCGATCCAGTCCCCATTGGGAACCCGCACACCAGAGGTCGTCCCGTTCCAGGTAAAAACCACATCACGGGAAAAATCAACGGCGCCAAGGTCCGGCAGTTCGCCATATCCCGCTTCAAGTTTGCGCACATCTTCAAGTTTCAGTTGCTTGGCAACATCCGTTATCCAGCCCGATCCGAAACTCTCCCAGGCCATCATGTCGACGCCGCGTTCGCCGAGCAACGACCACATCGCCATCTCCATGGCGCCGGTGTCAGAAGCCGCAACAATGCCGATACGATAATCGTCCGGCACACCCAGAACGGTGCGCGTACGCTCAATCGCTTCCGCGAGCTTGGTTTTACCGGGCTTGGAACGATGGCTCCGGCCCAGACAGGCATCTGAAAGATTTTGAAGGGTCCATCCCGGGCGCTTGGCGCAGGGACCAGAGGAGAAATTCGGGTTGGCCGGGCGTGTCGCCGGCCGATCTATAGTCGTCGTTTCTATCTTCGTCGTCATTATCTGTATCTATCCTCACAGATAGTCGCCTCTCGGTGGGGAGAGGTGGCCCACGGCGGATATAGGCCGAGCACGCCTTGCTGTCAAATGCGATTTGTGAAAAAGGCCGGATTGCCTAAACTCCAGCTCCCCAGTCTGAGGTTTTTCTTAATGATTCCCTGCCAGCGCGCCTTATTCGATATTCCCAAACACATCGCCTATCTGAACTGCGCCTACATGTCGCCGCTCATGACAAGCGTCGTGCAAGAAGGCGAAGAAGCCATCCGCGCCAAGCGCCATCCCTGGGGTGTGACCGCTCAGGATTTTTTCACAACGTCTGAAGAAACCCGCGCACTCTTTGCAAACCTGATCGGGGCAGAGACGAACGACATCGCCATTGTGCCCGCTGCCTCCTATGGCATCGCAGTAGCCGCGGCAAACATACCTCTCAAGGCGCACCAGGAAGTACTGGTCCTCGCAGAACAGTTCCCTTCCAATATTTATTCATGGAAGAGACTTGCGCGCGAGAACGGGGCGTCACTCAGAACAGTTTCAGCCCCCGCCAGAACACATCGGGGGCTCGACTGGACGCCCGCCATCCTTGAGGCCATATCGGAACAAACAGCGTTGGTCGCCCTCCCCCATTGTCACTGGACAGATGGTGCCCTCATCGACCTTAAGGCCGTGTCCCGGAGGGCAAAAGCCGTCGGCGCGGCGCTTGTCCTCGACCTTTCCCAATCTCTGGGCGCCATGCCGATCAATGTTGCCGAGATCGATCCGGATTTTCTCGTGGCTCCCACCTACAAATGGCTAATGGGCCCTTACGCGCTGGGCTTTTTGTATGTCGCCCCTCGGTGGCACGGCGGCAGACCACTGGAAGAAAACTGGATCGCGCGCAAAGGATCACACGATCTTGCAAACCTGGTTAACTATGAAGACGATTATCAACCAGGTGCGAAACGCTATGACATGGGCGAACGTGCAAATTTTCAGCTCATGCCCATGGCAAAACGTGCCCTCGAACAAATTTTCGACTGGGGTGTTGAAAACATCGCAACCACCCTGCGTGCCAAGACCGACACTCTGGCAGCGAGGGCCAGCGCGCTCGGCCTTGCTGCCAACGCCCCGAACCTGCGCGCGCCTCATTTCCTGGGCGTGCAATTTCCAGACGCGGTGCCCGAAGGGCTCCTCAATCATCTGGCCAGCCGCAATGTCTATGTCAGCCTGCGCGGCACATCCATGCGACTGACACCCCATCTCTACAACAGTGACGAAGACGTGGATCGCCTGTTCGCCGCGCTGGAGGAGTGCCTGTGAGCCTCAAGCATCACAGCCCCGCCGACTACCGCGACCTGGGACTGCTGGCCCTCCTGTGGGGCGGCTCTTTTGCCCTGACCGACATTGTCGTCGAAACAATGAGCCCCGCCTGGTCGGTCTCCATCCGCATGGCCATCGCCGCTGCTGTGCTGGCGCCCTTGATGATGCTGAAACGCGAGCCCCTCCCCCGCTCCCCTCGTGTCTGGGGCTGGCTTGCGGCTCTGGCTTTTTGCGGAAACCTCATCCCCTTCTTCCTTCTCACCTGGGGCATCGCCCTCATGCCATCTGGTCGCGCCGCCATCCTCATTGGCGTCATGCCGCTTTTCACGCTGGTCCTCGCCCGTATTTTTATCCCCGGAGAAACTCTCACGGCCACGCGCATTGCAGGCTTCCTGATCGGGCTTGTCGGCCTGACCATTGTTGTCAGCCCCAACATGACGACAGAAAAAACCAGCGGCGGCATCCCGCTTCTGGGAGAGGGGTTGGTGCTTGCGGCGGCCTTCTTCTTTGCCGTCAACGCCATCATCGCGCGCCGTGCCCCACCCGTCCCGCTCTACACCAAGGCCTGTTTAACCACCGGACTGGCGGCCCTCATAATGCTGCCGTTCGCCTGGGGGCAGACCCCTTTGAACGTTGCAGAAATATCGCTCCCTGCATGGGGCGCAGTCATTGTCCTAGGGGCCTTGCCTGTTGGCTATGCAACCATCGTCTATTTCCGCGTGATAGAGAGTGCCGGTCCTTCATTCATGTCCATGACCAATTATCTGGTGCCCGTCCTGGCCCTGATTGTTGGCGCCTTGTTCCTGGACGAAACTGTCACACGCGCCGCATTGGCCGGACTTACCATCATTCTGGGAGGCATCGCGCTGGCCGAGCTTAAACGGTAATGGTCCCCACCAGATAGTCCGCCACCCGCCCCCGCATAATGACCCGGTCCTTGCCCGCCGTACAAAAGAGCGTGCCCCCGCGTCTGGAAATCTGCCGTGCGGTAATCTCTTCTTTCCCCAGCCGCTTCGACCAGAAGGGAACAATGGTCGTATGAGCGGAGCCCGTTACCGGATCTTCAGGAACGCCCACATGGGGCGCAAAATACCGTGAAGCACAGTCCCAACCAAGTCCAGAATCGCCCGGCGCAGTTGCAATCACGCCCATCTTCGCCTCGACGCATAGCTTGGTGAGGCGCGCAAGGTCGGGGGCAAGCCCGGCAACCTCGCGCATGTCATCAAACACTGCAAGAATGCTTTTCCCCTTCAACACCATGACAGGCTTCGCCCCCAACGCCTCTGCCAGAGCCTCCGAACCCATGGTGGGCCGGGCCATGTCGCTAGGAAGATCCATTGCGTACAAATCCCCCTCCCGACAAACTGTAAGTTTTCCGCTTTTGGTCTGGAAGAAAATCTTCGCAGCCTCATGCCCAAGATGTGAAAACAGAACATGGGCAGAGGCAAGAGTAGCATGGCCACATAACGGCACCTCCACCGTGGGCGTAAACCAGCGAAGTTGATACCCTTCCTCAACACCAACGAAAAAAGCCGTCTCCGCCAGATTGTTTTCAGCAGAAATGGCCTGCAACGTCTCATCCGGCAGCCAGCTTTCCAGCGGCACAACAGCCGCAGGGTTTCCTTCAAACGGCTTGTCGGCAAAGGCATCAACCTGAAACAGGGTCAGCTTTGTCATCACTCATCGCCCTGAAGCGGATGCCCGTGGTTGAGCGGCCCGTGTCCCTGCCCCAGACCTGGTGCTGTTGCAATCGCCGCGTGCACATAATCGCGCGCCATCGCCACCGCCTCGCCCATGGGCACCCTCTGCGAGAGCAACGCCGCAATGGCTGAAGCCAACGTACAGCCTGTGCCATGGGTATGACGGGTCTCAATGCGCGGGCTCGACAGTATCTCGATACTGTCCTGCGTCACCAGCACATCATGCACGTCAGCCTCACTCCCGTGCCCGCCCTTAACGAGCACGGCTCGGGGCCCAAGCCCGATCAACGCCTCCCCCGCTCGTTTCTGATCGTCCAGCGTCTCAACCGGCCTGCCCGTCAGCACCGCCGCCTCCGCCATATTGGGAGTAAGCAACGTAGCCATCGGCACAAGAAGGTTCCGAAGCGCCAACATGCCATCCTCCTCCAGAAGCGCCGCACCGCTGGTTGCTGCCATCACGGGGTCAACCACAAGATCAAAACTCGCGCGCGCCTCCAGCTCGCCCGCCACCGCTTCAATGACAGCACTGGAATGCAACATGCCGAGCTTCACCACATCGGCGCCAATATCATCCAGCACCGCGCCCATCTGCGCTTTAATAAGGTGGGGTTCAAGTGGAAAGACCTGAGATACACCAAGCGTGTTCTGCACCGTAATCGCTGTGATCGCAGTTGCCGCATAAGCGCCCAGCATCGTAATGGTTTTTATGTCAGCCTGGATACCGGCACCGCCGCCACTGTCAGAGCCTGCAACAACCAACACCCGCCCCATTTTTTGCCCGTCAACAGCAGCCACATCGGGAAGGTCATTGTCATTCATAATGTTCAGATCGCTTGTGTCAGACAGCGACTTGGGAAATCGCCGACGTAATATCGTTCACCACCGCCCTGACCAGGGTTGCATCGTCACCCTCAGCCATCACCCGGATCAAAGGTTCCGTACCTGACTTGCGCACAACAATGCGCCCGGCTGATCCCAATCGCGCCTCACCATCCTTGATGGCTTCCTGCACCACACTATTTTCCAACGGCGCCCCGGACTTAAACCGGACATTTTTCAAAAGCTGCGGCAACGGTTCAAAAAGATTACAAACTTCACTTACTTGCTTGCCGGTGCTCTGTACCACCGCAAGAACCTGAAGCGCCGCAATCAGCCCGTCACCCGTCGTTGCGAAATCAGAGAGCACAATATGTCCCGACTGCTCGCCTCCCACATTGAACCCGTGAGCCCGCATATGTTCAACCACATACCGGTCTCCCACCTGCGTTCGGGCCAGCTCAAGTCCAAGCCCTTCAAGATAACGCTCAAGCGAGAGGTTTGACATCACCGTGGAAACAATACCAGGCCCCGACAACAGGTCCTGTTCTTTCCAGAACCGCGCCACCAGCGCCATGATTTGATCTCCGTCGATCAGTTCACCGTTCTCATCGGCAATAATCACCCTGTCCGCATCCCCATCAAGCGCAATGCCAATGTCCGCACGCCGCTCGCGCACCAGTTGGCACATGCGTTCGGGTGCCGTTGAACCACACCCTGCATTGATGTTCCGCCCGTTAGGGTCAACCCCGATGCTCACCACTTCCGCCCCAAGCTCCCACAGCGCAGTCGGTGCAACCTTATAGGCCGCTCCGTGCGCACAATCGACAACGATACGCACGCCTTCAAGGCTCAGATGTTTGGGGAAAGTGCGTTTGACGGATTCAATGTAACGCGCCTGCGCATCTTCAATACGTTTCGCTCGCCCGATTTCCTCCGGCGGTGCCAGATGGTCCATGACCCCGTTGTCCATGCGACGCTCGATCTCATGTTCAACCAGATCGGAAAGTTTATACCCATCCGGCCCAAACAGTTTGATTCCGTTGTCTTCAAACGAATTGTGTGATGCAGAAATCATCACCCCCAGATCCGCCCGCATAGAGCGCGTCAGCATCGCCACAGCCGGCGTCGGCAGCGGGCCGAACTGAAACACATCCATACCAACAGATGTAAACCCCGCAACCAGCGCGTTCTCAATCATGTACCCAGACAGCCGCGTGTCCTTCCCGATCACCACCCGGTGACGGTGGTCCCCACGGGTAAACACCCGCCCCGCCGCCATGCCGACACGCAGCGCCGTCTCCGCCGTCATTGCAGAACGGTTTGCCGTTCCCCGAATACCATCAGTACCAAAATATTTACGCGACATTGGTGCGCCTTCATCCCAAACAGAAATTTCCCCAAGCAGGAGTATATGCCCGTTTCCTTTCGCAAGGGGTTAACGAATTGTTGCTGTTCTTTACGTTTCTCGGGGCACGATGCCGGAAAGAGACAGAGTTAACCGACAAGGGCCGCCCATACTTTCAGCGCCTGAACCAAAGGCCGGGGCTCATGTGTACGGATCATATCCGCGCCCGCCCCCGCTGCATAAAGTTCAGCAGCCAGTGTTGGGGCCAGTGTGGACGACCGGTCGCCACGCACATCCGCCCCCGTCAAAGCCCGCAAAAAACTCTTGCGCGACGCACAAACAAAGACCGGCACCCCAAATCTCTCTTTCAGCAGCGAAAGCCCCCGCAACACCTCAAGCGAAGGAGCAGGCGTCCCCCCAAGAAAAAAACCCATCCCCGGATCAAGGATCAGCCGGTCGCGCGAAACACCGGCTTTCTCCAGCGCAGCAAACCGCGTCTCAAAAAACCGCGAGACGTGATCCAGCATAGACCCGGCAGGCGGTGCCGCCCGCGTTGCCTGCCCTCTGCCCTGAATGGAATGCATCACAATCAGCTTGGCCGACGCCGCACCCAGCTCGGGATAAAAATCCTCGTCCGCAAACCCCTGTATGTCATTGAGATAGTCCACCCCCGCCGCCAGTGCCCAGCGCTGCGTCTGTGTGCGGTAGCTATCAACCGAAATCATCGCGCCTGCACTTTGCAGTTTCGGCAAAGCAGATGCCAGCCGCCCGATCTCCTCTTCTGCCGTAACAGAGCGGGCATCAGGGTGCGACGAGGCTGGGCCCACATCCAGCACATGCGCCCCCTCGGCCATAAGCTCAAGCCCGCGCGCAACCGCCGCCTCAGGCGCCAGATACTTCCCCCCATCAGAAAAACTATCCGCCGTTATGTTGAGAATGCCAAAGAGAAGAGGAGAAGTTTTCATGAACTCGTTCTATCACAGCGCAGCACAACAACAAAAAGCCCCGCCGGTTAAGGCAAGGCTTTCGTTTATATTTTTTGCGCGGTCCCGGACGGAAAACCGGAAGACCACTTTTCCTGGAACCGCTTCTAGGCCCCCTGCGGCTCTGGATCAATG